>CAVHXL010000211.1:0-2033 GCA_963639885.1 bacterium | reverse complement strand
ACCCTCCACCCAAGCGGCCCCTTCCGCTTGGAGGCTTCCCCTTCCCCAAACCCCCTTGCAAACGGGAAAGCCTTCAAGCGGAAGGGGCCGCCTTGCGTCGTGCGATGCGCGACGTAGCTTCGTTGCGCAGTCGGCCAATAATGAAAATCCTGCATTTCGAAGTATTTTTGCTATCAAAAATTCTGCATTTCGTCGATAACACGACAAGAGAAATAGCTCATTTCGTAGGTTTCGCCGTCCCGCCGTCGGAACGCAGGCGGCGTAGCGGACGTTTCGTGCCATGCGGCTTCGGGTGCCTTTTGTTCAGTATATCGAACGAAAATACGCTGAATCCGTTCGATATACTGAACGGATTCAGGTCAACTCGCTTGCGGCGCGTTCGTGCTTGGTTTTCGCCTGTCGGCCCAGGACTGCTGCAAACGCGTTCAAATCCCCTTGATCATCTCTAGGCACGTGCGGATCCACTGCGACGCCGCCGCGCGCCGGTATCCCGTGATGCCGGCTTCGTCCAGGATTTTGAGGACGGTGCTTTCGGGAATGTCGAGGCACGCCAGATCGGCGAGGCGGACGCCGCGACTCGCGGCATCGAGTAAGTGGTCCCAGTAGGTTCCCTCGTAGCCGAACGTGGTCGCGTAGGCGGCCGGATCGCCCGCCGCCGTAAATGCGAAATCCTCGGTGTCCTCGTAGAACAGGCTGCGCCCGTTGTCGTACAGCGGGTAGAACTCCTCGCCTCCCGCCGTAACCTTGATCGCCATGTTCGAAAGGTGCCGGTCGTCTTGCCTGGTGACGAAGTCGAGCATGAGCATCCGGTAAAAGTCGTCCGCATAGCCGGGCCGCACGGAAAGCAGGTTGTCCATCTCGTTCGCCCCGCGTGCCCCGTCGAAGAGCCTGCGGAAGTGCACCATGTACTCGCTGGTGAAGTCATAGCAGAACTGCGAGAAGACGGAATCGCGATCGAAACGCCGCGCCGGGCAGCAGGCGATGCCCATTTCCCGGGCAAGCAGGTACACGGCTATTTCCGACTCGACGTCGGTGCTCAGCGGGCTGATGCGCTGTTTCACGATGCCGTAGCGGCCGTCGAGCGCCCCGTATCGCTTGATGTTGAATCCCTCGGGCGTGTCCACGCTGTTCCCCTGCGCGTCGGTGCAGTCGAGGAAAACCGACTCGAACACGTCGGTTGCGGCCTCTTGGGGATTGCTGGCGGGGGAGGGCGCGAGCCAAAGCTCGTCGCGGGGGTTGATCGCGTGCGTCGCGTCGGCGATCCGGAAGACGTCGTAGCCGGAAAGGCCGCAGCGGAAGAGTAGCTTCTCGATATCCCGGCGCGAGGGGCTCATGATGCGCTCGGACAGAAACGACAGGAACTGCTCGGCCGTCCAGCCGGTGGACCCTTTCGAGTACAGCTTGACGATCGTGTTGTACGCGGGATCGGTGAAGGTGAGCGTCAGGTCGTCGGCGATGGTCGCCACGACGTCGTCGCCCCATTTCAGGTAGCGAAATGGTTTTCCCGCCATGCCCCGCCTCCCTTCGTTTACGCGCGCGTTGCCGTCTGTTTGCATTGTAGCATCCGCGGATAGTGGCAAGATTTTCCGATCGGCTTCCCCGCAAAGCGGAAAGCCTTCAAACGGACGGGTGTTTTGCGTCTTGGATTGTGACGCTACGTCAAATCTTGCAGGAGGAATTTCCAGGCAGGTTTGACCTCGATGCGCGTGTCGCCTTGCGCGATGGCGCCCTCTTCCTCTTTCGTCACGCCGACCAGGCGCAATGCCGAGTCGCTGACGTTTGCGAGCTTTACCCGGCTGCGGCCCATTGTAGCGTTTCCGGGACTTGGGCGCCTGGAAAGCGCCCCCGCGAAAGTGCTTGGCCGTTCCCGTTCAAAAACGGCTCAGGGCACTACCTTTCCGCATGCAATTGAGCCATGTGCTTGTAAACGACTGCGAGGTTTTGCTGCATCTCGAGCACGCTGTAGCTATCGGCGTGTTCGAGAGCGAACCTCAGCACCATCGATGCAATGTTCGCATACATCTCCGCCTGCA
>CAVHXL010000210.1:0-2045 GCA_963639885.1 bacterium | reverse complement strand
GCCCTTGTAGGTGGTGCGGCCATCGGTGCGCTCCTGGGTGAAGGGCTCGAACACGCGCTTGGCGAAATCGCGGCTCATGCCGATGCCCGTATCGGCAACGACGAACTCCACGAAAACGATTTCTCCCTCGGGCGCCTTCAGACCGCGGACGGCGCGGGCCTCTTCCCGGGATACCTCGCGAACAGCGCACTTCACCACGCCACCCGTATCGGTGTATTTGATGGCGTTCGACACCAGGTTCACCGCTATCGAGCGCACGTGCACTGGGCTGCCCACCACCCACGGATGCCCAAGGCTGGAGCCGTCGGCCAGCTCCACGGAAACACCCTTCCCCGCCGCGAGCGACTGGGGCAGGCCGTCTATGCCGTTCAGCATTTCGGCAAGGCTGAAGGGCTCGTGGGTGAAGTCGAGGCCCTCGGTTTCGATCTTCGACATGTCCAGCACGTCGCTCACCATGGCATGCAGTTGGTTGGCGGCGCCGCTGATCTTCTCCAGGCAGTCGCGCACGCGGGCGGTGTCGTCCATGTTCTCCCGGGCGATGCCGATCATGCCGATGATGCCGTTGATGGGCGTGCGCACGTCGTGTGACATGCGCGAAAGGAATTCGGACTTGGCGGCGTTGGCCGCTTCGGCATCGAGCGTTTTGCGGCGGAGCAGGCGCTCCTGGTTGTCCATGCACACAAGCAGCACGCAGAGCGTCATGCCCATGCTGGAGCTGGGAATGGAAGTGAAGTGGAACTGCAGCACCGTGCCTACCACCAGGGGAACCACGTACTTGATGCAATCGATGAGCATCTTACGGCGGGTAGGAGTCGGTTTGCGCAGATAGCACACCGCCGCAAGGATGATGGCGCCGACGGTGTAGCCGTTGGCCAGCACGAACACGAACAGGACGAACAGCGGGCCGCGTACATAGGTGCCGTCGGGTTCGATATGGAAGATCCAACCCGTCCACAGCGAGGCGACCAGCAAGAAAATCAATAGCACCACAGGGATGGTGAAGAGCGCGAACAGGCGCCGGTCCGCCAGCACGCGCGATTCGAAGCGCATGCCCCAATAGCAGAAGAAGAAATAGGCGATGTAACCCGTTGCTGCATCGAACGAGAAGTTGAACAGGTAGTTGCCCCAGAAGCCCGCCGCCGCGCCGACGCCGACGCACAGCGCGTCGGACAAGCTGGTTATCGCTGCGGCCACAACCAGCTTGACGATCCAGCTTTCCTCGCGCCCGAAGCCGGGTGTGCGGCTGAGCTTGCGGATGAGCACGATGTCGACCAGCAGCAAGAACAGGACGAACAGGGAGTAGCTCGCATTTGCCGCAGCATCCATGTGCCCATTCCCCCGTCTGCATCGAGTGCGCCGGCAGCGTCCGTTGCGTTTTGCCACCAGCAGATTTACGACCGTTCATTCTACCAGCAACCCAGCAGGCAGTCGGGCGGGGTGCTCAACGCCGATTCGGCAAAATCAATCCATCGCCGCCGCAATAAGATCGGCGCCATTGGAGAAACGGCCCTTCTCCCCCGATGCCAAGAACGCATTACCTTCGCGGATGGCCTCAATGCTCTCGGCGTTCGGTTCCTCGGGCGCAAAGGTCAACGGGATACGCCGGGTGTTCACCATCTGTTTGTAGAAAGCTCGCGTTACCGACGACAAATCCAAACCATAGTAGCTGGCGACATCGGACGCCTCACGTTTAAGGTCTTCATCGATGCGTATTGTTAAAGTTGTACTTGCCATTTCTGACCTCTGTTCTTTATCGTAAGCACAAAGCTATTATATCGCACATACATTGAAGCAAGTTGTGCCGATGAAAAGACAAAAGGTCTACTTGATCCGAAAACCTTAAGACCACCTTGAAAGCACGGTTGCTATACTCTTCTTGACCGAATTCGAAGCACCTATAACTGCAACCAAGATTGCTTTTGAGAGCGCAGGTGAGCAGATGGAGCGCCCAATCCCCAGATACGCGCTTGTTGCAGGGCGGCTTTACGTTTACGAGAGAACGGTCGAAATAGCGTTTTCATAGACGAGTATTTCGTGCCCTACCC
>CAVHXL010000209.1:595-2047 GCA_963639885.1 bacterium | reverse complement strand
TCCCATGACCGTGCGAAACGCCGAGAACATCAAGCGCAAAGGCGAACGCATCCGCTTCCCGAAGGTTACCGTCGAGTACGGCCGGCCCATCGTCGTGTCCGACTTCGATTTCCTGCCGAAAGAGGATCGCCTCGAGGCCTGCACCTGGTACGCGATGCGCGAGGTGTTCGCCCTCTCGCAGCGTGTTCCCGCAGATCAGGTGGATATGAAGACGCTCTTTCCCACCGGACGCGATTTCAGCGCCGTTTTCGCCGAGCACCCGATCCCCGTCCATACGCCCGAAGAGGCCATCGCGCTTACGCGCCCGCGGAAAGCCACCTCGAAAAAGGAGTAGCCATGCACGTGTTCCGAGCCGAGAACGCAGGCGCCTGCTATGGCGTCAAGCGAGCGTTGGAGCTTGCGCATAAGGCCTGCGAGGGGGGCAACACGGCGTCCACGCTCGGTCCCTTGATCCATAATCCGCAGGTTGTCGCCGACCTTGCTGCCCGTGGAGTCGTCGCCATCGATGATGCCTCCGAAGCTCAAAGCGGCTCGATCATCATAAGGAGCCATGGTGTGACGCCCGCGGTGCGCCGCAGCGTCGTCTCGCGCGGGCTTCCCGTGATCGATGCGACATGCCCCCATGTGTCCCGTGCGCAAAAGGCGGCTGCGCTTCTCGCCGAGTCCCAAGGAACCGTGGTGGTGGTGGGCGAAGCGGGCCATCCCGAGGTCGAGGGCCTGGTGGCCTACGCTCGGGAAGCGGGCGGGGAGGTCCTCGTCGCCCAAAGCGCGGCCGATGTGCCACCCGGGCTTCCAAGCGATGTTGGCGTGGTCGTTCAGACGACGCAGACGCGCGAAGCGCTTGAGGAGGTAACCGGAGCCATCGAGGCGCAAGGTATCAAGCCCCAGGTCAAGGATACTGTCTGCTTCGCCACCAAGCAGCGCCAGGAGGCTGCGGCCGACCTTGCCTGCCGTATGGACGTCATCGTCGTCATCGGCGGGCGCAACTCGGCGAACACGACGCACCTGGCCGACATCTGCCGAGAGCACTGCGCGCGCGTGCATCATATCGAGTCCGCCGTCGAGCTTGATCCCGAATGGTTCCTCGGATGCGAAAGCGTCGGCGTGACCGCGGGGGCGAGCACGCCCGACGATCAGATCGACGCCGTGGTCGCGGCGCTCGAAAAGCTGTAGGGACCTCGAAGCGCGCCTTGCCACGGTCCCTCAACGCCTCCTGGCGTAGCCATATATCTCATCTTCCCTGATGAGGCGTCCTTATGCGCTACAATGAAGATATCGTGTAGATGCATCATGGGTTGGATGCTTTCGCAAGGGTCCGCCGTCAAACGCGGGTTTCGCGAAAGCGGGAAGCCCTCGATGCCTCTTTGCCGCAGGCTGGAAGGCGTGGTTCGCGCCCCGCATGAGCTTCATCCGGTAGCGCGCTCCACCGATCAGGAAAGTGGTGGTTCATAT
>CAVHXL010000209.1:0-585 GCA_963639885.1 bacterium | reverse complement strand
TATGGCAGCTCCCGCAACGGAACATGTGCGCAACATCGTGCTCGTCGGGCAGGACGGGGCAGGCAAGACATCGCTCGCCGAGGCGATGCTGCATGTTTCGGGTCGCACGCCGCGCATGGGCACGACCCACGACGGCAAGTCGTACCTCGACTACGATGAGGAGGAGATCAGGCGTCGCTTCACCTTGGGCACCTCCATCGCGCCCATCCCGTATCACGATTACAAGATCAACCTCCTTGACACCTCGGGGCACCCCGACTTCATCGGTGACACGCTTGCCACCATGCAGGCGGCGGAAATGGCGCTGTTCGTCATTGACGCAGTGGCCGGACCGCAGGTCATGACCACGAAACTGTGGCGCGAAGCTGCCGGCATGCGCCTATCGCGCGCCGTGTTCATCAACCATATCGATCGCGAGCATGCCAATTTCGACACCATAATGGCGCAGCTGCACGCGCGCTTCGGCAGCCGTCTTGGGCCGGTCACCATTCCGATCGGTGTCGCCGAGGACTTCAAGGGCGTCATCGATGTGTTGCGCATGAAGGCGCGCTACTACGATCAGGACGGCACGACCGACGACCGCAT
>CAVHXL010000208.1:0-2121 GCA_963639885.1 bacterium | reverse complement strand
ATTCAGCAACTTGATGCACCAAACCCCATTGCCGCAGCGTCACGACTCGTTACGCAAGCACGCCAAAGAACGCACCGACGATTCCCAGCACCATGGTGCCCACGATGAGCCACATGGGATTGATCTTCTTGGAAAGCAGCCAGTAATAGATCCAGAACGCCACCATGCCGAGCATACCGGGCATGATTCCATCCAAGATGTCCTGCAGCGTAGAGGCATCGTCACCGGAGCCGATTGCCACAGGAATCGAGGCCCAGAACATATCCTTGCACATGGCGCCCACGACCATCACGCCGACAATGCCTACGCAGGTCATAATCTTGGTCATAAGGCCGGTACGCTGCGCCTTATCCAAAAATCCGACGCCCAGCTCGTAGCCCTTCTGAACGCCCCATACACGAAGAGCGAAACCGGGAAGGTTGTAAATCAGGAGGAAGGCAATGGGGCCGAACGCATTTCCCGCCTGGCAAAGGGAGATACCCACAGCAGCTGCCACCACGCGCAGCGTGGAAAGGAAGATGGAGTCACCGATGCCAGAAAGCGGGCCCATGAGCGCGGCCTTAACGTCGTTGACACTCTCAGGCTCGATCTCGCCGCGCGCCACCTTCTCCTCCATCGCCACCGCCACGCCGCCGACAAACGGCGCGAACTGCACGGTGATGTTGAAGAACGCCAGATGACGCGCAATGGCCTTGTTGTAGTCCTCAGGACGATCGTGATAGATTTTCTTGAGCATACCGGCGATCATCAGGCAAAACGCCAGGTTCATCTGCTTGTAATAGGTCCAGCTGAACTCCATGCCCAGCGCACCTACGTTAAGCGAGCTCTTAATAAGGTCGGCCTTGGTGATCTTGTACTGATCGCGTGTCTCTGCAACGGGAGCATTAGAAGTCATCGTCATCATCCCCTTCCACGGCAACCTGAGGCGCAGCGCCACCCAAGCCAAGAAGATCGAACTTGTCGATACCGATGATGATGGCAATCAGCGCCACGCCGAGCACCGGCACGTTGGCGTAGGAGCACAGCAAGAAACCCAAGAAGTAGAACGGCACCAGCTGCTTGGTGAGCACCAAACGCCCGAGCATGGCAAAGCCCATGGCAGGAAGAATGTTGGCCGCGATACCAAATCCGTCTAAGACGAACGCGGGGATCCAGTCCAAGATGCCTTGCACGGCATCGGCGCCCAGATAGAAGCCACAGGCGCAAAGCAGGAAAGCCACCAGCATGCTGCCCAGACCGATACCCCAGTGCACCGCATATACACCCGAAAGATTGCCCTTAACTGCAAACTTGTCCGCCATATCGACAAATACCGGCATCAACGCGTTGAGGAAGTTGTTGATCGCCAAGGCAATGGTTGCGATGGGCATGGCAAGCGCGATGGCCGCCTCGGTACCCTTGCCCAACGAGATCGCGAACGCACACGAAAGCACGCCACCGATCACCTCATCGGGCGGAACGTAGGCACCAATGGAAATGGAGCCCATGAAGAGCAGCTCCATGCTCGCGCCGATTGCCAATCCCGACTGCACGTCGCCCAGAACCAAACCCACCAACGGGCACAACACAATGGGGCGGAACGCGTAGAGCGTTCCCAGCTGATAGTCGAGCTTGCCAAAAGCCGCTACCAAGCCTACGAGGATTGCTTGAAGAAGCATATGTTCCTCCCATCATCTATACGTTCCGCGCATCACTTGCGCGGTCGTTTCTCTACAGGACGCTTGCGATATCAACCTTGGGGTCGTCGGCAAGCGGGCGGATTTCCACCTCCACTCCCCTGCCCAAAAGGTCACGCACATCTTGCTCTTCGGATGCCGTCAGGAAAATCTGGCGAGATACCTGACGAGCATCGGGGCGGCTCTCGTCCTTCGGCTTGGTATTGCCCAGGTTTACCGACGTAATCTGAGGGCATCCCTCGATAAGCTGTTTCGCCTCGGCGATCGTCGCCACACAGATGATCATCTTGTACTTATCGGTCACGCCCGAATTGATCGCCTCGATAGCGTGCGCCATATCCTTGATCACGAGCTTGCAGCCTGCAGGCTTGCCCATCTTGAGCGTCGTTTTCCACACCTGGTCGTTCGCCACGTGATCTCCCACGCAGAAAATGCAGTCGGAGCC
>CAVHXL010000207.1:0-2148 GCA_963639885.1 bacterium | reverse complement strand
TATCGCATGCCACGCGCAGGCTTTTCGAGCGGAGGTTTTCGCCGGCTTTCACCTCAATGGGCAGAATCGAGCCTTCGAAAGCGATGCAGAAATCCGTTTCCGCCGTGTACAATGCTTCGAGTATATCAAGTTATCAAGTTCCCTCGAAAAATGTGGGAGCTACGCACAAAGTTCCCCGGGAAAAATGTGGGAGTCACGCACAAAGTTCCCCGGGAAAAATGTGGGAGCGTTGCGCGGGGCGGGTGGTTCGCCGGGTCTGAAGCCCTGCGTTCGCGCTCGGTCTGCGCGCTTTGGCTGTCGGCGGGCGCGTATGCGGGGGCGCCGACTGGAGTGCCTTCGCCCGCCGCTACCCGGCGAGTTGCGGTTTTGGCCGGAATGTGGGGCGCTTCGCGTTGTGATTGGCCTATGCTTGTGCGCAACGAATTTCGCAACGATACGGGTTGCGCCGGAATGCATGAAAGGATGCGCCATGGGGATGAACGTCGTGTGCCTGGATTTGGAAGGCGTGCTGGCTCCGGAGATCTGGGTTGAGTTCGCCAAGGCGGCGGACGTGCCCGAACTGCGCCGCACCACGCGCGATGAGCCGGATTACGACAAGCTGATGAGCTTCCGCTTGGACGTGCTGCGCCAGCATGGGTTGGGCTTGTCGCAAATCCAGCAGGTCATCGCCGGAATCGACCCGGTTCCCGGCGCACGCGAGTTCCTCGATGAGCTGCGCGGGCTCACCCAGGTGATCATCATCAGCGACACGTTCGAGCAGTTCGCCCAGCCCATCATGGAGAAGCTCGGCTGGCCCACCATCTTCTGCAACACGTTGGAAGTGGCCGCGGACGGCACCATCACCGGTTACCGCATGCGCTGCGAGCAGACGAAGCTGACCACGGTGCGCGCGCTGCATTCGTGCGGTTTCGACACCATCGCGTCGGGCGACAGCTACAACGACCTGGGGATGATCAAGGCCAGCAAGGCGGGCTTCCTGTTCCGCAGCACGCCTGAGATCAAGGCTGATCATCCCGAGGTGCCCGCGTTGGAAACCTTCGACGAATTGCTGGCGGCCATCAAGGCCGCCCTGTAACCTGCACGGTGCGGGGTGTGCCGCTCGCCGCAACCCCACCGAACCAAATGCGCCCGGAATGCCGATGTGCATCCCGGGTGCTATGCGTTCAGCATCCTTCTTGCTGGAAAGAACTTTTGCTGAGCTTGCTTGATCTTTTCGCAATATCGCGCAATTTGCGCGATGGTATCAGCTTCTTTCTCGTTCATATAAGAGCACCTCGTCTTTCTTGATGGCCGCAAGGAAATCGTCCGATTAAGGAAAGCGTCGTGGAAACATGGATAGGGAGGGTCGTTGTGGATAGGTTCCCTTGAAATATGCGGGGAATGCTCATGTAAAGTTCCCCGGCAGAGATGCCGTTGCCCTAATTGTCGTGGCTTCTCGTTTCCCCATATGGTAGATATTGCATATGACCTTCTGCTTTTGCTATGAAAGGCCTGGCTGGTAACAGCTGGGAAAATAGCCGCGCGAATAATATAGAGGGTTACATTGACCGGCATGTCGCGCCATGCCGGATTTCCGGTACGACCCGCGTATGCGGGATGACAACGGGGGAGACGAGACCGTGACGAAGATATCGATCGCGCCGGCGGCCGCTGACGACGGCCGCATCGGCGGGTTCCTAGACCGGCAGAAACGCCGGGTCGACGCCATGCCGCCGGGCATGTGCCCGCTTGCGCAGCAGCTGACGCTGGTTGAGGAAGGCGCGCTGCAAACGTGCGGCAAATGCGTGCCGTGCCGTGATGGCCTGCCGCAGCTGGCCGCCATGCTGCGTCACCTGGTGGACTGCCAGGCCGACGCCGCCGAGGTCGCGCGCATGCGCGCCTTGGCCGAGATGGTCCGCGACACGTCGGACTGCGCCATCGGCTACGAAGCCGCGAACGCCCTGATCGAGGGCTTGGACACGTTCGCCAAGGAAGTTGAGAGCCACCTTAGCGCGCATAAATGCCGCGCAGGCGTGCAGCAATCCGTGCCCTGCGAGACGTTCTGCCCCGCGCACGTGAACGTGCCCGCCTACATCGCGCTCGTCGCCGCGGGAGACAACGCCGGCGCCGTGCAGATGATCCGCAAGGACAACCCGTTCCCCACCGCCT
>CAVHXL010000206.1:0-2182 GCA_963639885.1 bacterium | reverse complement strand
GGTCTCTATGACGTGCACGATCGGGTTAGCGAGGTGGTTCTTCGAGAAGGAGACCTCGCCGTTCTGGCTCCCGAGGATGCGCACAAACCGGGGTGCTCGCTTGACGATTGCCCTGTTCATGTCAGGAAAATCGTGGTGAAGGTGCTCTCTTAGCGCTGTTTCGAGGGGGTCAGGTCCGGGTTCCGACTGGCTGCGTTTGTGAGGCTTTTCCAGTAAGAGATGGGGGCGCAGGTTGCGTAAGAAAGATCGAAAGTACTTGAGGCGGTTGCTTGAAACCCCTTCTGCAACAGGATGCGAGCAATGCATAGCCGCCATCGTGCGCGATCGCGTTTCTCCGTTTGCCGACGTCGTGCGGACTGATGTGATGGGTTCGGTCCATGCAACGGTTCAAGGAGCGGGGGATGCCCCCTCGCTTATGCTTGCGGCGCATATGGACGAAGTTGGGCTGATGGTCGTCCACGTTTCCGACGAGGGGTTTCTCTCGGTTGCGGCCATCGGCGGCGTTGATGCCGCGATTTTACCCGGACTGCGCGTCGATGTTCACGCGACGGGATCCGATAAGCCGCTGCGTGGGGTTGTGGGCCGCAAGCCGATACATCTGATCTCGCCCGATGAGCGTTCGAAGGTGACGCCGTTGTCGGATCTGGTGATTGATCTGGGCCTGCCTGCGAAAAAGGTGAAGAAGCTGGTCAGCGTTGGAGATCCGATAACGTACGGAGTCGGTTTCGAGCGTTTTGGGAAGCATATGGGCGTATCCCGTGCCTTTGATGACAAGTGCGGTGTGTGGGTCATCACTCGCGTGCTCGAGGAGCTTGCCCGTCTTGGCGGCGCGCCGGGTTCGGTAACGGCCGCATGCACGGTGCAGGAGGAGATCGGCACGCGCGGTGCCATCACTTCGGCATTTGGCGTTTCCCCCGACATCGCGGTCGCATTCGACGTTACGCATGCGACTGATTATCCAGGCATCAGCCACGCGAAATATGGGGATATCAAGTGTGGTGCAGGCCCGGTCATCGGCCGGGGCCCAAATGTCAATCCGGAGGTTTTCGAACGCCTGGTGGCAGCGGCGAAGTCTGCCGGCATCCCATATCAGATCGAGGCATTGCCGGGACATTCCGGTACGGACGCATGGCCGATGCAAGTTTCGAAGGCCGGCATATCGACCGGCTTGGTTTCAGTTGCGCTGCGCTATATGCATACGCCGACCGAGGTTATCTGCCTCGACGACTTGGATGCGTGCGTCGCTTTGTTCGTTGCTTTCGCGCAGCAGCTTGAATCTGCCGAGACGTTCGTTCCGGGAATGGCTTGCGAACGGGTTGCTCAGCGGGACGCCGATGATGTTGAAGATGACGCTGCTGCGGTGGGCGAGCGAAAGGAAAAGGACTAGCCGGTGAAAAACCAGATCGAGGAGATAGCGCGTAACAGAAAAGCGCTTCATGACTACGAGGTGCTTGAAACGTACGAGGCGGGATTGGTCCTTTCCGGTACCGAGGTGCGCTCGCTGCGCGACAACCATTGCCAGCTCACGGATTGCTTCGCGCTCATTCGCCACGGCGAGGTTTGGCTGCATGGGGTCCATATTCCGCCTTACGCGTTCGGCAACCTGAACAATCCCGATCCCGATCGCAAACGCAAGCTGCTGCTGCATAAGAATCAGATTCGCAAGCTTGATCAGCAGACCAAGGAAAAAGGGATGGCCTTGGTGCCGCTCAAAATCTATTTTGCGAAAAACTCCTTGGTGAAAGTTGAGCTCGCTGTTTGCCGCGGCAAGAAGCTTCATGATAAACGCCAAAGCATGGCGGAACGTGATTCGAGGCGCGAGATCGAGCGCGCGCTGAAGGAGAGGAGTCGTTGATGAGCGAAGAGGAGCTCTCGGAAAGCATGGATGCAGGGGCGGCGGAGGCTGACGGCGGAGAGTACGAATTCGTCGAGTTGGAGCTGTCCGAGGACGATATCGTTCGCTATATCGAAGATGAAGAAGGTAATCGGGTCGGATTCGTCGTTATGGAAGATGGCGAAGAGGTGGAATACCTTCTCGTCGAGGATGATGAAGTCGCATGCGATGCTTCTGAGCGTGAAGAAGTGGACCACGCTGCCTCAAGCGATGATCCGGATACGGCGGAATCACCTGATGATGGCAGCTTGGGCATAACGCGAGATGGTGTGCAGCAGGCTACGGACG
>CAVHXL010000205.1:0-2246 GCA_963639885.1 bacterium | reverse complement strand
ACTTGATGAGCATGTCCATGGCGCGCTCGGTGTTGTTGGTGTTCGCCAGGATGCGACGAACGGCCCAGATCAGCGGCGCCTCCTGCGGATCGAGCAGCAAGTCCTCCTTGCGCGTGCCCGAAGCGACGGGATCAATCGCCGGGAAGATGCGGCGATCGGCCAAGTTGCGGTCGAGCTTGAGCTCCATGTTGCCGGTGCCCTTGAACTCCTCGAAGATGACCTCATCCATCTTCGAACCGGTTTCCACCAACGCAGACGCCAAGATGGTCAAGCTGCCGCCACCCTCGATATTGCGGGCCGCGCCCAAAAACTTCTTCGGCGGATAGAGCGCCGTGGAATCGACGCCGCCGGACAGGATGCGGCCGCTTGCAGGCTGCGCCAAGTTGTAAGCGCGTGCCAGGCGCGTGAGGCTGTCAAGCAGGACCACAACATCTTGTCCTTGCTCCACCAGGCGTTTCGCGCGCTCGATAACAAGCTCGGAAACCTGGATATGGTTCTCCGTCGGCATGTCGAACGTGGAGGAGACGACTTCGCCCTTGATCGAGCGCTGCATGTCGGTCACTTCCTCGGGACGCTCGTCGACAAGCAGGCAAATCAGATGCACCTCGGGGTTGTTCGCGCTGATGGAGGCCGCGATATCTTTCAGAATGGTCGTTTTACCGGCCTTCGGGGGGCTGACGATCAAGCCACGCTGGCCCTTGCCAATGGGGCTCACCAGGTCGATCACGCGAGAGGTGATCGTCTGCTTGCCATGCTCCATCCTCAGGCATTCATCAGGGTAGACCGGGGTCAAGTCGCCGAAGCGGACGCGTTTGCGGCTTTCCTCGACCGGCATGCCGTTAACGGTGTCGATCTTCTGAAGCGCAGCATATTTCTCGTTCGGACGAGCCGGACGCGTCGTGCCGCTAAGGATGTCGCCTTTGCGAAGACCGTGACGGCGAATGGCGGACGTGCTGACGTAGCAATCCTGCTCACTGGGCAAATATCCGTTGGTGCGCAGGAATCCGTAGCCGTCTTGCAGCACATCGAGGATGCCGGAGACTTCGATGAACCCTTCGACCTTCATGACGGCTTCGTAGACCGCATCGACGAGCTCAGCCTTCTTCAAGCCGGCGACATCGACCTCAAGCTCAGCCGCCTTCGCGCGCAGCTCGGCGACCTTCATCTCGGAAAGCGTTTCCTTATCGACGGAGGGCGCGACCTCGCGATTCTGGTTCTTATGCTTGCTGCGGCGATCATTGCGATCGTTGCGCTTGTTGCGGCCCTCGTTGCGGCCGTCCCGCTGATCGCCGCGATCCCGCTTGCCACGGCCCTCGTCGCGCTTGCCCTTCGCCTCATCGGCGCCAGATTGGCGTTGAGCACCCGAGGCATGCACCGTCTTGCGCGACGTGCGCGCGGCGCGGGCTGCGCGACCGGGCGAAACATCCTTATCGGCCGCCGGAGCGTCCGATGCGTCATCGGCGGCTTCAGCCGATTCGGCAGAGCCTTGCGCCCCCTTGCCGGCAACGGGATCGGCAACCTCCGCGGATGCCGTCTTCACGCTGCGCGAGCGGCGAGGACGTTTGCGTTCGTCGTCGGCAGGCTGGGACGCGGTGGACCGAGACGCCTGCGCGGATCCGGCCTCGGTCGAAGAGGCGGTGTCGTCGGCTTGCGCGGTCGCAAGCTGCTCGGGCGCAGCTTCTTCCGCCGATTTGCGGGAGCGGGCGGTGCGACGCTTTGCGGGGGCATCGGACGTCTGGGGCTCGGTCCCTGCAGCGACCTCGGATGCCGCAGATGCCGACGCATCGGCGGCAGGCGCATCAGACGTCGCCGTTTCATCAGCCTTACGCGCACGGGTCGAGCGGCGCTTCACGGGAGCAGCGGACTCGCCATCGGCATTCGCCTCGGCAGCAACGTGCTCGGTATCGGCGGCATCGTCCGACGCCTTCTTACGCGGACGACGCTTCGCGGGAGCAGCAGGTGCGTCCTCGCCCGAAGTTGCAAGCTCAGCTGCCGCTTGGGCTTCAGACGACGAAGCCGCATCCACAGCTGCTTCCTCAACGGTTTTTTTTCGCGGACGACCCGGACGGCGCTTCGCGGGAGCCGAATCCTGCGACACGGATGCCGAAGCGGCCTCAGGTGCCATGCCCTCGCTCACGGTCTTTTCGTCACTCATGCGTTAGCAACCTTCTCCCAGTCCTTCATGAAGGTATCCAGGCCGCGGTCGGTCAGCGGATGCAGGACCATCTTCTTCAGGACGGCGAAGG
>CAVHXL010000204.1:0-2269 GCA_963639885.1 bacterium | reverse complement strand
TCTGCACCATCTGAGGCAAGCCCCACGTTCCCAAGCTGGTCAGGATGACAACGCCCATCAGGTTGAACAAATCCGGGCCGAACATGCTGACAAACGGGCCAGCCATCTCGGAGCCTTCCGCTGGAATCTGGGACAACGTTGTGATGGCCTCGGAGAATCCGCCGTTATTCAAAATCACCGCGCAGATAACCGCGATGATACCGACGAGCATCACGATCCCCTGCAGGAAGTCGTTCATCACCGTCGCCATGTATCCGCCAAGCACGACATATACGCACGTGATCACCGCCATACCGATCACGCATGCCTCGTACGGAAGGCCGAAAGCCATGCCGAACAGGCGCGAGAGGCCGTTGTAAACGCTTGCGGTGTACGGAATCAGGAAGATGAAGATGATCGCAGCGCTCGCGATGCGCAGGCCTTTCGACTGAAAACGCTTGCCGAAAAACTCCGGCATGGTGGTCGCCCCGATGCGATGCGTCATCTCACGCGTGCGGGGACCGAGCACCCACCATGCGAGCAAGCTGCCCAGGATCGCGTTGCCGATACCAGCCCATACCGCGGCAATACCGTATTTCCAACCGAACTGACCGGCATAGCCGACAAATACCACCGCGGAGAAGTAGCTGGTCCCGTAAGCAAATGCGCTCATCCAAGGGCCGACGCTTCTTCCCCCGAGCACAAAGCCGTCAACACTTGATGTTGTACGTTTGCAGTACAACCCAACCCCAATAGCTACTCCAACGAATATTAACAACATGCAGATCTTGGCGATCATGATCGTTCCTTTGCGATCGTTCCAGAATATGAATGAAAGGCCCGATGAGCGATGCGCAAATGGCGAAATCGAAACACTTTGAGCTTGGTTTACCAAGCTACGACGCCGAAATCAACGCTCACCGAACAAGGCGATGGATAGGAACCATCGCGGGGGCGGAGGCGCACACGAGTATTCGTCCGAGTTAGCCGTGCATACAGCAATCTGAATGCACGGCTACGAAGCCCCGTGTGCTACAGATATCGATAGGAATAATAGGTGAGATAAGTGGAGGCGCCCTTGCCTTTTGACGGCGCATCCAAGATATAGACAGCCTGAACATCGGCCGCGCGCAAAGCACAGGTGCGTACCAGAGCAGCAATCTGAAGCTGCAACATGCTACGACTTTCGGCGGTATGTCCGTGGGCGATCTTCATGCGGCTACTTTAGCATACGGAAGGAAATAGGCGCTTCACATTTCCGCCAAAGTTCGAAAAAGGCCGCAGATGCGCTCACGCACGGCTCACCCGCTTATCACCCTTGTATCACCTAGATTGGGTAACGATTGGTGTGTCTTTACACAGTTTTGAGCTTCTGTACCGTATATTTTTGTATTGTGACTATTTTGGTATCATCCCTTACGGGTGATATTCGTGTGCATTTACACATTTTCATGTCTTTGTTGGTTTTATTGCCATACTTCAAATCGTACTATGCATGTTGTCAAGCGAACAACCCTTGCTCGCAAGGCGGATGCAGGCTACCTCCTCATCACCTCCTGCATCGCTTCACGAGCTGTTCTTTGGCGAAGATGTAGCGTTGTCGATTCCTTTCCCCGAAGCTTGGGATCGGCACCAACCCCAACACTGCATCGGCCGGCAGGCCCCTCCTCCCATTCACTGCCGGTCACCCCTCCTCCTTGTGCGCCCCGCGGCTCTTCACCCGCGGGGCGCGGCTTTTTCCGAAGACAAAAATGAAAGCTCTGTTAGACCAGAATCGACACGCTCCTGATGTGGTCCGAAAAGCAGCTCCATGTGCGCAGGTACGAGCAGTCGGCTCCGAACTCGCGAAGATAGGGCAAGCTTGCCATGTCGATCCTGGTCTAACAAAGCCAGAAAGAAAGCTGCCCCTATGCCGGTCGCATAGGGGCAGCTTCACCGATTCAAACACGACGGCCTTGCGGGCCACCCTTTGCCTAGTAACGGCTATCGAAGATGCGCTTGGTTTTCTTCTCGCTGCGCGGCAGCTCACCCATGGGCACGCCCTTCGCTTCGGGGGTGCAGCCGATCTTGGCCTTGAAAATGGCGGCGAGCTGCTGCTCGCAGCTTTCGCGTTTCTCACCCTCAAGCGCCGTCTCAAACAGCACCGTCAGCACGTCACGGCCGTTCACAGCCTCGATCATCACCTGGTACTCGCTCGATGCGCCATCGGTGAACTGCAGCACCTCCTCGATTTGAGCGGGGAACATGTTGCAGCCCTTCACCTTGATCATGTCGTCGGTGCGCCCGGTCA
>CAVHXL010000203.1:0-2296 GCA_963639885.1 bacterium | reverse complement strand
GTGGAGTTCGTGGCCGAGCGCGGGGCGAAGGTGCAGGTCATCGAGATGGCACCCACCATCGGAACCGGAATCGACCTGGTCACGATGGCGCGCATGAGGAAGATCTTCAACACTTGCGACGTCACATTGCGCCCATCCACGGCGCTCACCTGCGTCGGCGAGCACTCCTTCGTGGTGAAGAATCCCGACGGATCAAGCGAGGAGCTCCCCTTCGAATACGGCTTCGTCTGCATCGGCATGAAGTCGACCAGCCCGCAGCTCACGGCCATCGAGGGTACGCTGCCGAAGGGCACGCCGGTCGTGAACGTCGGCGATGCCGTGCGGGCGCGGCGCATCATCGAGGGAACCACCGAGGGTCGCAACATCCTCGACGTGCTGAAAGGCGCCGGATACCTGTAAGCTAGGCGTGTTGGGCGTGTTGGGCGTGTTGGGCGTGCCCAACACGCCTAGCGTGGTTCCTCAGCCCCGGGACGAGGAACCCCTCAGCCTTGGGCCGCGAATTTTGAAGTCGGTTCGACGCCCTTCGGTCGCATGCAAGATCCCGGTGCGGGTATTGCTCGCGCCGGGATTATTTATTTCCTCTTGATGATCTGCTCTTGATGATCTGCTCTTGAACTCGCCGGGGAATCCAGCAGAGCGCTTGGCCCACTTTCTGCTCGGCGGCGCCCATCTGCTCGTCGAAATCCCGCTGCAGCGCTTCATGCTGCGCACGCAAGACGTCAAGACGGGCTCTTTCCTCGGCAAGCCGCTTCCGAAGATCCTCAACCTCGCTTCGTGCGTCATCGCGTTCGCAGGTAAGGCGCTCCTCAACCCGGCGATGTTCCTCGCCATGGCGATATTCGACCGCCAAATGACTCCCACGCAGATCGCGCTCCTCGCGCGCCTCGACATATGTCCAGTAAAGAAAATCCCGCCGGTCGCCCTTTATGCGCCGCAGGAATTCGGCGAAACGCGCCTCCTGCATCTCATCTTCGGGAGCATCCGCCAAGCCCAGCTCATGCAAGGCGCCCGCCGAGCCATCCGCGCCGTGCCGCTTGCCGTCAAAGTCGCCCTCGCCCAGCAGCGCATCGACGGCGACGCTGAATCCCTCGTAGGTGTTCAGCGTGCTGACGTTGTATATGATGGCATCGATCGCCCAGTTCTCGTATGCTATGCGCAGCTCGTCGTAGACGCCCTCGGCCTTAAGAAAACGTTTGAGCGCCCGAAACGCCTCGATGAAATCCAGCGGATGCAAGTCCTTCGCCGCCATGGTGTTCTTGCCCGTGCCCTCGCGATGATAGACCAGGACATCGGGCAGAAACGTCATGCGGCGCGCGCGCACGAGCGCGGGCGCCGAGAACATCAAATCCTCCGTCAGGCTAATATCCTCCTGGAAGCGCAGGTTGTTTTCCCGCACGAAATCAGTGCGCAGAAGCTTGTTCCATGGGTAGTTCTGGAATGCCCGGAAAAGCCAGTCGGGGTTGTCTCGCCACGAGCACACGTCCGCCGGATACTTTTCCGGCAACAGCGCCCATGACACGACGAACGCTTGGCCCACACGCTGATCGAAAACGTAATGGGGCAAGGCCACCAGATCGGCCTGCGTCTGACGCGCGCGGGCGCATGCGCGCTCAAGCAGCTCGGGTTCGCACCAGTCATCGCAGTCGAGGAAATACAGGAACTCGCCGTTCGCGGCGTCGATGCCGACGTTGCGCGCACGGCCGGGGCCGGAGTTCACCTGCGTGATAACGCGCATACGGCTATCGGCGGCGGCGTATTCGGCCAGAATACGCGGCGCGGAATCGGTCGACCCGTCGTCGATGCAGATCAATTCAAAATCGGAAAGCGTTTGGCCAAGCAGGCTGTCAAGGCACTGCCGAAGATGGTCTTCGCAGTTGTACACGGGAACGACGATGGAGACAACCGGGCGCGACAAGGCCGCGGAGCTGACCGCGGCAAGCTTTTCCCTGTTGGCTTCCAAACTCACTTCCCAAGCCTTTCTCTACCCTCGGCAATCTTATCCTTCAGCACGCACGGCGCCTTCAAAAGCGTGCTGCCCAGCTTGAACGATGTCGACTGCTCAAGCTCGGCCAGCCGCACGGCCAATGCGCGATTCTCTTCCTCAAGGCGCTGCGCGCGTTCCGAGAGCTCGCGCAGCTCGTCTTCGAGGGCTTGCCGGGCGGCCTCGCGCACCTGTCGCTCGGCTGCCGGCTCGTCTTCAAGGTAAAACGCCCGCTCGACGAAGCCCGCTTTCGCGCCGCTTCGACGGAGGGCCGCCGCAAGAAGCTGCTCGCCCTCCTTTGCGCGGGCAACCAGC
>CAVHXL010000202.1:0-2302 GCA_963639885.1 bacterium | reverse complement strand
AGGCCGCGCAAGCGCCTCGGCTACCGCACCCCCCTACGAGGTCCACTACGCGACGGCGTTGCACTTGCTGTGACAATTCAAGTCGCTTTAGAAAAGTGGCGTTATGCAGGCTTATATCTCGAGTTAATCTCACTTGCTATGGATTTATACAGCTGATCAAGATATTCGCCTTCGTTTGGGTAGAACTGACGCTTCTTATCAAACTCCTCAAGCATGGAGAACATTCTCATGAGCTCGAGTGCGCATTTGGAGATAACGGCAGACCCAGGCTCTATGCAGACTTTCACATTGCTGACAACCCCAAGCTCGCGCAGCTTCTTGAAGCAGTTAACCACGGTCTCACCGAAGTCTTCCGTCTCATTCAGAAACGCTTCGCTAGGAGTCCCGAAGTACAAGCGATCGATTGAAGTATCGAGAGCTACGGCGATTTTTGCTAGCGTTGTCAAGCCAATCATCTGCCTACCATTTTCGTAAGAACTTAGTTGGGAAGCAGAAATGCCGGTAGCTTCATAGATATCGTGCTGCGTCATTCCTCTTTCAGCTCTGACGCTCTTAATGTTTCGACCAATCGCACTAGCCGTACTCATATTTGAATAAACCTTCTCTCGTATCTGAAGTTGCGTTCAATAAGCTGTATTCAGATAAGTCTGAACTATTCATTAATATGATAACTCATCGCGATTCAAGGGCAATCATCGGTGAACCGTATACGAATGCCATCTCTAAGAGGGGCTGTAAAAGAAGCTCCTTATTTTTCGGTTTTCCGCAGGATAAGACCATGTTTCTGGCGGCAGAGACGCTGCCAGGGATTGGCTCGCAAAAGGCGCGAGCAGCCCTCTAGTGGGCAGGAGTTTAACCATGCCTCCGAACAAAGCAATCATCGACGATGGCTTCAACCCGGAGCTTGTCAAGGGGGCACGTTTCGATGGCGTGTTCGAAATACCATGCATCGAGATACCAAAGGAGGTGATCATCCCTCGGGGATTTACTCCATTCACTAAGAGGCATAAGGCCCCAACTGAGCACGAGGCGCTGTCTTTCTTTGAGTTTGACACCAAGTTCGCGGAGTGTCTCATTGCGCCCGAGCTGTTCGTGGAAACAGCACTTAGCTTCGAGGCGTTTGTACCGACGGACAACTCGCTGTATCGAGACCAGCCTCTCGCTACCCAAATCGGGAACATCTACCGCAGCAGAGCCATCGGCCACTACTTCCAGAAGCATGGGGCGAACGTATACCCCCTCATCAGATGGGGAGATGAACGCACCTACACAGATAAAGTCCTTCCAGAGCCCGTAGCCTTTGCGGGCGCACCAAAAAACAGTGTCGTCGTGGTAAGCACGTATGGATGTATCCGCGGGCAGGACAACAAGAGACACTTCCAGGCAGGGCTGGAAAGCATGGTAGACGTGCTGGCCCCAAACCTCGTCCTAGTGCACGGATCGATGCCGAAGACCGTTTTCGCGCATGTTTTATCGAGGTCGGAGTTCATCCAATTTCCCGATTGGACCGCGCGCATGAGGCGCGGTGATCATCGTGGGTAGCGGCGTTAGCGGCCTGTACGTGGGAACCTATGGTGCAATCGAAGGGGCGGATGGAGTAGGCGCTGGCAACAACGCCAAAAGCGTTGACAGCGAGCGAAGGTCTCAACCTTACGCTGACAGCTACGGGGTAACTCCCGATATGCTGCAGTACGACAAAGATCGAGGGGTCTATTCCGAGGAAACGGGATACACCTGCAATCCAACAACGGTTAACGCCCGCGATAATGTGCGAAAAGGTGTAATTGTGGATCATGAGGGGAAACCGATGAACGGATCTTACACCTACGCTGTTAGGGAAAACGGAGAACTTGTTATCGGAAAACGTAACGGTAACGGTAAAGACGGAAAGGCAACTCCTCATCCAACGTTGATCGGCGGCAAGGAGCCGCGAGTCAAAGTTGCGGGCACGGTCACTATGTCTGACGGTAAAATTGTCAAGTACGACAACGAAAGCGGGCACTTCAAACCGAATGACCTCTCGATGCACGAGGCGGATAAAGCGTTTTCGCAGTTGCCTGATACGGTCTTCCATAGGAACTTCAATAAGAACATGGGCAGGAGGTAATCATGTCATCACAGCAAAGCTGGGGTTGGTTCAAAAACGATCCGATTAATATCTGCGAGAATACGGTTGTCTCTGACGCCTGCCAGAGGGGCGCCACTATCAAAGTACTCTCAAACGATGGTGGGGAGGCTTTGGTCGAGTATAAGGGCGAGCGAGATTTCGTCCCGTCAGCAAACCTTCTTGACCGGCCCGCCC
>CAVHXL010000201.1:0-2309 GCA_963639885.1 bacterium | reverse complement strand
GGCTGCGCCCCAGTAGATGGGAGGCCTGTCGCATATCCGGTTGCTGCGGTTTCTGAGCACCACCCAGATGGCCGCGCAGGTTATGGCGAACGCGAGGGATGTCGAGATGTGGATCCCCATCATCGAGATTGCGTTTTGCGCGGGGTTGGCGAACAGAAGGCGTTCGTATTGGGTGATGACAAGCCAGCAGCGATAGAGGGCATAGCCGGAAAACGGCACGAGCGCGATAACGAGCCCCTTCTGCGCCCAATGTTGTTTCCCCTGCTCAGAGGCCTTCACATGATTCATGTGATTAAGCATTTCGTGCCTTTATCCGTGTTTTAGCGTGATGTAAGAGCCTGATCACGATGCTTATATGGCTGTAGTTTCCTTTGGAGGGGAACGAAGGCAATGCTACCAAAGAAAGGGGTCATCTCATGGCAGATGGACAAACTTCGGCGCAGGCGGCGCCGTACAAGGGGACCAACAAGCTGTTGCTGGGCATCGTGCTCGGCGTGCTGACGTTCTGGCTGTTCGCTCAGACGACGCTCAACATCAACTCCGTGATGAGCGCGGAGCTCGGCATCGATGCGAGCACCATGAACATCGCGGTTTCGATCACCTCGCTGTTCTCGGGAATCTTCATCGTCGTGATGGGCGGACTCGCCGACCGCGTTGGACGTATGAAAGTTGTGACGAGCGGCTTCTTCCTGTCGATCGTGGGTTCGGCCCTTGTGGCGCTCGCGCCGGCTGGGGCTGTCGCCTACCCGATGCTGCTCGTGGGCCGCGCTCTGCAGGGGCTTTCGGCCGCTTGCATCATGCCGGCGTCGCTCGCGCTGGTGAAAACCTATTGGCAGGGTAAAGATCGCCAGCGTGCCGTGAGCATGTGGTCGATCGGCTCATGGGGCGGTTCGGGCTTCTGCAGCCTGTTCGGCGGCTTCATGACCGGCGCCTTGGGCTGGCGTTCCATTTTCCTGATCAGCATCGTCGTCGCCATAATCGGCCTTCTGCTCATGCGCGGCGCCCCTGAGTACAAGGTGAAGTCCTCCGGTGATTACAAGTTCGATCTGCCGGGCGTCATCGTCTTCATGATCGCCATGGTGTCCATCCAGGTGTTCGTCACGCAGGGTAACAAAATCGGCTGGACCTCTCCCATTTGCGTGGCGCTGCTGGTGTCGAGCTTCGTGTTCACCGCGCTGTTCATTCGCCTGGAGTCGAGCAACGCGCATGCCTTCTTCAACTTCAAGCTGTTCCAGAACAAGACCTATGCGGGTGCCACGCTTTCGAATTTCCTGCTCAACGGCGTGGCGGGCACGCTCATGGTGTCGCTGAACCTCATGCAGCTCGGAGGCGGCATGAGCGCATCCGAGGCGGGCATGCTCACGCTCGGCTACGCCATCACCATCATCGCCTTCATCCGCGTCGGCGAGAAGCTGCTGCAGCGCTTCGGTGCTCGCAAGCCCATGATCTGGGGCTGCATGATCACCGGCGCCGCTATCCTGTTCCTTTCGCCCGCGAACCTGCTGCTGTCGCAGTACCGGGTGTCCGCCATCATCGGCTACGCGCTGTTCGGTCTGGGCCTGGCGTTCTATGCGACGCCTTCCACTGATGCGGCGCTGTCGAGCCTTCCAGAGGAGCAGGCCGGTTCCGGTGCGGGCATCTACAAGATGGCAAGCTCGCTTGGATCCGCCTTCGGTGTGGCCATCTCGGCCGCCATCTTCACCGCGCTTTCCGGCGACGCGAGCGCTGTGAGCTGGCTGCAGGGTGTTGTGGATTTCGCCGGCCGCGCTGACAACATCGCGGTGCGCGAGGCGGGCATGATCGCGCTGTACTTCAACTTCGCCATGGCCATGATCGCCATCGTCGCCATCATGCTGACCGTGCCGAAGGCCGAGCGCGATGAGCATGCCGACAAAGCGGCCAAGAAGGGAGCGGGCAAGCCGCAGGCCGCGTAAACGGTGCGTTTGAGATAGAGGTGGGCCGGGCGCGTCGAGCGCGGGACGCTCTCGTCCGGCCCGCTTTGAATCGTCGGAGGGCTCGCTCTTGCGGCCGCGGTTGCGGGTCCTCGGGTTTCGTTAACTGAACGACGGGCAAATTCGTTGAGCAAAGGGGATGGACATGAGTTCGATTATCGATGAGATGCAGCCGCTCGAGGGCGAGATGGAAAGCTGGTTCGCCGAGTTGCACAAGCATCCCGAGCTGGGTTTTGAGGAGCACTGGACTGCGGGATTCATCGCGGAGAAGCTTGCGAGCTGGGGATATGAGGTTGAGACGGGCATTGGCGGGACCGGTCTGGTCGCGACGATGACGGCTGGCGATGCCGCTGAGGG
>CAVHXL010000200.1:0-2311 GCA_963639885.1 bacterium | reverse complement strand
GTTGCGGCGCCATGATGGACGTGGCGAAGCTGTCGAGCCTGGCGCGCAAGACGGTTGCCGTGCAGATCTTCGCCGACGCGCCGTCGATCCCGGCGCTGCAGGGCGTGTTGTTCAGCGGCTGCGAGGTGCCCGAGGGCGAGGGCGCTGGCGAGGCGCGTCCGGGCGGACCGGGCATGCCGCCGGCTGGCGGACCGGGCATGCCGCCGATGCCGCCGGCTGGCGCACCGGGCATGCCGCCGATGCCGCCGTCGGGCGCACCGGGCATGCCGGGCGGGCCTGCGGGTCCCGGTCGCCCGGGTATGTCGCCGACTGGCGGTCCCGGACCCATGGGGCCGGGCGGTCCCGGCGCGCCGATGGCCGGCCGCAAGCCGAGCGCCTATAAGCAGCTTATCGATAAGGTTTACGACCTGGGCTTCGATCCCAACGTTCGTATCATGCCCGAGCGGTTCCGCAAGACGTTCGCCACGCCCGAGGAAGCCAACGCCTGGGTGTGTTCGCTCAATCCCGAGCGCGCCCGCGGCAATGAGGAGCGTGTCGCGGCCAACGTCGCACCGCTGCTGCGTCCGGTCGCCGGCGGCGTTGAGTTCGTCATCGCCACGGCCGCTGCGATCGTCTGGTGGGACGTCCGCGGAGCCGCCGCCGGCAACCCCTGGATAATGGGTATCGCCGAATAACCCTCGAGCAAGCGCTCAAATGATGGGAGGGTGCCCTTGGCGTCGGTCGCCGAGGGCACCCTCGCTGCATTAATCGTTTTGCGGCTTTCCCGACAGGGTTACCAGCACGAGCATGCCGAGCATGAGCACCAAGCCGGCCCAGTCCCAAGCGGTGAACAGGGTGCCCAAAAACACCCAGGCGCATACGCTGGCGCTTACCGGCTCGATGGCGCCGAGCAGGCTTCCCGTCACCGACCCGGTGGCCGCCACGCCGCGCAGATATAGCCCGAACGATACGAACGTTCCCAGCACGGCAAGCCCGCCGACGAGCACGACCCCGCCGAGCGCGTCCATGGCGAGAACCGCTTCCGGCTCGCCCGCGCCGCTTGCAAGCTGCACGGTATAGGCAAGCCCTGAGGCCACGCAGGTCACCAGCATGCCCACCGCCGTCGCCGCGAAGCTTCCGAAGCGGTCGAACAGCCCCGCGTGACGCGGGATCATCACGTAGGCCGCCACCGACGCGGCGTTGAGCAAGCCCCAGGCAAGGCCGGCCGCCGGCAGCGTGAGGGTGGACAGGTCGCCTTGCGTCGCGATGAGCACCGTCGCCGCGAAAGCGCAGGCAAGCCCCGCGAGATCGGCGCCCTTCGGCGGCTTTCGCACGATGACGCAGGTGGCCAGCATCACGAACACCGTCCCGAGCATCTGCAGCACGGTTGCTGTTCCGGCATTGGTGCAGGCGATGGTCATGGAATAGGCGAATTGGTCGACGAATAGCGCCAATCCGAAGGCGACGAACGCGAGTTTGGTCTTCATGTCGCTTTTCGCCATCAGGCGCAGCAGGTGTCGGCGCCGGGCGATGAGCACGCCGAAGAACACGATCGAGGCGACGAGCGAGCGCGCCGCGGTGGCGAACAGGGGCGTGATGCCGTAGGTGGCGAAGAGGTACTGCGCGCAGGCGCCCGATACGCCCCATAACCCCGCGCCGGCAAGGGCGCAGGCGACGCCGAGCCAAAACGTCCGGCGGGTTGATCCCCTTTCGCCTTTCGCCAGATTTTTCGCCATGCTCGACACCGCCCTTACATTACTGTTCGTTATTCAGGAGGTGCCAGTATAGAGCATCGGGAGCATGCGCGCGCTTCAGGCTGAAAGCGGGGCTTCTGCGCGGGCCGCCTACGCGACGGCGTAGATGACGACCTTCGGGTCGGCGCTCCAGGTCGGTTTCAGGCCGACGGCCACATCATCGTTGAACAGGTCGCTTTCCAGGTACGCCTGCGCGTGCTCGACGCTGTCGAAGCCATGCAGCACCTGCACGTCCTCGTCGCGGATGAGCAGCTCCTTGGTCAGGGCGCCCTCGATCTGCTCGAGGAACGGCCCGCGATAGTCGGCGTAGACCTTTGCCGCTGCGGGTCGCTTCGCCTCGTCGATCACCATCGTGATCTCCAGATATGCCTTGACGTCTGCCATGATGTCTCCTTCTTTCGTTGGTTTTTGCCGATCGGGTGCTCCGATCACTTGGCATACTAGGAAAGCGAATCGTGAGGGTGAAGTGCTTAACGAGCGATTGAGCCGCTCAAAATCTGTTGAGTCACTTCACTCGCTGCTTGCGAGCAGCTAAGATTTCCTTAGCGAAAGGCGAGCAGGGAAGAAGGGTTTCATGG
>CAVHXL010000199.1:1047-2372 GCA_963639885.1 bacterium | reverse complement strand
CGCGCCAGAAGCGGTTGCGCGGATTCCCGTAATAGAAGGCGTTCTCACGCGAGAGGACCGATGGGAACGATCCGAGCACCAAGATGCGCGAATCGCCGTCGAAGACGGGCTCGAACCCTTGCGAGATATGCCGATACGATGCCATGGATGCAGCTCACTGAATGGCCGGGCTGCCCGCCGGGGCGGGCCCGACCCCGTTTCTAGCCACGCGTTGCCCGCGACGGGTCGATGCTCATGGTGGCGAAATGCGTCGACATGAACGCGTCGTCGTAGTAGGTGCTGAAAAATTGCTCGACCGGGGTATTTATCTCGTTGCCGGCGATGCGGGAATACCAGCACTCGAACGACATCATGGTCATGCCGGCGTTGAGGGCCATGAACACGGTGAACGCGGTGGTGATCCCGTAGCGCCAGTTCCACGGGATCTTGTTGATGGCGTCGAGCACCTTCGGCACGACGAGCTTGATGAAAATGAGCCCGAGGACGCCCCAGCACACCATATGGAACAGGTCGGTGCGCCCGTCGATGTTGAACGGCTCGCCGCTGTAGTCCCAGGCGCTGATGCCGAAAGCGAACTGGAAAAACCAACTGACCAGGTACTCGAAACCGCCACCGATGAAACCGCTCACCACGAAGATGATCACGGGGTTGCTTTTCCAGAACCGGTTCAGCGCAACGACCATCAGCACCGCTCCCACGCCGTAGATGGGGCTGAACGGACCCCAAAGCATGCCCGTCCTGTTCTCGATGCGGCCATTGAGAAACGGGCAAACGGCCGATTCGAACGCAAGGCCCACGACCGAGGCGATCACGAACAGCCAGAAGATGTTGAAGAAGTCGAGCTTGAGATAGCCCACGCCGGACTTGTCGCGCCCGAGCGTTCCCTCTTCCTGGTCAGCCCTGTCCTCGAGCGCCTTGAGCTTGCGCTGCAAGACACGCTCTTCGCGCAGCGCCGGGTCGAGCGTGGTGTACATGACCACGAGGTAGACGATGGTCGCGGCGGTGAACAGGGCGCCCCAGCCGAAGCCGTGGCCCATGATGTCGAGCAGGAAATCGGCGATGGCGAACCAGATGAGCACCTGCGACAGACGCGCGGCCCCGCGGCGCTTGTTGCGCACGAGGCGGATGCCGAGAACCATGAACAAGGCGGTTTCGACCGCATAGGCCGCAAGACCGATACCGCTGAGGACGAGGAACTGATTTGCGACTGTGACCTCGAAAAACGTCGACCAGTCCTTCGTGATGAGCGACCGGACGAACGCCACGAGCAGCGTTATGTCGACCGGGATGAACACAACGCCGAAAACGATGGAAAGGATGCCGAA
>CAVHXL010000199.1:0-981 GCA_963639885.1 bacterium | reverse complement strand
GCGATCGGAGGTGGCATGATCCTCCTCGAACATCACGGCAGCGCGGGCGGTTGCGGCCTCTATGGCCTCAGCCTGTTGCTCGCGCACCTCGGCAGCGGTCTCCTTCGCGCCCTCGAGTTCCTGCTGCAATGCCTTGGCGCCGGTTTGCGCGGCGCTTTCGATAACCTTGCGAACGTCGTCAGCCATGCGGCTCCTTCCATGTATCGACGAGAATGATACCGCAGAACGCATGCGCACCGCCAAACGCGCGATGCGGCCCGTCCCATGCCCATGGCAACCCCCGCTCCGGCTCGACCTCCAGCTCGATCCCCGTCTCCAACCCATTCTCCGTCCCAACCGTTTCGCCACATTTCGGAAGTAACCGGTGACATACCCGGCGGTCGGGGGATATGATGAACATGCTCTTTGCACTGCATTGCGCCCCGCATCAAGGGAGCGCGAGCTCAACAGCGCAATCTGAACAGGCCGTGGCCTCGTTGCCATGGAGCCGGGCCCATCGGGCAGCAGGCATGCATAGCACGCCTGCGGGACAGTTGCTGGTTCCGCAGGCGTTTTTCGTCGCCCCGCCAAGGCGCATCGCCCCAGTCGAACCAGCACAGCTAACGCCAAGAGCTGCAACGGACCCGACTTTGGAGGACAACGATGAACGTCACGGCAAACAATCTCGAATGGCAACCCCTCGCATGCGCACCCGCAGACGAAAAACGGGAGAATGCCCCCGCATCCTTCCCGACCGGCAAGACGCCCGACGCCTCGACGAAGGCACCCGAGCCTGATCGCACCCGCATCTCGCGCCAGGTGGCGGCCGTCGGCATCGGCGGCAACGTCGCGCTTTCGGCATTCAAGCTTGCCGCGGGCATCCTCGGCAATTCGGCAGCTATGATCTCGGATGCCGCCCACTCGCTCTCCGACGTGTTCGCCACCGCCATCGCGTTCGCCGGCGTGCGCATGGCCGAGCGCGACGCCGACAGCGGGCACCCC
>CAVHXL010000198.1:0-2383 GCA_963639885.1 bacterium | reverse complement strand
CGGATTTTCACCTTCTGACCGGGCTCGATGATGCGAAGGTACTTGTCGGTGAACGCCGCGCGCGCAAACTGCGGATTATCCGCGTCGCGCGTCGCCTTCTGGCTTGCCACCTCTTCGCCATCGATGAGCAGGGAAACCTGCACTGCGGCGCTCGTGTTTTCGCAGGCCACCTGAGCGGCGAACGTGTGGTCGAAGTCGTTGTAGTCGCCCACGGCGGCGGGTTCGGCGTAGTGCAGCGCGTCGACGTTGTCGAGCGTCACGTAGCGCAGATAGGCCGAACCGTCGTCGGCCTCGACGGGGATCTCGATGGTGTTCGGGCGCACGCCGTCCTCATCGGCCGTTACGCCGGAAATGATGAAAGTTTGCGGGAAGTACACGTCACGACAGCCCTCGGCGGTGGCGAGCACCTCGCCGTAGAACGAGTAGGTGGGAGAGCTGTCGTCGTCGGACTGGAACGACAGCGCGCGGATGTTGATGACCGCGAAGCCGTCATCGCCGGTGGTGACGGAAAGCTCCTTCTGATTGTAGAGCGACTTGACCGTGACGGAGACTCCGCCGACGGCAACCTTGCCGGATGAGGTCTCGCGCATCGCCATGATGGGCACTTCCTCGCGGTTGAGCGCATAGACGCTGAAGTGCGTGCTCCCATCCTCGTCAGCGTAGGCATTGATCCGCGTGCCCGAAGCGAGGGTGACCGAGCCCAGGAAGGTCAGCGCGCCAGCAACGGCGGTGGCGCTCACGAAGGAGCGGCGCGAAAGCACGGGGTTGGCCGCGAGGGCGCACGTAGCGGCTTCAAGGTCGAGGGCGGAATCGGTAGAGGACTCGCCGCGCATGGCGGCGAGACGGTCGTCGTTGAATTCGGTTCCCATGGCAGAGCCTCTCTCTGAGTATTCACCGGCTATAGGGATTATAGCATTTTCGAGGATACCACTGGGAATTCAATTGCCAGTTTGACCTGCATTTAATCAAGTTGTCGTAAAGGATATCGGGGGCAAGCTGCCCTTTCGGCGGAGCGCGTTCGCTTCGGCGGCCAGGCGCATGGTCGCGGGCACGCTTCGGCGGCCGGGTTCGTGGTCGCGGGCGCGCTTCGGTGGCCAGGCGCGTGGTCGCGGGCGCGCTTCGGCACTTTCCGTCAAGGGTTGAGCGAATGCCCTCCCCCGCCCAAGCGCGCCGTTAGACGCAGCGCCGATTTCAACGATCCTCGCCCCGCCCGGGACCCTTCAAAAGGGGTATCCTCTAGGGCACCCTATGCATGCTGAAACGCGTCGGAAGCACCGAAGCCCATCCGGGACGAGCAGGTTCGCTCAAGCGCGCTGACCGGAAAGGGGCAACGCCCGCAATGACCGCACCCAACGAGGAAACGACGCGCTGCTCGCACGGATGCATCATCATGGCGTCCGGCGTGGGCAGGCGCTTCGGGGGCAACAAGCTTTTGGCCGATCTGGACGGCATGCCGCTCGTGGCCCACGTTCTGCAGGCGACGGAGGGCCTGTTCGCGCAGCACGTGGTGGTGACACGCCACTGCGATGTGGCGAACCTGTGCCGGGAGGCCGGCGCGCATGTCATCAAGCACGACGAACCCCGCCGCAACGACACCGTGCGCCTGGGAATGCGCGCGATGGATGGTTGCGCCACGGTCACGTTTTTCCAGGGCGATCAGCCCCTTATCGGGCGGGAAACCATAGCCCGGCTGCTGCACGGCGCCGAGGACGACCCGGCAAGCATCTGGCGAGCCAGCTTCCAGGGCGCGCCCGGAGCACCCGTGCTGTTCCCCTCCTGGGCGTTTCCCGAGCTGCGCGCGCTGCCCGAGGGCAAAGGCGGCGGCTTCGTGGCGAAAGCGCACCAGGAGCGCGTCCGCCTTGTGGAGGCGGCAAGCGCTTGGGAGCTGCGCGATGTCGACACTCCCGAGGATCTGCAAGAGTTGGCTGAATATCTATCCGCCTCGCATTGAAGCAGTGGCGCGCTTCGCGCTTTCCAATACGGCACGGGCTCTCGCATGCGGGCAACGAAGCTTGCCGCGAAGCTGGCTACAAGACTGACCCACGGAAAAGAATAGGGACGTTAACCCGACAGGAAGATTCCGTGGGATTGGGGGAAACTCCTCCCACGAAAAACCAACCCGGACGTTATCCTGCGGCAAAAAACGTAGGGCCGAGCACAAGCTCGACCCATACTGGAGAGCGCCCGAAGGGCGCGACGCTGGATTCAATATCGGCCGGCATTACCACTGCCGGCCGGCCCGCATCCTACCGGGGATGCTTGCGTTCCCAACGCGAGAAGTTGTCCTGCGGAAGCACGATGTTCAGCAGGATCGCCACCGCCGCCGCAGCGACGATGCCCGAGCCGCCGAAGATCAGGCTGACCCACTCGGGCGCGCCGGCGA
>CAVHXL010000197.1:462-2388 GCA_963639885.1 bacterium | reverse complement strand
GCTCGCGATACGCCGCCTCTGTTGGGGGCCATACTTTCGGTGGATATGTATAGGGCATCTACGGCAATATCCGAGGCGTTCGCTTTCTCGTTTCGATATGAGCAGATAGTATCAAGAGTTGTCGTCATTCCAAGTACCTTCTGTGCGACGCCTTCACGTTGTTTTGGTCCACCATGGCGTAGTGCATGGTGGTGTCTATTTTCGCATGGCCTAGCAGCTTTTGCACTTGCTCGATTGGCATTCCCTTATCAATGGCATGAGTCGCCAGCGTGCGGCGGAACTTGTGCGGATGGACACGGTGGACGCCGCAGGCTTTGCCGAGTTGCCGTAAGCGCAGCTGCATACTGCCAACGGTAACGCGCTTCTCGGGTGCTCCGAGCGAGACGAATAGCGCGGGGCTTTCGTCCGCTCGGTCGTGCAAATACTCCGCCAGGTGTAGCTTTGTACGGGCGTCAAAGTAGACCGGGCGTTGCTTGTTGCCCTTGCCCGTTACCAGGCACTCACGCTCCTGCAAGTTGACGTCGGAGATGTCGAGGCGCACGAGCTCGCCTATTCGCATGCCGGTTGATGCGAGCAGGTCAACAACCGCAAGGTCCCGCTTGGTGGTGCAGCCGTCGCGCAGGGACTCCAACTCCTCGGTGGTCAGCACTTCCTTTGCCACCTGCGCGGTCTTCACCCGGTGAATGCGACGCACCGGGCTCTTGACGATGTAATCCTCGTCCTCGAGCCAGGAGAAGAAGCTCGACATGATGCGGCGGATGTTGTCGATGGTGACCTTGGACGTGCGCCTGGTGGCCTCATAGTCGTTGAGGTATTGGCGGAGGTCGTCGCTTTCGATCAGGGGGATAGGCTTATCCAAGGTTGCAAGAGCGCGGGTCAAGGTGTCCTCGTAGTAGCGGAGGGTCTTTTGGGAACAGCCCTCGACCTCCTTGGCGGTGAGGAACGCGCTTAGCAAGTCTTCGTTGGTTATGTTCTCATTTGGCTCAAAAGCGCGTACGAGGGCTTTCTTCAGTCTCCGGAGCTGGCCGGGGTTCAAAACGGACTGCATGTCTGATAGCACTGCATTGATCTGTGGCTCCATGGAATCCCTTTCGCGTCGCTGTACCATGGCTCCAATTAGATAGACGACTTAGCGAATGGTGATTGGAATGCTGCTTCCCAAACGTATAGACACATCCCTTACGGGGAGGCTTGACGATATGGAAAAGGCCTTCAACGCTGGTGCGTATCTATCGGCAATTTCGCTTGCGCTTACCATCCCCGATATTTGTGGCGACCGACTATACCCCGAGCTCAAAATGAAGACGCGCCAGAGATACGTCAGCTGGTTCAACGAATACGTTGCCTTCAACTACCCAGAGGAACCAGCTGAAGATGACCCGCGCGGGGAACGTAGATACTATTTCGACGGCGAGGATTGCTATCAATTGCGCTGCGTTTATCTGCATCAAGGAAACAATGCCACTGACCCCGATGGCGGGAAGACCGTTTACAACATGATTCAGTTCCGAGTGTTCAACTCAAAGCGCGGTTGTGACCATATCGGTGAAAATACAGTTAGCGCAACTGGGATTGTGACGAGGCAAGTCGACCTTGACCTTGAAAAGTTCCTTAGCTGTATCAAGGCCGGCGTAGAGCGCTTTCTTGATGAACACCCTGACATGAATTCTGACAACGGCTCTGTCAGCTTTCTTTATGCACCTGTGTTGGACTTCAAGAATGGACGAGAGCTTCCCTAAATGGCTATTTAGCTGCGTGAGATCGACCTTTGAGACGTCGATTTCGCCTGACATGAGCTTGGGGAGAAGGGTGTCGCGAAGGGCAGCAAGACACTCATTCTCCCTGTTGTTGACCGATATTTGTTGCAGCGTCGAGCGTATGAAGTCTATCGATGACTTATCTGGGTTAGAGGCGACTTCGTAGGTT
>CAVHXL010000197.1:0-419 GCA_963639885.1 bacterium | reverse complement strand
GAGTAAAGGTATCCAGCTTGTGCTGGTTCCTTTGCTCGAAATACGAGAACGTCACCGGAGCACGTTCCGCTTCGATCCGCGTGCCAGATCTTCTTGAAGTACGGGCGGATGTTGGAAACCAAGATATCCTCGGCATGGTAGACGGTGACTTTTCCAGTTTGGGGCAGGGACGATGCCGTTTGCCTACCCATCTTGCCAGGAAGCAGGGACTCCGTTGAGACGTAGGTGTCGGCACTTGCTTCATGGCAATCAACCTTTTCAGTTATTAGCTTGCACAGCGAGCCCAGGGCGACGAGTTCACCCGTTTCGTGGGCGGCAACGGCCTCACATTGCTCGGCTAAATAGCCATTTAGCCGATCACGGCACTCAGGACGGTGCTTGGAACTGCGGGACCCGCCGGCTTTGCCGGCGGGTCTTTT
>CAVHXL010000196.1:0-2394 GCA_963639885.1 bacterium | reverse complement strand
AGTGCGCCGCCGCGGGCCTCGAGGGCAAGACGGGCACCATCATCACGGCGTAAGGGGCCGCGCAGTTCAGTGGGCCTTTCTAGAAAAGGGGCTTGAGCTCGACGTCTCCTTTCGCCTCTGTATTATCGACCGCGGGCAATGGCTCCGTCGGCGGTGCAACGGAGCCATTGCTGTTTGTTTTCAGGTGGTGGCGTGCCCTCGCAAGGCTCTTTATCTTTGTTCAGTTAAGTTGCTTGCTTCATTTGGGATGGGCGATTTTTGCCGAAAGGCTCCTCCCGCTCGCCTTCTTTATCCCTTTGTAACTTTTGTGCGCGAGTATAATTTCAGTAACAAGGGCACAAGCGAATGCATATGGGGTGTCACATATGGAAGAGGACATTCGGAGGAAGCAAAGCAATCTAATTCTTCAACTCTATACTGCGCCAATGGAGGATTTGCTTATAACCTGTTGTGAGGGACTGCGGGGAATCATACCTTTCGATCATTCATACACGGCGCTAAATGATCAGTCGGACAAATTCAAGGCAGCGTTCAATTATCGAAGCATGGATACTGACGAGGAGACGACGTCTCTGTACGCTAACTACTACCACACTATTGATTACCTTTCATGGTTTTATAGCCAATGCATCCCGATAACGGTTCGGGCGACCGATTTAATGCCCCTCGATGTGATCGAAAAGTCGCGCATTCATCAGGAGTGGGAAAGCCGCATGGGCGTCCTTTACACTGCTATGGCTTGCATTGCCGCTGGTGATATTTTGTTCGGGACAATTTCCTTAATGAGATCAAAGGAGCATGGCGATTTCACGGATGAGGAGATGCGCGTATTCGACGAGGTCAACAAGCATCTTTGCAACCGTTTTGGAATTGTCTACCCAAATGGAGTGAATCGCTTCATGGTGGATTGCGATACGGATCCTATAGTGGCGGCGTATTCGCTATCGCCTCGCGAGTGGGAGGTGTCGTGTCTTATGGCGAAGGGTTTATCGCGTGCGGAAATTGCCGATGGCCTTAGCATTAGCAAGAATACGCTCAAGCGCCATATTGCAAATATCTACCATAAGATGGGGGTTTCAAACGAAATGCAGTTTTTTGCGGCCCTCAATCGCGTTAAGGATAGGCGGAGGTTTAGAGAAAAGCAGTAAATGAAAACCATCTAAGTCATCAGCATTCGAATAGCGCTTAGGGGATTCGCAGGCATGCGACAACCAGATTGGAAAGCGTGGCTTCAGATGCTAGTTATCCGCAATTGCGGTGAAGCTGTGATCAACACAAGAAAAGCCCGAGGCGCTGGGCTTTTCTTGTGCGCAAGGTTTAATTGGCCAGCAAGTAAGTCTTCTGGTTCCGCGGTCGGCGGGCTCCAGTTTCGTCGCCACTTGGCAACTCTCGTGGTAGTAGTCGATAGTCATTGCCGCTGCATTCATGCGTTTTGCGGATCGGCGCGGGCCATTCAGCGCCCTGTCCGGAAAGCTTCATATCGACTGCATGAAGATCGGTTTCGACTTCCCGTCGGTCACAATCAGCGTCGACCGGCGGGAGCGGGAGCTCGCGTACGCGTTGTGGGTCGAGCTCGGCACGAGGAAGGCCGCCCTGCCCTTCGACGATGAGTACGACGTGATTTCGGAGGTTTACGACTCCTGGTACGCGTTTTTCGGCATCGCGCGGGAGCTCATGAGAGAGATTCCCCCTCAGCCGGCAAAGGGCGACAGCACGCTGGTCTTCGTCACCGAGCGGATTCTGAACGAGGGAATGCGGCCGCATCTGACCCGCTGGCAGGCGTCTTTCCGCCGGTGGTACGAGCAGGCGCTCGCTGACGAGGCCAACAAGGGCAAGTCGCCGCAGGAAATCCAACGGCAGTTCCCCGAATACCAGCAGCTCGTGGACGACTTGAAGAGGGCGAACGGGATTCTCCAGGGCTACCGGCGCAAGCTCGAGGAAATCATCCGGAAGGGTTGAGCGCCGCCTGCGGCCAGGTGGCCGTCAGACGCGGGTGCGGCCTAGCACACGATTTTCACGCCGCCTCGCGCATGCCGAACCGAACTAGCCAGAGCCACGAGGAGATTCGACAATCTCGAAGACCCTGCAAACGATTCCATAACCCGTGCTGCCGCGCTACGCCTTGCGGCGCAGCTGCAGCTTTATTATGCTGTGGCGTCCCCGCCAACTTACGCGACACTACTCTTATTCAAGCTAAAATGCGAACAGCTTCATCCGTTGCGAAGCCCGGACGCTAGCTCCGCCGTACGCTGCCTAATTAGGCACGTTCGGTCTAACGATCAACGGGGACAGCGGACCCTTACCTCGCCTAGAACCGGAAGCCAAGAGCACGCATGAAGTCGAAGCCGCCGATGCAGCGAATACCCATCCCTTTGCACACATTGGGGATCTTGA
>CAVHXL010000195.1:0-2395 GCA_963639885.1 bacterium | reverse complement strand
GCCTGCGTCTGTTGTCGTTCTACCCGCTTGCGCTTCTCTTCTGGAAGCCCGATGACCTGGGGGACCGCCTGCGACCTCGCCGTTGAACCTCCTGCTCTCCCGAGCTTGAATGGTGCGAAGTACTGATTCATATTGCGTAAACTAACGATTGTCGTTAGAATATGCAATATGAATCAGTACATCGAACATACCGTCAAGGGCTCGGTCGCCGCGCCGGAGCTTCCCGACTGGGCGCTGTCCCACGGGGTGACCTCCTTCACCACCGAGGAGGCCTCCTACTTGTGCGGCGTTCCGGTGAGCCAGGTGCCGCAGCGCCTCGCGCCCCTGCGCAGGCGCTCGCAGATATTCTCGCCCGCGAGGGGCCTTTGGGTCCCCGTGCCCGCCGAGTACCGCACCTGGGGCGCCCCGGACCCCATCCTCTACATCGATGACGTTATGCGGCGGCTCGGCACGGGCTACCTGGTGGGCTGGCTCACGGCCGCGGCGCGCCATGGCGCGAGCCACCAGGCCCCGCAGGAGTTCCAGGTCGCCACCGCGAGGAGCCTGCGCGGCCGCGAACTGGGGCGCTCGCGCCTGCGCTTCTATGCGCGCTCCTACGCCTCCTCGGCGCCCTGCTCGCGAAGCGAGAAGGCCAAGACGGGCGCGAGGGTGGCGACGCCGGGCATGACGATGCTCATGCTGGCAGCCGACCCCGGGTTCTGCGGCGGGATGGGCAACGTGGCCACGGCCATCGTGGAGCTTGCCGAGGAGAACCCCGGATACGCCGGCGAGCTGCTGGCCGCGTCGTGGCTCTTCGCCGACGCGGCGCCGCGCAGGGTGGGGCGCATCCTGGACGAGCACGGCGACGGCGCGCCCGACGCCCTGCGCGAGCACTGCGCCGGGCTCGCCAGCCAGCCGTCGTACCTCTCGCCGAGCGCGCCCAAGGCCGGCGCTCTCGACCGTGTGTGGAACGTCGTCGTCAACGAGGAGGTTGACCCGGACCTATGATCAGGAGAAGCGACATAGTCCAATGGGGCGTGACGCACCCGTGGCAGAACGAGAACCAGGTCGAGCAGGACCTTTTGCTCTCGCGCGCGATGATCGAGATCGCGAACGACCCGCTGCTGGGGCGGGAGCTGGTCCTGCGCGGCGGCACCGCTTTCCACAAGTTGTTCCTCCCCGAGCCCTATCGCTACAGCGAGGACCTCGACTTCGTGCGCACCACCGGCGGAGGCATCGGCGACGTGATGAAGCGGCTTACCGCCCTGGGCGGCGAGCTCGGCTTCGACGTTCGCACCAAGATGGGCATGTACCCGAAGGTCATGTGGCGGTTCACCTTCGCCGACGGGGTCCCCGGCAAGATCAAGCTCGAGATAAACACCTTCGAGCGCTCTCCCATGATGGATCTGACCACCCACCTGCACACGGTCGAGAACCCCTTCTACTCCGGCAGCGCGCTGATCCCGACGTTCCAGCCCGAGGAGCTGGTGGCGACCAAGCTTCGCGCCCTCTACCAGCGCAAGAAGGGCCGCGACCTGTACGACCTGTGGCTGGCCCTCACCGTGCTCGAGCTCGACCCCGGGCGGATCGTGGCGGCCTACCCGGCGTACCGCCCCGAGGGCGTGACCGGTGAGGACGTCCTCGCCAACCTCCGCTTGAAGCTGCAGGACGCCGAGTTCCGCAATGATATCCGCGCCATGATCAAGGTCGGCGCGCCGGACTACGACCCGGACGTCGCGGGCGAGCTTGTCGCCGAGGAGCTACTGGCGAGGATCTAGCGAGATGGTCACCATGACCGAAATTGCGTAAAATAACGACATCCGTTAGTTTACGCAATATGAATCAATTGAACTGCGGGACATCGCGGTTTTCTCAAGTGAGCTGAGGGCAATCACCGAGGCCCGGCGGCGTTAGCCGCCGGGCCTTGTTCTTTCTTTTGGGTTGCCGGTGCACGGGTTTCCAACAACGCGGCGTGGCGGGTGGGTCCCTCACCCAACCCGCCGCCGCGCCGCTCAAGCCGGCCGATTTTGCACCAGCGGTTCAGCTCGACCGCCGTGATGCCCTGCTCACGTGCCTGGGCGGCGATGATCAGGCCGTAGTTGCCGATCGCGATGTCGCATATGTCGTCGAAATGCGTCATGACAATAGGTAAACAATATGTTAATGAATTGACAGCGGGGGCCCACGCGCTGCTGCCGCTCTATTCGCTGGCGCTTCTTTTCTGGAAGCTCGATGATTTGAGGGACGGGGGAATAAGGAGGACCGACGGTTTTGAGCTGCACCCCAAAACTTGGACGCAAGAAATGGGAGGCAGTTCAATCTGCTGCCGGTCCTTCCGCGTTTGCGTTGTTCTTTCGTGCACCGTTACCTGACGTCGTCGTAGTGCGTCCACATGCTGACGACCTTGACGACGCCC
>CAVHXL010000194.1:0-2419 GCA_963639885.1 bacterium | reverse complement strand
AGCGCAGGTCCTGCTGCTTCTCCATGTACAGCGCGCACTCGGGCGGGAACTCGCCCTCGCCCTCCTCGCCGCTCTCGCAACCGCAATCGCAACCCTCATCGTGTGCGTGCTCTTCCGGCAGACCGGCGAGTTTGCGGTACTTGCGCATATGCTCGGGCCCGAGCTGGTCGAACAGGTAATCTGCGATGACGCCGTCATACACGTTCGTGATCTCGAACACCTCTTGCGCGAGCACCTGGCGCGTTTCGAGCGTGGTGGCGCCGTCGTTTTCACGCAGCTCCGCCAGAATGCCATCATAGGTCTTGGGATCGGTCACCACGGCGACGCTCGCGAAGTTCTTCGCGGCGGAGCGCAGCATGGAGGGACCGCCGATGTCGATGTTCTCGATGCAGGTGGCGAAGTCCGCGCCCGACTCGACCGTCTTCTCGAAGGCGTAGAGGTTCACGACGACCATGTCGATCATCTCGATGCCGTGCTCGGCCGCCTCGGCCATGTGCTGTTCGTTGTCGCGCTTGGCCAGAAGACCGCCGTGCACCTTCGGGTGCAGGGTTTTTACGCGACCGTCCATCATCTCGGGAAAATTCGTCACCGCATCGATGGGCGTGACCGGCACGCCGGCCTCCGCGATGACGCGCGCGGTGCCGCCCGTCGAAATGATCTCGGCGCCGAACTCGTCATGCAGCGCGCGGGCGAACTCCACCACGCCCGTCTTGTCAGTCACCGACATCAGCACGCGCTTGACCTTGGGATCTGCCACTTCGAAACTCCTTTCGTAAGGATTTGATCTGCCTATTGTATCCGCTTGCCCCGCGCCAGATGCGCCGAGGTGCGGAAATGCTCGCAAGACGCACGGTTAGCGGCGGCGCGAGGACGCGACGTTGACTGGGCCGTCCGCGCCACAGACCCGATGCCGACCCGGCCGGACGCGCGCCCCTAGCGCCCCAGGCTGTCCTCGTGCCGCTTTTGCGCCTCGACGCTGTAACGCTGCCGGTAGCGCATATCCACCAGCTCGCCGACGATCGCTATCGCCAGCTCGGCCGGGGTTTTCGCGCCGAACTTCAAGCCGATGGGGCGCTTGATGCGCTCCCAGTCGGCTTCGGTGGCACCGCGGGAAATCACCAGGTCATGCACCGTGGAGTTCTTCCCCTTGCAGCCCATCATGCCCACATAGCGCACCCCGTGGCGCGTGGCCCACACGCAACCATCCGGGTCGAACATGTGCCCGCGCGTGAGCACGCACACGTAATCGGCAACGTCCGGAGTCAGGTCAAACAACCCGTCGAAGGTACCGCCCTCAAGCAGGATGCGCTGCGCATCGGGAAAGCGCGCCTCGGAAAGGTAGGCCGGGTCGTAGTCGACGACGGTGACGGCGAACCCCACGTGCGCGGCGAGCGCGGACACCTCGGCGGCGGCATCGGAGGCGCCGAGCAGCCAGACGCGCACCTGATCGAACAGCGGCACGGAAAGCCAGGTCAGGCCCTCGAACTGCTCGTTGTGCATGCTCGGGCCGCGCGTGGCGTCCTTCATCTGGAACACATCGCGCGGACTCGGGGTGCGCGCGGAGACGATCTCCTTGGCGTCGTTGCAGAAGAAGACCATCCCGCGCCCGTCGGCCGAACCGACGTCGCCGTATTTCTTCGTCACCTCGTTGTCGGTGTTAGCCTGCGCGGCGGGCGCGTCGTAGACCACCTTGAAGCCGAGCCAGGCCAAGTCGCCCTCATCCATGGCGCGGGCGGCGCGCTCGAACGTGGGCGCGTCATCGGCGGAGAGGCCCTCCGCGATCGCCGTCAGGCTTTCGGGCGCGACATGCGCGTTGCCGGCAAGCGCCTCGGCGGAAAAGCAGGGGAAATCCTCGGGGAAAAGCTCGACCGGCTTGCCCGCCCGCAAGTCAGCAGCAATGCCCGCGAGCGTTTCCTTGTTCATAAGTCCTCTCTTCCATACCGACCCCATAGAGGTTCGGAAAGTCGAAATCACGCCACCCAGACACCCCTCGATCCGGATTATCTGGCACGTTTTTATTCGGTATCTGACCTGGTCTTATATATCATTCCCCTAGGTCAAAGGCTTGCCAAAAATTCCGATTTGAGGGGGCTCAAGTCGCAAAACTAATACGCAGCCGGTACCACGTGCACCTTGCCTTCCCCATCCACGCTCACGCGACCTGTGGCGATCCAGCCGAGCACGCGCGGATACAACTCGTGTTCCACCTCGTGGATGTGCGCCTCGAGCGACTCAAGCGTATCGTCCTCGGCGACGCGCACGGGCTCCTGCGCGACGATGGGGCCCTTGTCGTAGTCCTCGTTGGCGAAGTGCACGGTGACGCCCGTGACCTTCACCCCGGCCGCGAAAGCGTCGGCGATGGCATGCGCGCCCTTGAACGAGGGCAGCAGCGCCGGATGCAGGTTCAACACGCGGTTCG
>CAVHXL010000193.1:0-2424 GCA_963639885.1 bacterium | reverse complement strand
TGGCGCCCTTCGAGCGCTACGACTTGGGCTTCACCACGAAGTTCGAGCATATCGGTACCTATACCGCCGGCCTTGAGCGCTTGGTCATCTGCGACTTTTTGCGCTTGTTCACCGCCGAGATCCCCGGAGACCGCACGCAGATGGTGCACGTGACCCCGCGCATCCAAACGCTGGAATCGCTGGAGCTTTCGACCGATTCCCAGCAGGAGGCGGCACGTCCGCGCAAGTCGGTGTTCGCGGATTCGCTTGACTACGCCTATGTGCGCCCTTATGTGCCCGGCGATCCGCTGAAGACCATCCATTGGAAGCTCTCTTCGCGCACCGACGGCTACATGACACGCCTATTCGAGGAGAACACGAATCCGGGTGTGGCCATCGTGCTTGATTTCTTCGCGCCCGAGGAGCGAACCGGTTACCTGATGGGAATGTTCGACGCGTTGGTGGAAACGGCGTTCTCGGTGGGCGATTACGCGCGCGCTGAAGGGCTTGACACCGAGATCCACTACACCAATCGCGATGGCGAGCAGGTACGACGTACCTCTTGGGTGTCCAACGAGCTTGACGAGATCATCGCCGATATGCCCTCGATCACCCATGACGCTGGCCGCGAAAACGACGGCTTGAACCTCTTCAGCGATCAGCTTCGCAACCAATATGGGCAGAACAACCTGGTGATCTGCACGGGCAACCTTTCGGCTGGCGTCATTTCCGCCGTCATCGATGCCAAGGTGCGTCGTCGCAACCCCATCCTCTTCGCCATCGTTCCCTCTGACTTGGAGGGTCGCGAGCTGGATGATTGGTGCGCGCCGCTTTCCAAGCTCGATGCCGCCAATATCGGCTACCGCGTGCTCTCGCGTTCGGACGAGTTGATCGGGGGTGCGCTATGATGGCGATGAATATCGATGCCGAGGGCGGGCAGCGACGGGGCATTTTCGGGCGTTTGCCCCGTCGCCCGGTCGAGGAAAGCGGGCCGGCAGCTCCTTGGGGCGTGTTTTTGCGCGCGGCCTTTCCCGATTTCCTGCTGGTGCTCCTTGTTTCGACGGCGCTGGTCATGACGGTGTCGTTTGCCTTCGAGAGCGCTCCCGATGCGCGCGGCAACGCGCTTTTGGATGCGGCGTTGTGCGTCCCGATGCTGGTCATCCTCTATTTGGGGAGCCGTTCTCGCTCCGCGGTCCTGCCCGCCGCCATCGCGGCCTGCGTGTGGGCGGCGGTACTCATCGGGGCCGGCGTGGCGACAACGCCCGCCGATGTGCCGGTGTTCGTCGACAACGTCGTCAATGACGTTCCCGAATCCAACCTTTTGTTCGCGACGGTGGCCGCGGTCGTGCCGGTTATGGTGTTCCTCCTCTCGAGGCGCACCGTCGGTATGGCGTTTTTGCTGGTGGGCGGGATCGTCACCTGCGCATGGGTGCAGTTCATATACCGTGATTGGGCTGACAATCACGGACTTGCCGTATCGCTTGCGGTGTATATCGGCATCGGCATGCTGTTCGTGTTCCAGACCTATCGTTCGTCCATGCTTTCAGCCAAGCGCGCGAAGAAGACCTCGTTCGCCATCGTCGTGGCCTACGCCGTCGGCATCGTCGCCGTTTGCACCGGCGTCGGCGCGGCGCTGTTCTTCGGCGTGGTCGCTCCGGCCGAGCTGCATACCTTCGACCTGCGTCCGTTCCAGCGCTATTACGCCGTTCCCGTCGTCGAGTACTCCGGCGTGTATTCGAACGTCGAGGTGGAGGACCCCGATGCCACCACCGACCAAACCGACGATGATATGAAGGACGCCAATCAAGACTCCCAGGGCGGGCAAGAACCGGATGACTCCGAGGATCCGAAGGCCGATCCCACCTCTCCTGTTGAGCAGTTCCTCTCGCAATTCGACGCAGACAGCTGGACGCAATCGTTTGAAGCCATCAACTACGAGAAGCTTTTGCTCGGAGCTTTCGTGGTGGTTGCCGTTGTTGTTGCCGCCTTGGCCGCGGCCATCTGCGCCAGACGTGCCAGACGTGAGCGCCGACTGAAGGAGATTTCCGATAAATCAACTGTTTACCAGGTACAATGGCTCTACAATTTCCTGTGCGAACGTTTCGGGCGCATGAAAATCGAGCGCCCTGATACGCTGACGCCCATGGAGTTCGCCTTGGGGAGCCAGCGCCGTCTCGCGCAGTTTTCAGAGGGTACCGCTGGGGTTGACTTCGTGCGCGTCACCGATATCTACCAGCGGTCGAATTTCGGCGCCGAGCAGCTCAGCGACGAGGAGCTTGCCGACGTCAAGGCTTACTACCGAGCGTTCTTCGCCAACGCGCGCCGCTACCTCGGCAACGTTCGTTGGCTGTGGAAATTCTGGCGAATCTAGAGGAGGAATCACCATGCCCAAACCCAAACGACCCGGTCCCGACTGGAACCAGATCGCCGACTTCTACAGCGCGT
>CAVHXL010000192.1:0-2441 GCA_963639885.1 bacterium | reverse complement strand
CGGTGCCGGTGACTAGGTTTCAAAAGTATAGCGCAGCGCACCCGAGCGGTAAGCCATTGCGTTACAATCGGCAGGAACAACCGACGGGCACCTTGGCCAGGCGCCGCGCCGGCGGCCAAGCCCCACGCGAAAGGGATAATGCAGGAAGAGCCATGCAAGCAAACCCACCGTATCTTCAGATCGACCCCGCAATCGCCTCGCAAATCGAAGCCGACCGGGCTTGCGGCCGCGAAAACCCGTATCGCTTCGACGATAGCCGGGTCATACGCCGCGAGAACAACCCCCACGATGAGGCGACGCTTCTGCGGACGGCGTTCTCGCGCGATATCGACAAGATAGTGAACATACCGGCCTACAACCGCTATGCCGGCAAAACCCAGGTCTTCAGCTTCATCGAGAACGACGACATCTGCCGGCGCGGCCTGCATGTGCAGCTCGTGAGCCGCATCGCCCGCAACATCGGGCGCCTGCTCGGACTTAACTGCGAGTTGATCGAGGCCATAGCGCTCGGACACGATTTGGGCCACACGCCCTTCGGCCATGCCGGAGAGCGCTTCCTTTCGAAGAGCTATCACGCGCACACGGGCAGATACTTCAACCACAACGTGCACTCCGTGCGAGTCATGGACACGCTCTACCGGCGCAACATCAGCTTGCAAGTGCTCGACGGGGCGCTGTGCCACAACGGCGAGTTCGCCACGCAGATGCTCAAGTTCGGAAGCCTTGCCTCCTTCGATGCGCTCGACGCGAAGGTGGAGGAATGCATGGCCGACGAAGGCGCGATCGCGCACCTTCGCCCCGCGACGCTTGAGGGGGCGGTCGTCCGCGTGGCCGACATGATCGCATACGTGGGAAAAGACCGCCAAGACGCGCTGCTCATCGGGGCGATCGATTCACTCGAGCGCTTTGACAGCACCGTGATCGGACGCGACAACGCCCAGATCATCAACAACCTTACCGTCGACATCGTGAACATGAGCTACGGCCGTGACCGCATCGCGATGAGCGAAGAGGCGTTTCGCGACCTGAAGCTTGCCAAGCAGCAGAACTACGAGCTGATTTACAACGAGGAGGGATGGCGCGCCGGCGGCGACAACATCGTCGAGCGCATGTTCTCGCGCATGTACGAGCGGCTGCTCGAGGACGTCGTTAGCGGCAAGGAGTCTTCGCCTGTCATCGCGCACCATGCCGTAAAGCTTGCCGAGCATTCCAAATCGTTTGACGTGCAACGCTATTTGGACGAGACGGAGCCGAACCAGGTGGTCGTCGATTTCATGGCCTCGATGACGAACCGCTACTTCATGTCGCTGCATCGCCACTTGTTCCCCACCTGCGAAGATGACGTAATCGCGCAGGATTACTGCGCCAAACTGAAGGATACGCAATGAAATTCGTGATCGCATCGGACATCCATGGCTGCGCGCCGGCCATGGCCAAACTCGCAAACCGCATCGAGGAGGAAGAGCCCAACCGCGTGCTCCTGCTCGGGGACCTTCTCTACCACGGACCCAGAAACGACCTGCCCGAAGGCTACGCGCCCAAGGAGGTGTTCGCAATCATGAATGGCATGGCGAGCCGCATCATGGCCGTGCGCGGCAACTGCGATGCCGAGGTCGACCAGATGGTGCTCGACTTCCCCTGCATGTCGGACTACAGCATCATCTCGGCCGACAATCATCTGATCTACCTCACGCATGGGCACCTTGCCGGCAAGAGCCCCGACGAGCCGCCGACCCTTGCGGGCGGAAGCGCATTTTTGTCGGGGCACACGCACATCAAGCGCCTCGAGATGGTCGACGACGTGCTTTACGTGAACCCCGGAAGCATTTCCATCCCGAAGGACGGCGTTGCCAGCTATGCCGTCTACGAGGACGGCATGTTCATCCTGAAGAGCCTTGCCGGAGAAGTGCTGCAAGCCGCCGGATGGAGACCGAGCTTCAAGGTGCTTCGCTAAAGCCCACGCAAGCAGCGGCGCCTTTCGGGGCTGCCCGAGCCTTTCGGGGCTGCCCGAGCCCGAGGAAAGAATCTACGACAGACGGCCGCGCTCCACCGTGTAAGCCACGTCGCAGATGGCGGCGGTGGAGGCGCGATGGCTCACCAGTACGATGGTTCTCCCGGCACGGCTTTCGTCGAGCGCCCGCAGGACCGCTGCCTCGTTCAAGCTGTCCAGGTTGCTGGTCGGCTCATCGAGCAGCACGAACGGCGCATCATGCAAAAACATGCGCGCAAGCCCGATGCGCTGTCGCTCGCCGCCCGAGAGCGTGTCGCCCAGCTCGCCCACCGGAGTGTCGAGCCCCTGCGGCAGGCGCTCGATCAAGCTCGTGAGCGCCGCCTTGCGGCAAGCCTCGGCGAGCTCGGCATCCGTCGCGTCGGGGCGGGCGAGCAGGATGTTCTCCCCCACCGTACCGGCAAACAGGTGCGTTTCCTGCGTCATATAGCCC
>CAVHXL010000191.1:0-2592 GCA_963639885.1 bacterium | reverse complement strand
CGCCTGATGAACGCCAACGTAAGGAAGATCCGGGACGCAGTTCAAAGGTAGCCTATCTCGCTTTCTGCCAGGGCATAAAAACACCCCTTGAGCTGCATGTTCTCAAGGGATGCATGTGGGCCTATCTTCGCACACGCTTTCAAAACTTGACCGACGAGGCCCGTTGCCGAAGGGGCCGCTGGTTAAATTGCCGGGAATCCCGTGGTATACAGTAACTGGTTTTCCGAAAGGAAGGCTTCCAAGTGCCGGGGTCGTTTTCCCTGGCTTTTTGCTATCTAGGAGCGCAATGCGAGAACCCGGTATCTTCGTGGCCTGCTGCTGCGCGAGGGTCGGCTCCCTGCACGATGACGATTACGACGATCGGTGCTCCAACGCAGAGGAACCCGCATCCGGCAACGACGGATAGCGAACCCCGAAATCGAACACCGACGCCAGAAACGGGATCGCGGCTTACCCCGCGGTCCCGTTTTTCGTCTGCTCGCATTTAGTGAAGCCGCCAAATAACAGGCTTGGTTGGACAGGGAAAGAGATGTCGGCAAAGCTGAAAACCACGCGTGGGGAGGTTCGCTGTCCAAGCTGGCGCACACCCTTAGGCCTCTCATGGCCAAAATCGGCTCCGAACGCAATCACGGTAGGGTCCAACTGCTGCCAGTGGGATAATATCCATTGCAAACATACGCAGAAAGGCGAGACCATGGGCTTGTTCGGAAAAGGGTTCGACCCGTTGAAGGATATCCAGAATGCTGCGGACGCCGCAGGCAAAGGGCTCGGCGAGATGGCGGGCAGGGCTGCGGGCGCGGCTCAGGTCGCAGCCGACCAGGCCGGCAGGGCTGCAGGAGAATTTGCAGGGAAGGCAAAGGACGCGGCCGAGGGCGCGGGGAATGCCATCCTCGATACGGCCGCTTCGGCATCGGAAGCCGTCGGAAGCGCCATGTGCTCGGCTGCGGAAGGCGTTTCGAACGCAGGTGAGCAGATCGCATCGTCCGATGCGGGCAAAGCGATCGCAGGGGCTGCGAATGCGGCGGGCGGAATCGCCGTCGGCGCCGCAATGGGCTTGGCCCAGGGGGCGTCGTCCCTCGCGTCCGACGCGGCGTCGACCGTCGAAGGCGGCATCAACGCCATCAAGGAGAACTCGTTCTCCGCGCGCCTCCGCAAGGCGCGCATCAAAGGGTTCCGTGACGGCATCAAGCAGGGCGCCTACCTTGCGGGCCAGAAACGGTACAACTTCATCTACGCCTACGTGGCGACGCTCTGCTTCCTGATGCGCTGCGACGGCAATTTTTCCCAAGAGGAGCAGGAGTGGCTCGAGGACGGCCTCGACTACCTCAAGCTGGACGGCGGCCTCCCGGACGACGTGAAGACGAAGGTGCAGGCGATCGCGGACGACGAGGACCTGTCCTTCGACCAGGTCAAGGACTGCCTGGACAACGTGAGCATCGTGTCGCTGGGCTCCATAGCCGAGCAGCTGCAGGTCGCCGCGGCGGCGGATGGTCAGGTGACCGAGGAAGAGGAGCACGCCTGCAGGCTCTTCGCGGACTACATGGCGGCGAGGGCGACATGCGTGGCGGTTGACGAGAGCTGGGCCGAGCAGGCAGTCGAGAAGTCCGTTCGCGAGTACGGCGAGAACCTCGAGCGCATCGACCGAGAGTTCAAGGAGCGGACGCGGCTGCAGGATGCCGACGCGGCCTTCGTCATCGCCGCGACCATGCTCCAGGTCGCCCGCGTGCTAGTCATCAACTCCCTGACGGAGGTCGAGCGGGCGGGGGCGGGCAACGCCAAGGAAGACGCTCTGCATAGCTTCCAGGACCGCGTCTTCTCCGGCTTCGACGATGGGGTTCCGGCGGAATCGGGCCGCCTGTTCGCCTCCAAGAACCATATCCTCTCCTCGCGGGGCGTGCCGTACGACGCGACCCGCTACGAGGCTGAGAATCTCAAGATATTCAAGGGCGCAAACCACCGGTTCGCGACCCTCGGCCACGACCCGCTGCTCGGCCTCGTGTTCGGAACCTCGAACATCATGACCAACAGCATCACCTGCGTTAAAGACGCCAACGTCTTCGGGATCGGCGCGCGGATCCCCGCGACCTACTCGGTCTCCTACGACGCATTCGGGAAGAACCCGCTGATCGGGGCGCCCACCGGGACCGTGGAGATGCTGGTCGCGGCGGGGAGGCGCGTCGTGAGCGAGCCGGATGCCGCCGCCGCGGCCCTGATCAAGCAGCTGATCCACATCGGCACGGACCTCTACACGCCGTGCGGGATACAGGTCCCGTTCGCCAACCTCGTCCTCGACAAAGCGCACACCGAGGCCCTCACCAAATACGTCAGCACCGGCGACATATTGAAAGTCGGCATGCAGGCCGGCATGATGGTGCTCATCAACTGGCTGATAGCGGCGCTCCACGGCTGCTCGCTGATATTCAAGGACGACGGGTCGGATTACTGCGCCGAGACGTACCAGGCGCGCACCAAGAAAATCATCTGTATATGTCAATTCAATAATGGGCCACGTTTCGCTTTAAAAACGGGCCACCCCTTGCTTGCCTAATCTTCTAGCCCATCATCCTGTTCGTCTTCTCTATCCACTCCTTC
>CAVHXL010000190.1:0-2642 GCA_963639885.1 bacterium | reverse complement strand
GATCTATCGGCGGCAATGTGTCCACGAATGCCGGCGGTATGCGTGCGGTGAAATATGGCACCACGCGCGATTACGTGTTGGCGCTTACGGTTGTTCTTCCGAATGGCGAAGTGCTGCGCTTGGGTCGCGAGGTCACGAAGACCAGCTCGGGCTATAGCTTGCTGCACCTGATGATCGGCTCGGAAGGCACGCTGGGCGTTATCACCGAGCTGTCGATGAAGCTCATTCCCAACCCGAAAGAGGACACGAGCTTTATCCTGTCGTTCCACGACATCGAGACGGCTATTTCTGCCGTTCCGAAGATCAAGCTGGCCGGCTTGAATCCTCAGTCCATCGAATTCATGGAGCGCGATATCGTCGATTCGTCGGCGGAATATACCGGCAACCACATCATTCCCACGGTGGTCGACGGCAATGAGTGCGGCGCATATATCCTGGTCACGCTCGATGGCAACGATGCCGATGAGATTTTCCAGCGCGCCGAGACCCTGGCGGAAATCGCCGATGAAACGGGCGCTTTCGATACGTTGGTTATCGACCATCCTTCCGACAAGGCGTCGGTATGGGCCGCGCGTAGCGCGTTTCTCACGGTTATCGAGGCGGAAACGCAGCACCTCGACGAGATGGACGTGGTTGTTCCTGTTGACAAAATCGCCGAGTTCCTGGGCTTCATCCACAATACGGGCGTCGAAAACGACGTGCTTATCCGCTCGTTCGGCCACGCGGGCGACGGCAATCTGCATATCTATTGCTGCGGCAACAACATCGATAAAGACGCGTTCCTCGAGAAGTCGACGCGCGTCATGCATGCCGCGTATGCGAAATGCGCCGAGCTTGGCGGTCAGGTTTCTGGCGAGCACGGCATTGGCCATGCCAAGAAGGAATACCTGCGCGAATCGGTGGGCGATACGGCATATTCCTTGATGGCCGGCATCAAGGGTGTGTTCGATCCGAATTGCATCTTGAACCCCGGCAAGGTGTGCAGCTAAGCAAACGCCAATTGCGGCCCGAGCCTTTTGTTGAGGTTCGGGCCGCGTTTCGTAATGCGCCAAGTGCGGTGCAATGCTTGCGATCGAGCAGCTCTCGGGCTTTCGGCCTCTTCGCGGGCGATTCAAAAATGCCCAGGTCGCAAGGCTTCGGAAAAACGCAATGCTTGCGTCGAAAGGAAACCCTATGTTCGAAATGGAAGTTCCCTACGATCGCCGAACCATGACGGTGCGCGTTCCCGATGAAAACCTCGCCGGCGTGCTTGCGGGCCGCCAAGGCGAATACGTTCCTGCGAAATCGCAAACCGAGCTCGTTGAGGATGCCCTTGATGCGCCGCATGGGTCGCCGAAGCTCGAAGAATTGTGCCAGGGCAAACGCGATATTGTGATTATCAGCTCCGACCATACGCGTCCGGTGCCTTCGCATATCACCATGCCCATCTTGCTTCGGCGCATTCATGCAGCGGCTCCCGATGCGCGCGTGCGCATCTTGATTGCGACGGGCATGCATCGACCCTCGACGCACGACGAGCTGATTGCCAAATACGGCGCCGACATTGTGGCGAACGAGGAAATCGTCATGCACGTTTCCAAAGACGACGCGGCGATGAAAAAGATCGGCACGTTGCCGTCGGGCGGGGAATGCATCATCAACAAGGTGGCCGCCGAGGCTGACCTGCTGATTTCCGAAGGATTCATCGAGCCGCATTTCTTCGCGGGTTTCTCGGGCGGCCGCAAGTCGGTGCTGCCGGGCGTCGCGTCGTATAAAACCATCATGTACAACCACAACGGCCAGTTCATCAACGATGGGGCGAGCCGTGCGGGCAATTTGCGAAACAATCGCATGCACGAGGATATGCTCGCCGCAGCCGAGATGGCCAACTTGGCGTTTATCTTGAATGTGGTAATAGATGGGAATCACGACGTTATCGCTGCTTTTGCGGGTGATAAATCGGCTGCTCATGCGGCAGGTTGCGAATTCGTGGGCGAGCTATGTCGAGTTTCTCCCGTGGCTTGCGATATCGCTATCACGACCAATGGCGGCTATCCGCTCGATCAAAATATCTACCAGTCGGTAAAGGGCATGTGTGCGGCCGAAGCCACGCTGCCCGAAGGCGGCGTGATTATCGAAGTCGCGGGCTGCGCCGACGGCCACGGTGGCGAAGGCTTCTACAAGAGCATTTCCGAAAGCGACCCCGCGGCCTTTGAGCGCGAATGCGTTGAGCGCCCCAAGGAAGACACGCTGGCAGATCAATGGGAGAGCCAGATTCTTTCGCGGATCTTGTCGCGCCATCAGGTGATTATGGTAACCGACCTGTGCGACCACCAGATGATTCGCGATATGCATATGACGCCCGCGAATACCATCGATGAGGCGCTTGAAGTCGCGTTTCAGCTGAAGGGGCCAGATGCCAAGGTGGCCGTGATTCCCGATGGCCTTGGCGTCGTGGTGGGCTAGGGGCCCAATCTGCGCGTTCGTATGGCGGCCGCTGGCGAGTTTGTTTGCGGCCGCTATCGCCAAAACAGCACGCTGAGTTTCTGCAAAACCTATATAGCAACTAGGAATCTCGCCTTGGAATGTTTCTCCGTTCGGGTAGGCTAGTGCGTCGCCAAGAAAACATGGGACGAAAGGGCGGCGCATGGACGATTCAAGCT
>CAVHXL010000189.1:0-2662 GCA_963639885.1 bacterium | reverse complement strand
GGGCGGCGCTCGAAGGCGGCGTCGATTCCATCGAGCATGGCGCCACCCCCACCCCCGAGATCATCGATCTGTACAAAAAGCACAGCGCCTTCGTCTGCACGACGATATCCCCGGCGCTTCCCTACGCGCTGTTCGACCGGTCCGTCTCGTGCGCCAGCGAGGTCGAGCAGTTCAACGGCAATGTGGTGTTCGAAGGTATCATCGATAACGCAAAGGCGGCGCTTGATGCGGGAATCCCCGTGGCACTTGGCAACGACGTCGGCTGCCCGTGGATCACGCAGTACGATTTCTGGCGAGAGCTTCGCTACTTCGAGAAATTCGTCGGTGCCTCGCGCGAGCTCGCCCTGCACACCGCCACGCTCGGCAACGCCCAGCTCGCCGGCATCGGCGGCGAAACGGGTTCCATCGAGGTGGGCAAAAGCGCCGACATGATCGTGCTGGCGGACAACCCGCTTTGCGATCTGCGCGCCCTGCGCACGCCCAAGCACGTCATCTGTCGCGGACGGGCCATCATGAAGCCGAAGGTCAAGCGCAAGGCGATCGTCGACCGCGAGCTGGACAAGTTCCTGTAGGCAAACGCCATGGGGCGGCGCCCACGCGCCGGCCCCATAATGCTAGAATCGGCAATCGAAGCGCATCTCAGGCAGAGGACTTGCAAGCAAAAGGGGCGATAAGGGCATGGCGGAACTTCCAAGCAGCTTACACGGCGAACAGCCGGGCAACATCGACGCAGCTTCGGCGCAAAACCTGGAGACGCGCACCATCGCCGTCGCCGGCGTCGGCTACGTGGGCCTGTCCCTTGCCGTGCTTCTTGCCCAGCGCAATCACGTGATCGCCGTCGACGTGGTGCCCGAGAAGATCGAGCAGATAAACGCGCGCACATCCCCCATCCAAGACGACTGCATCGAGGAGTACCTCGCGACGAAGAATCTCGATCTCACCGCGACCCTTGACGGGAAAGCGGCCTACGAGCAGGCCGACTTCGTCGTCATAGCCGCGCCGACCAATTACGATTCCAAGACGAACCATTTCGATTGCAGCCATGTCGAGGAGGTCATCGAGTTGGTCCTCTCGGTGAACCCGAACGCCACGATGGTGATCAAGTCGACCGTGCCGGTCGGCTACACCCGATCCGCCCGCCAGCGCTTCAACACCGACAAAATCCTGTTCAGCCCTGAATTTCTTCGCGAAAGCAAAGCGCTTTACGACAACCTGCACCCCAGCCGGATCATCGTCTCGGAAGACGAGCGCACCTCGGCGGCGGCCCACGAGTTCGCCGCTCTGCTCAAACAGGGCGCGCTCGAGCCGGACGTCCCGACGCTGTTCATGGGATCGACCGAGGCGGAGGCCGTGAAGCTGTTCGCCAATACTTATTTGGCGCTGCGCGTCAGCTATTTCAACGAACTGGACACCTACGCCGCGACGAAGGGCCTTGACGCGCGCCAGATCATCGATGGCGTGTGCCTCGACCCGCGCATCGGCGCCCACTACAACAACCCCTCGTTCGGTTACGGCGGCTACTGCCTGCCGAAAGACACCAAGCAGCTGCTGGCGAATTTCGCGGACGTTCCGCAGAACATGATCGAGGCCATCGTCCAGTCCAATCGCACCCGCAAGGATTTCATCGCCGAGGAGGTTCTCGACCTTGCGGGCATGAACGCCTGCGACGACGACCTCGAGAAGCACGCCTTCGCCACGCCCGGGGTTGTGGGCATCTACCGCCTGACCATGAAGTCGAACTCCGACAACTTCCGCTCAAGCTCGATCCAAGGCGTCATGAAGCGCATCAAGGCGAAGGGCGCCACCGTGATCATCTACGAGCCGACGCTTGAGGCCGGCACCACCTTCTACGGAAGCAAGGTCATCGGCGATCTGGAGGAATTCAAACGCGCATCGGCGGCCATCGTCGCCAACCGCTACGATCCGTGCTTGGACGACGTTGCCGAAAAGGTGTACACGCGCGATTTGTTCCGCCGCGATTAGCTCGCCCGCCGCCGGGCGAGCGCCGTAGCGCCGGATCCCGTGGCCCGGCCCGGCCCGATGTTTGCCGGCGACATCGCTCGCGACCCGGCCCGAAACCATCGAGACGCATGGCCGGCCCGGTGCGGCGACGCCGGGCGGCCCCATAGGCAAACTATCAAGTTAAGTTTCGGTATACGCGCTGGTTTTACACCATTTTTATCACCCAGCCGCTAAACTGGGAGGATAAACCCCTTACGCCAAGGAGGCCCTCCCCATGCAACGGATGCCACGCTCATCGACGCCACGTTCCTCAACCCAGTCCGCAGCCAACGCCCATCGCGAAGTCGTTCCCATGCGATCACGCCTGCTGCGCGGCGTCGTGGCCGCAAGCCTTGCGGCATCCATGACCGCATCGTTGCCGCTTACCGCGTCTGCCACCGAGCGATCCGGCAGCTCAGATACCGATGCCGCCGCTGCCGCGGTCGCCCAGTCCTGGAGCAGCGCGCTTTCCGCATCGGAATCCTCCGACTACGCCCCCTACGCGTCTGCGACCGATGCCGACGGCGCATCCCTCGCCAGCACCGACGCCACCAAAACCTTCCCATCGAAATACGACCTGCGCGACCCGAACGGCGATGGCGACATGAGCGACAGCGTCGTCACGCCCGTGAAGCAGCAAAACCCCATGAACACCTGCTGG
>CAVHXL010000188.1:0-2665 GCA_963639885.1 bacterium | reverse complement strand
TGCCGGCCGCGATGGAGCTCCACGACAGCGGCAGCATCAGGCGCACGAAAATCTTGGCGTTGCTCCACCCGAGCGTGCGCGCCGCATCGAGCATGTTGCGGTCAAGGCTTTCGAACGCGCCCAGCGCGTTGCGGTACATGAGCGGGAATGCCACCACCACCGCGGCGATAACGCACGCCGTGGGGCTGAAAATCAGCGGGAACCCAGTCTCTATCCAGAAGCGGCCGAACGCTGTGTTCGAACCGCACAGGAACAGCAGGATGAAGCCGCATACGGTAGGCGGCAGCACCATCGGAATGGTGAAGATGGCATCGAAGATGCTTTTCACGCGCGGGGAAAGCCCCAGGCAGAAATAGGCCGCCAGAAGCCCGAGGATGACGATGAACACGATGGCGATGCCAGTGGTGCGCAGGCTCACCCACAGAGGGCTCCAATCAAGGTTCGCCATGAACTCGCCGAATGCCGCAAGACCCGTGGCTTTCGCCACGATGGTCACCTGATCGGCAGGCTTGATGCTTCCGAAATCGGCGAAGACGGGCTTCGCGTAGTTCGGGTTCTCGGAATCGGTGACATCGCTTCCATCGACGCCGATGATGAGCGCATAGGACTTGCCGCTGATATCCTGATCGAATAGGAAGCGAATCGCGCCCCGATCAAAGGTTTTCTCCGACGTGAAGAACCAGGTATCGATATCGGATAGCTTTTTGGAACCGGAGGCTTGGCCCGTATCGAGCGCGCAGAACAGCTGCTTGAGCATTCGCGTTTGGTCGGAATCCGCAAGGTTGATCCCCTCGTTGGAAAGAACGTCGGCGGGAATGTACGCTACGGCGTAATCGTCCATCGCTACTATCTGCACCATGGAGCCCGAACCCTCGCCGATAAGGTATGCGTACCCGCGATACTCACCGTCAATGGAACGGTTCGATCCCTTTTGCGCGCGCGAAAACGAATCGACCGCGAATGCCGACTCATCGATCGCGGCCGCGTATCCATCCTTTGACACGCGAACGCTCGAAGTATCAATGGCATCCGAAGACGACTCCGACTGCGCCGCCTGGCCATCTTGCGCCGCGCCATCCTGCGACGAGCTCGACATCGTGGACGCACCGGCGGATGCGGCCGAGGAGCGCGGCGTATCCACATCGCCCAGGTCGTCGGATGCAAATGCCGCCCCCGTGCAGCAAAGCGACAACGCCAAAGCTGCGAGGATGCCCGCAAGCCGTCGTTTTCCTCTATTCATCGTTCCCCTCAAAACCTCTTGTACAACTCGATATACGGTAAGGGGATGAACCTTCACGGCCCATCCCCTCCTGTGCACGATTATGTTTGACGATTGGATGCTACGCGCAGCACTAGGCCAGCTCGAAGCCCCACTTCTGCCAAATTTCCTGAGCCTTGTCGCTCTGCAGGCACCAGTCCAGGAACTCCTGGGTGGCTTCAACGTTCTTGCAATCCTTGGTGATGGCGCCGGGGTACACGATGTTCTTATGCGTGTTGGCCGGAACCGTGCCGACGATCTCAACGCCGCCGAAGCGGTAGACGTCGGAGGTGTACACGAAGGCGACATCCACATCACCGGACTGGGCATGCTTGCACACATTGCCCACGGAGGTGTCGAGAACAGGGTTGTAGCCGTCAGCGAAAGCGCCACCCTTGCCGGAAATGTCCTTGCCGGTCTTGCCAGCGTCGTCGCCAGCCGGGACGTACACGCCCACGGTGGACAGCGACTGGCAAGCATAATTGCCGGCCGGAACGGACTCGTCACCGACGCAGAACGTGTACTTGCCATCGGCGATATCCTGCAGCGAGACGTCCTTCAGGTCAGAGCCCTCCTTGGAGACCATGACCAGGTCGTTCTTGAACATATCAACGCGGGTGGCCTCGTCAACGTAGCCCTTGGACACGGCGGTATCCATGGAACCCTTCGAAGCGCTGATCAGAAGATCGGCGTAGGAGCCGGCGCCGAGCATCTCGTTGAGCTCGCCGGAGGCCTTGTACTGGGTGTCCTTGAACGAAACGTTGGAGTGGCCGTCCTCGATATAGGCCTGCTGGACTTCCTCCATGGCCTTGGACAGCGAATTAGCAGCGAAAACCTGCAGCTCAACAGCCTCTTTGGAGTTGTCAGCAGTCTGCTCCTGCTTGGTGTCGGTCGACTTCGTCTCAGACGAGCTGTTCGAAGAGCAGCCACTCAGAGCGAAAGCGCCGACCATTGCGAACGCGCACACGGCGGCGATCACAACGCGAAGTTGCTTTTTCATTTGGTCCCTCCTAGGAATCCTATCCCTCATAGCATGCAGGGCTGTGCACCGGCCCTTAACATGGTCTTGACATTTTATTCACGAAACCCAACAGAGTCAATGAAGAATATTCCCCCATAGGACGAATTCACCGCATTGGGGAAACCCGCCCCGGTGCAGACTGCACTTGCCTGCCCCCTTCTTCGTAGGCTTGATCAGGCATAGCCCCCGAAAACGCGCTGGCCGCTCTTTCTTACCAGGCTTCCACCTCATCAGAGCAGTCCCTGCTGAACCGCATAAAACAAAAAAGGTCGCCGGCTAACCGGCGACCTTGAGGTTTCCATGGTGGAGATGATGGGATTCGAACCCACGACCCCCACGTTGCGAACGTGATGCTCTCCCAGCTGAGCTACATCCCCATGGGTTTT
>CAVHXL010000187.1:0-2679 GCA_963639885.1 bacterium | reverse complement strand
GAGCCACATCCCGATGCCGCTTTCGCAGCGACGGATATATTATCACAACGCATCTGCACGGCCAACACCTAATTTTGAAAAATCTTACGGGTCCCCGCCAAAGGCCCATTACCTGCGGTTTATCAGGTAGCTTGCGGCTCGGTTTCCGATCGAGCCTTCATATATCGCTCGAGCACGTCGCTTTCGGTGCCATCGATGGAAGGATCGGGATCATCCTGTGAAATATCGCCCACGATATGCATGGTGACCGTCGCGCTTAGACGCAGATCATCCTTTTCGGAACCCGTGATGCGCACATCCGCGATAGAGCTCGTGCGCCCTGTGTGAACATCAGACGCTTCGATGAGAATAGTCTCGCCAACGCGCACCCCTTTGACGAAATGCACATCGCATGTTTGGGTGACCACATACTTGCCCCGTGTCCAAGGGACGGCGCAACCATGTACGTCGACCAGAGACATGAGAAAGCCGCCGAAAGCGTTGCCAAAATAATTGCCCGCCTTCTGCGGCACCTTCACCAGGGAACGAACATGACCGTCCTCGATAACCTCAGGCTCGATGTCTCCCAGCCAATTACGATTCGTCTCGTACATGCCGAGCAGGCTCTTTCGCGTGAAATCTTGCATGCAGCACCTCCTTTCAGATGCTTGGCCCGCGTGAGGCGGGCCCGCCTCACGCGGGCCCGCCCTGGATTACTCCTTAGCTTCGCGGCTTTTCTGCTTGTTGGCGAAATGCTCGAGCGTCACGATCTTGGTGACGAAGGTGCCCTCCGATACCGTGTCGCCCGCATCGTCGGTAGCGACAACATGCCAGAATTGCTTGCGGCCACCATAGCTCGGATCCTCATGATCAAGTTCGGCCACGCCGTGGAGCAGGCCTTCCTTGCCGGGCTTTTTGTGCCGAATGGTCGACTCAAGCCCGAACGGCAGCTCCTTCGAGAAATCCGTCCGCGCATCAGCTCCCCTGCTTGCGCACGACTCGAGCAATGCGATGGTTGCCCCCCCGTGCAGAAAGCCATGCGGCTGTTTCACCGCATCGGTGATGGGCATGGACATCTCAACGCGATCCGGAGACACGGATTCAACCTTCACGTGCAGCGTGTCGAGCAACGTCATCGAAAGCTCCTAACTCATAGCTGGGATTTCGCAGCCGCATATATTCGGTAGCGATCTCGGATGTTCGTGAAATCAAATAATACCGCTATGAAAAACGCGATCATCAAAGGCCCGCTGACAAAACCGTCGCGCGGAGCGAGCATGAAGACAAACGGCGCGCCGATAAGGACTATGGGCACAAGCAAAAACGCGAAGAAGTTGCCCAGGCGCTTGTACAGGCCGAATATGATGGAGGCCATCACATAGACGAACAAGCCCGTCGCAACCGAACCGATCGCGGCAAGCGCGGCGAAGGCCGCAACCTTGCCCGCAAACACTCCCACTTCAAGCTGTAAATCGCGTTTCACCTCGTCAAATACCTCTTTAGGCGTCTTCGTGGGCGTGTAGTTGACTCGAAAAGCGGCGAAAGGATCGAGCGGATCGTACTCGACCGTGAACGAGCTGAAAGGCCAGCCGGTATCTTGCCCGACACCGCCGAAGCCCGATGATGAGGCGTTTTGGCGCGAGGTGCCCGAGCCGGTTGCGCTCTGCGAGGACGAGCCGCGTGCGGCGTTCGTGAAGATGTCGTCCCATGACGTCCACACATAGGTGGTTTGCCCTGCGGTGCCAAACGGCCAGCCATCGAACGGGTCGTAGGGATTCGGCCCGGAAGACGAGGAGGATGTCCCCGTAGACGCCGATCCGGAAGGATGCGCATATGGGTTGCCGGCGTAGGGACGCGGGTCGCGCCGCGGGTCGAACTCCGGCGTCCAGCTGCGGTTGAGCAGCACGTCGCGCGCTTCGTTGATCTGCTTCGTCAGCTCCTCGGCATCGGAGCGCTCGCTTGAGTTCAACGGGAATTTGTCGGGGTGATGGGCCACCACGAGCTTACGATGGGCCTTCTTGACCTCATCATCGCTTGCCCCGTCGGAAAGGCCCAGTATCTTGAGTGCTTCTGATTTCTTCATAACCCGACTATACGCAAGCTTCAGGCGCAATCGAGCTCGTGGACCCGGTTGTCACGGATTCGTCAGAAAGCGCGGACAGGAACTGCAAAGCTTTCAGGAAAAGAATCGCCTCCTCTTCCCAAGCTTGGGAAGAGGAGGCGATTGAAACCAGCGGAATACGCGGGGAAATCCGCTTACGAGCTGGCTGGTTATCTAGTGGCGGAAGTGGCGATGCCCGGTGAACACCATGGCGATGCCGTGCTCGTTGCACGCCTGGATGGACTCCTCGTCGCGGATGGAGCCGCCCGGCTGGATGATGGCCGTCACGCCCCACTCGGCGAGTGTGTCCACGTTGTCGCGGAACGGGAAGAACGCGTCGGAGGCGCACACAAGCCCCTCAGCCGCCACGCCCATGCGCTCGCACGCCTCATGGGCACGCTTGCATGCCAACAGCGCGGAGTCGACGCGGTTGGGCTGGCCCGGACCCATGCCGATGCCCGCATGGTCGCGCGACACCAGGATGGCGTTGGACTTCACGCCCTTGCATACCTTCCATGCGAACAAAAGCTCGTTCATCTCGGCTTCCGTGGGCTTGCGGTCGGTCGGCACGGTGAAGGTCGCCGGATCCTCGCTCGCGC
>CAVHXL010000186.1:0-2699 GCA_963639885.1 bacterium | reverse complement strand
ATGAACGCCGATTCGGTTCATGCCCGTGTTGATGGCAAGATGGAACGGGGCCTTCAACCCCATGGAGTCAGCAGCCTCGGCGTATTGAATCGCGAATTCAGAGGTATAGATCGCCGGCATGATCTTATAGGCAAGCAAAAGCGGGATGGCGCTCGCAGGCGGCTCGGAGAGCATGAGGACCGGAGCGTCCACAAGACCCTCGCGCAGTTGAATACCCTCATCGACGGTTGCAACGCCCAGGTAGTCAGCGCCCGAATTGAGAGCGGTTTTGGCAACGCGCACCGCACCGTGCCCATATGCGTCCGCTTTGACCACCGCAAGCAGCCTGCGGCCCGGACCGATCGCCTTTTTTACCTGCTGGCAGTTATGGCGGATAGCGTTCAGATCGACCTCAACCCAAGACCAGCGTCGATCCTTCTCGGGAATCGTGGAGAGCTTTTCGGGATCGAACGAAGCGCTCTCGGGCTGCACCTCTTCATGGGCGCGACCGTATTGATAGGCATCAGGCGTAGAGGGCTTGGACGCGCTCGATTCAGGGTCCCTCGCCACAAAAGATGCTACGAGACGCTTTGACCCCGGCGCGCCCCCATTACGCGAAGCGCTCGCGATATTCTTGCGCTGCTCCTCGCTTGCGCGCACCGCATCGGCGGCGCTGGTGAAGCCGGACGGGCGCCTGTTGGAAAAACCGGTAAAACCGTTGGGAAGCTCTTTGCTTTCTGACATGATAACCTCGGTGAATGAAGGGATGTAAAGCGTCGTCCAGTATATCACCGTAATCGAGCAGGGGCCTTTTCTTAACATACGGACGATTACCCAAACGCCCTCGATGTCCATCGGCATCGAGGGCGTTTGGGTGCAGGGAGCAGGCAAAACCAACGGGTGGGCGAACCCGGACGGGACTGGACTGGGCGGGCGAACCCGGACAGGACTGGACTGGGCGGGCCCGAAGCAAACCGACGAACGCGCGTTACGAGAAGCGGTCGCGCGAAAAACCGGGCATGAGCAGCAAGCGTCGAAAGGCGCAGCAAGCCATCAACACCGAAATGCAGCCCCTCACGCGGGCCGCCCCCAACGCGCCCTAATGTCCGCCGCCGGCCATCATCTTCACGGCGTGCGGCAGGACTGCAACGATGCCTTCCCAATTCTCTCGGGCGGCCTTCTCGCTTCCCGGCAAATTGATGACCAGATGCGTCCCACGCTGCATGCAAAGAGCGCGCGAGAGCATGGCGAACGGCGTGATCGCAAGGCTGTGCGCGCGCATGGCCTCGGCTATGCCGGGAACATCGCGGTCGCACACGGCCTGCGTCGCCTCGGGGGTCACGTCGCGCAGCGACAGCCCCGACCCGCCGCAGGTCAGCACCACATCGGCGTCAACCTCGTCGCACGCGGAAACGATAGCGGCGCTGATCTGGTCGACCTCGTCCTTGACTACCACATGGCTCGCGCAGGACCAACCGGAATCGGCGATAAGCTGCTCAAGCGCGGCCCCGGCGGTGTCCTGCTTCATGCCGCGCGTGTCCGAGCACGTGATGATCGCGAACCTCAACGGGGCTTGCGCATGTTCATGATCGTGAGACATCGGCCCACATCCTCTCAATCTTTTAGGATTTAAAAAAAGCGTCCTACAGGCACACGTCCTCTGAAACATCCAGCAAGATGCACTCGACCTCGCAACCCGCCTGCCTACCCTCGTTGCCTTCGGGCAGAACGGCAAGGCAGTTGCTACGCTGAATGACGCCGAACAGCCCGGAGCTTTGATTCTTCGCCGGCTCAACCACATACGCCCCGCTCTCGTCCTTCGAAAGCGTGGAGCGCAGGTAGATGCGACGCGGGTCCCTCTTCTTCGCGTCGCGCACAAGACGCGCCTTCACGCGCGGACGATCGAAATGCACATACCCCTGCATCTTGCGCAGCGCGGGACGAATGAGCATCTCGAAGCCGCAATAGGCCGCGGCGGGGTTGCCCGGCAGCCCGAAAACCGGCGTGCCGCCCACGACGCCGAACGTCTGAGCCTTGCCCGGGCGCATGTTCACCGTCGTCATCAGCAGCTCGCCCGTCTGCTCGACGCAGGGCTTGATGAAGTCGAAATCGCCATTAGAGGCGCCACCGGACGTGACCACGAAATCGAACTTCTCCGTGGCGTCGAGCACAGCCGCCTTTAGCGCCTCAAGCGAATCCTCCACGATGGGCAGGATCTCAGGCTCCGCGCCCGCTGCGCGCGCGGATGCGGCCAGCGCATAGCTGTTGGAGTTGCGGATCTTGCCGGGCGTCGGCATATCCGTCGGGTTCACTAACTCGGAGCCGATGGAGATGATGGCCACCTTCGGGCGGCGCGGCACGGCAACCTCGACGATGCCGCACCCGGCCAGAAAACCGGCACCGGCGGGGTTGATCAGCTCGCCGGCCGCAACGACGACCTCACCGGCCTTGGCCTCCTCACCCGCCTCGCGCACGTTGCCGCGCAGCTTTGCCGGCTCGGAAAAAGCAACGCGCCCGCCGGGCTTTCCATCGCCGGCCACGTTCGTGACGATCTCGTACTTGACCACGCAATCGGCGTCGCCCGGCAAAGGCGCGCCGGTCATGATGCGCACGCATTGCCCCGCGCCGATAACCCCCTCGAACACATCGCCGGCAGCAACTTCGGCGATAACATCAAGCTCCACCGGGCTTTCAGCTGAAGCCTCGGCTATCTGCGCGGC
>CAVHXL010000185.1:0-2729 GCA_963639885.1 bacterium | reverse complement strand
GTCCCACACCCAACCCGCCCGCCGCGCCGCGTTGTTGGAAACCCCGAGTGCCCGCACCAGCGGGTTGTTTCGTTGCGGCGACCGCGCGGGAGTTTTCAATAGCGCGGCGCGTGGGCATCATTCATTGAACGTTTCCGCCGCCCGCGCCGCGGTGTTGGAAACTCTCCAGGACCCTTGCATGAGGGTCCTTATCCTGGCCTATCCACACTGATTCCAAGGCCTGAAATTCGTACCAAAACCCAAGGGTTGTTTGTCCGTTTCCTTGGACTCCGAACCCCGGGCGAACCGTAATGTTCCGATATTTTTTGAAATGAGATTTTGCCGAAAGTCTTGTTTCCAAACGGTACGAATTATCCCGATTGAAACCTTTTGCGATGTTTTGCGACCTGCCGTTATGTTCCGTAAAGGTGCAAGAATCGTTCTTCTACCTGGGAAAACGTCTTATAGCGTCTGACCTGCGATTTTGTGTGATGTTGGTCGAACTGTAGCAAGACCAACGACAACCGTTTTTGCGGCTTGGGCATGTTGGGCTGGGATGGTGTCGGAGATTCCGCGAATCGCGGTACGAAAACGGTACGAGGAAAAGGTCCCGAAACCGTTGCGAAACGTGTTGTTCCGTTTCGTTCTGTCACCCTTCATTATAACGCCGGTTTCGGCGGTTTCAAGTACCAGGTAGAAGAGCTTCAGGCGGTGGCTTAGCTGTGGCCGCCGAGGAACAAGTGAAGCCTTCGGCCAACGGCGCTGCAGTGACTAGTCAGTCGGTTCGGTACGTTGACGCCGCACGTGGCGCAAAGGCGCCCGGCTTCGGTTACCGTGCATGCAAGCGTGCTTTCGACATCGTCTTCAGCGCGGGTGTTTGCGTCGTGTTAGCCATTCCCGTGGCCGTGGCCTGCGCGGCCGTGTTCATCGACTCGCCCGGCGCGCCCCTCTTCCGCCAGAAACGCGTCGGCAAGGACGGCAAGCCCATCTACATCTTCAAGATCCGTTCCATGTATTCGGATGCGCACTCGAACCCCGAGAAGTACATGACGCCCGAGCAATACGCTACGTGGAAGCGCGAACAGAAGGTCGATCACGACCCCCGCGTTACGCGGGTTGGGAAAGTGATTCGAAAGACATCCCTCGACGAGCTGCCTCAGTTTCTGAGCGTACTGACGGGTGACATGTCCGTTATCGGACCAAGACCCGTCACGCTCGATGAGACCTACGAGTTCGGCGAGGATCGCGACGAGGTTCTATCTGTGCGCCCGGGCATCACTGGTCTCTGGCAATCGACTGACCGAAACGAGGCTACCTGGGCCAATGGGCGTCGCCAGAAGCTCGAATTGAAATACGTGCGCAGCCAGGGCTTCGGTATGGATGCACGCTGTTTCTTCGGCACCTTTGGGGCCATGTTTGGGAAGAACAAAACGGGTAGGTAGTGGGATGTCTAAAATCATTTATTTTACAAGCTTTTTCGCGCCAGAGAGCATTGCGGGCGCTTTTCGGGCCGTCGATCATTCGCGTGACTGGGTATCCAAGGGACACGACGTTACCGTCTTCACCGGATGGCCTAACTACCCAACAGGAATCCTTCATGAGGGATACACAGTCGAGAAGCTTGGGCGAGAGACGATCGATGGAGTTCGCGTGTTTCGTTCAGCTGCCAAGATTCAGCCGAACACCAGCTTCAAGAAGCGCATTGAATGCGGTGTGAGCTTCATCGTAAACGGCCTTTCCAACCTCGGTACAAAATCCCCGGTAAACGATGATTACGATGTCGCCATCGTGAGCTCTGGGACCGTTTTCGCCGCATGGCTTGGCGTGCATTATGCCAAGATCCGCAAAATCCCGCTGGTAGTCGAGTTCCGCGACCTTACCTATAAGCAGCTTATTGCCTCGGGAAACTCGGCGAACAGTTCCAAGGTTAAGGCAATGAAAGCCCTGGAGCTCTCGTTCTGCAAAGCAGCCGACAGCGTGGTTGTGCTCACTGAGGGCTTCAAAAAAGACCTGGCTGCTGAGGGAATCGACCCGGACATTATCACGGTTGTGCCCAATGGCGCGGATATCGTGCCTTGCGATCATGCGTGGGGGAAGAAGCTGCGGCTTGGCTACTTCGGAACCATGGGGCTTTCTCAGGACGTTCCGACGACGCTCGACTACGCGCGCGAGCTTGCATCCAAGGGTCTCGTCGAAAGCTACCTGCTGATAGGCGAGGGCGCGGCCCGCGCCGACGTGGAGAGCGCCATGGCGCAGGGCCCCGAGGGCTTTTTGCGGCTCATGCACGGCATTCCCATCGCTGAGCTCGAGGCACATTACGCAGCTGTCGACATGACCGTCGTTTCCCTGCAGAAGAGCGACAGCTTCGCCGGCACCATCCCTTCCAAGATTTTCCAGTCATTCGCCCGCGGCGTGCCCGTCCTGTTCATCGGGCCGGAGGGTGACGCGAGCCGGCTTGTCCGCGACAGCGGGGCAGGCATAGCCCTTTGCGGAAGCCGTGAGCAGGACCTTGCGGAGCTGGAGGCCTTTGCCTCGAGCGGCGATCTCTCCCAGCAGTTGGCGCGCATGAGCACGTCTGCCGTTGAGTTCATGGAGCGCAACTACACGCGCAAACGTCTTGCCGACCAGATGCTCCGCGTTCTGACTGAAGCATCGAAATAGACATCTACCCCAAGAATAGAAGGAGCATTAGAGCAATGGTTAACGTCATCGGTCTCGGCTACATCGGACTGCCCACCGCACTCATGATG
>CAVHXL010000184.1:0-2785 GCA_963639885.1 bacterium | reverse complement strand
GCCCCTTCGACCCCGCAACCGAAACCGACGCGCCGCGCACGGCCAAGCAGGCCCGCACCACGCGCATGTCGCCCCTGACGGCGCTTTCCCTGTCGTTCAAGAACCTGCTGACGAAGAAGGGCCGCACGCTCATGACGGCTTTCGCCGGCTCCATCGGCATCATCGGCATCGCGGCTATCCTGTCGCTTGCCAACGGTGTGAACACCTATATCGCCAACGTCGAGGAGGAAACGCTTTCCGAGTACCCGTTGCAAATCGAGGATCAGGGCTTCGACATGACCAGCCTTATGACCATGGGCGCGTCGGCATCGGATTCCGGTTCGTCGGCCTCATCGGGCTCCGATTCCTCCGACGGTCAGGGTGGCACGATCGGCGAGTCGAAGATGGTCGGCAACATGTTCGGATCCATTGGGAGCAATGACCTCGCAAGCCTGAAAAACTATCTTGAAGGCGACGGATCGCAGATCAACCAGTACGTCAACTCGATCGAATACGGCTACAGCGTCACCCCGCAGATTTTCAGCGCCGACACATCCAAGAGCGTTCGCCAGGTCAACCCCGACAAGTCGTTCAGCAGCCTTGGTCTTGGGTCCACGTCGGGCAACAGCATTATGTCCTCGATGATGAGCACCAACGTGTTCTACGAGCTGCCGTCAAACACAAGCCTGGTTGATGGAAGTTATGATGTTGTGGCTGGTCATTGGCCTGAAAACTACAACGAGATAGTGGTTGTCCTTACGCCGACGGGCAAGATCAGCGATTTCATGCTCTACACGCTTGGTCTGCGCGACACCGCCGAGCTTGACGAGATGGTGCGCCAATTCGCCAACGAGCAAGATGTCACGCCCCCCGAGGACACCCTCGACGTTGCCTACGAGGATATTCTTGGCAAGGAATTCAAGCTGGTCAACGCCACAAGCTACTACCAATACGATTCCGAATACAAGGTATGGAAAGACAAGTCGAGCGACACCGAATACATGCGTGGCCTTGTTGACGGCGGTGAAACCCTCAAGATAACCGGTATCGTGCAGCAAAAGGCCGACACGAACATTTCCAGCTTATCCACGGGCTTTTATTATCCGTCAAGCCTGGTTGACCACCTGATCGATCAGGCTGCCGAAACGCAGATCGTCAAGGATCAGCGCGCGACGCCGGCAACCAACGTCATCACGGGCAAGTCCTTTGCCGACGAGCAGGACGAGCAGAAGGATGGCTCGAGCTTCGATATGTCCAGCTTGTTCACGATAGACGGGCAGGCCATTCAGCAGGCGTTCACCTTCGATCAGAGCAAGCTCTCGTCGGGCCTTGCCTCATCCGATCTATCGAGCAGCCTCGACCTGTCGGGCATGAACCTCGATCTATCCAGCATGCCCGCATTCGACGCATCGTCTCTCAACATCGATCCGTCGTCGCTTGATATGTCCAGCCTCAACCTTGATTTCTCGGGCGTGCAGCTTGATTTCTCCGGAGCCAACCCGACGGTTGATTCGGAGAAGCTTGCGGAAACGATGTCACAGGTCATGCAGGGGTTCTGGCCTTGGTATCAGCAGCAGATGCAAAACGACCCGACCAAGTACGCCGGACAAGATGGCATGCAGCGCGCCATGAGCGACTATCTGGCCGCGCCTGATGTGCAGCAGCAGATCGGACAGGGCATCGCTGGCAGTATCGACATGTCGGGCATGAGCGAGGCGATTCAGAAACAGCTTGCCGAACAGCTTCAGCAGCAGATGGCTGAGCAGATGCAGCAGCAGGTCATGCCCGCGATCACCCAGGCTATCAGCCAGCAGCTGCAAACGCAGCTCGCAAATGCGATCCAAAGCTACATGACCCAGGCCATGCAAACATCGATGACGCAGATGGCGAGCGCGATTCAGCAGCAGATCTCGAAGGCGATGCAAAGCTACATGAGCAGCCTTTCCGCCAATATGTCGCAGGCCATGGGAATCGACGAGGCGGCCTTCGCCAACGCATTCCAAATGAACATGGATGAGCAGGAGCTTTCCGAGCTGATGGCGAGCCTCATGTCCACCGAGCAGTCCAGCTACGACAACAACATGAAGAAGTTCGGCTGGGCCGACTACGCCAAGCCGTCGAGCATCGACATATATCCCAAGGATTTCGAGGCGAAGCAAAGCGTCATAAGCATCTTGGACAGCTACAACGATGAGATGAAGGCCGCGGGCGAAGATGACAAGGTAGTCAGCTACACCGACATCGTCGGCGCGCTCATGAGCAGCGTCACCACCATCGTCAACATGATCAGCTATGTGCTGGTGGCGTTCGTGGCCATCTCGCTCGTGGTCAGTTCCATCATGATCGGCGTCATCACCTACATTAGCGTGCTCGAGCGCAAGAAGGAGATCGGCATCCTGCGCTCCATCGGTGCGAGCAAGGGTGATATCAGCCGTGTGTTCAATGCGGAGACCGTCATCATCGGCTTCACGGCCGGCGTTATCGGCATAGCCTTGACCGTGCTGGGGTGCATTCCGGCGAACGCCATCGTCTATTCGCTGTTCAACGTCGAGAACGTCGCCATCTTGCCGTGGCAGGCGGCGGTGGTGCTGGTGGGCATCAGCGTCCTGCTCACGTTCTTGGCGGGCCTCATCCCGTCAAGCGCCGCCAGCCGCAAAGACCCTGTGGAAGCCCTGCGCTCGGAATAACACGGCCCGGCCGGGAAGGGATTGGGAGACCCGATAGCTTCCCGACCCGCCGCCTGCGCCCGCGCGCAAACGCATTGGCGGGCGCGGCTTGCTAGCGAGCGTATTCGCGATGCAGGTTC
>CAVHXL010000183.1:0-2792 GCA_963639885.1 bacterium | reverse complement strand
GGGGCGATGCCGCATGAGCGTCGAGGTGCGCAGCGACGACCGCGCGGCGGTCAAGTCCGCGCTCGACCAGAGGATAGCCGTCGCGCTTGAGGAGATCGGGCTGGCCGCCGAGGGGTACGCCAAGAAGGCGTGCCCGGTCGATACCGGCAGGCTGCGGAACTCCATCACGCATGCGGTCAACCCCGCAGAGAGCGTTTGGATAACCCGGCGGTGAGAATTCGTGGGTTCGAGCGAAAACTCGACCCCACGATTCGTGTTGGAAGGCTTCGTCTTACGCGGTTTGGTGTTCTTGCGTCGCCGTTCTTGCAAAACCGATCTGACCCCACGCGTCCGCCCTTTTGGGGTATGCTGCTAACTTAAGGTATCAACTTGGCAAGCGCGTTCTTTCGTGACCGCAAACGTGAAGGCGAATCGTGAGCGAATACTACTTATTTATCGTGCTGATGACTGCCGCCGTCTCGGGCATCATGATAATCACCGTCTTGGGGAATGCCATGCTGCCTCGCCGCGTCAAGCATCTGTATGTATGGCTGTTCGCCGCCCTTGCTGCGGCGGCGCTATGCGAGATGGCCGGCGTCTCCCTCAATGGCCGCGGGGAAACGGCGCGAATGTTCATTCCCGTTCACAAGGTCATCGAGTTCTCCCTCGCGCCTGCGGTCGCGGTTGCTTACGCGGCGGTTTTGGGGCCGGATAGCCGAGAAGTTCGCGCCGCTATGATCGTCGTTGCCATCCATGCGATCGTTGAATGCGTCTTGGCGCCGTTCGGAGTTATCATCGCCGTTGACGAGGCCGGTTACTATCGTCATGGGCCGGCATATATTATCTATCCGCTCGTCTATTTGGCTAGCGCTATCTTCATGCTCGTCATGGTCCGGCGTTTTTCCGAGAGCTATCAGTACCGCAATCGTCTCGCCCCGTTTCTCACGATCGCCTTCATCTTCGCGTGCCTGATCGTTCAGATGGTTTTCTCCGATGTGCGCATCGTCTGGATCGCCATCGCCATCGGGTCGATCATGGTGTACTCCTTCCACTGCTCGGTCGTCCAGCAGACCGATGCCTTGACGCGCCTGCTGAATCGCTACAGCTTCGATGGCCTGCTCACGGTTCTGAAAGATAAGGTCACGCTGCTGCTGATCGACGTCGATGATTTCAAATCCGTCAACGACATGTACGGGCATGACGCCGGGGACGAGTGCCTTCGCACCATCGGCCGGGCCATTTACGTGACGTTCGGTCACCAGGGGCAGCGCTACCGAACCGGCGGCGACGAGTTTTGCGTCGTGCTCATCGGCAACGCGCAGGTTGACGCGCTTGTGGAGGCGTTCGAGAAGCACCTTGCCGACTTCCGGAAGAAATTGCCCATCTTGCCGTCGGCGTCCATCGGCAGAGCGGTGTTCGATCCGGCCTATGACGACTTCTCGAGCGTGTATCGAAAAGCCGACGAGATCATGTATGCGAACAAGCGTAAAAGAAAGCTGGCGCTTTAATCGCTTGGGGTCTGAAGGGCGCATTGCCCCTATCGAGCGTAAAGCGCGAGGCCGGCTAAAGCTTCGGGCCTTCTGGCCGCCTGAGCCCTTGATCCCTCAAGTCCTGAGCACCCTCGTCCACGCCTCTGATACCCCGGCCCTCTGGCCGATTGAGCCTCTGGCACCCCAGGTTCCAGGTCCTAAATCCCTTTGTCCCAGGTCCTCAAACCTCCCAGGTTCCAAGCCTTCAAGCTTTCCAGGTGTTGGCCCATCAGGTTTCAGGTCGCAAGCCCCCTGGCCGCCCGAGCTCATAACGTCCCAAGCTTCAAGCTTTCGGGGACTCCAAGCCCTCAAACTCTCCCGGCTCCAGGTTAAAGCTCCCAAGCTCTCTGGCCCCAGGCCCAACCCCCCAACCCCCAACCCCCTAGGTCCCAGGCCCTAAGCGACCATTAAATGATTTAAATTCGCTATTGATAATAGATACCAATAGCATTACAATACTAAACGTAAACGAGAGGAGGGTACCGTGGCAAGGCGCAACACCGTTCAGCAGAGGGTCATCGCTGATCAGCTTTCGAAGCTGCATGGGCAACATCCGACTGCCGACACCGTGCACAGCGCGCTTTCCGCGGACTATCCATCCATCAGCAAGGCGACGGTGTATCGCGCGCTCAATCGCATGGCCGACGAGGGGTCAGCGCTTAAGGTGAGCGTGGTTGACGGGGCTGACCGTTTCGACGATACGCTGCGCCCGCACTATCACGTGGTGTGCACCGCTTGCGGCCGCGTTGACGATGTCGAGGTGTCAGACGAGTTCGCATCGTTGGACCTTGCCACGGCCGCGAGCGCATCGGGGTATGAGATAACCGGGTGCAACCTTTTGTTCAAGGGTCTATGCGATGAGTGCAGAAGGGGGAAAGGCGAATGAGTCCAGCTATCGATTCGAAAGCGTTTCACCAGTTCAGTTATGGAGTGTTCCTGCTGTCCGCTCGCGAGGGCGAACGCGACGGCGCGTGCATCATCAACACCGCCATCCAGGCGGCAAGCGAACCGCGCCAGGTGAGCGTGTGCTGCATCAAGGGCACGCACACCCAGGAGATGGTGGGGCGAACGGGGCGCTTCTGCGTCTCGGTCCTTGCCGAGGATGCGCCGAAATCGTATTTCGAGCACTTCGGCATGAGCAGCGGGCACACCGTCGACAAATTTGCCGACGGAGCCGCCGAGGCGGCCGGCGCGAAGCTCGGACGTACCGGGAGCGGGCTTATGTATGAGCAGGGCGCCAACGCGTTTCTCGACTGCAAGGTCACGGGCAGCACGGATCTGGGA
>CAVHXL010000182.1:0-2806 GCA_963639885.1 bacterium | reverse complement strand
GCTGTCGATCAGCTCGTTTCTCGTCTGGAAGAAATACCGCCTGCGCAGCCGCGCTTGTGAGGAGCTCATCCGCAGGCTTTCCTCGGCGGCGCGCTGAGAAGCTGGCGATGCGCTTCGCGGCTCCGGGCAAGGGCGAGCACTCGTTCGCGCCTGGACGATTTCGCCGCGCTCTTGGGGCGCCATCCAGCGAGGGCTGGCTTTCCCCGGTCCCCTCCCGTCCGTCGCCGAAATCCGCGATCGTGCCCATGCAGGAACGCTTATACTGCTGCTAAGGGATTTCCGACATATCCACTGCGTTGGCGGAAGAAATCGAGGGCGATACGATGGGCAACGATTCACGCAAGGCGCATTTCGACCAACGCGAGCCGGCTTTGGCTCGCCCGGACGCATCATCTGCGGAAGCGCATTCCAGCACCCCCGCCAGCACTCCGCCTGATGCCGCTTCCAGCACCCCCGCCAGCGCGCCGCCTGATGCCGCTTCCAGCACCCCCGCCAGCATTCCGCCCGAAGCTGCTTCCGGCGCAACCGCTTGCGCTTTTCCCGATACCCCCTCCGCCGCGAACGGCGCTGCGTACATCAGGGGCGCGCAGGAGCTTCTGGCGTACCTCGACAGCGTGATGGACAACCCGGAGTCGGCTCATATCGACATCGACGAGCTTCCCGCCGCGCAGCGTCCGCTGGCGAGCAAAATCGTCGAACTCGGCTCGTTCGTGCGCGACGTCCAGGGCCTAGTGCGGGATCTGGCGCAAGGTCGGCTCGCCGGCGATCCGCGGGGCGCCTTGCTCGACCACGACAATCCGCTCGTGTCCTCGCTCGACGCCATCCGATCGAATCTGACGAACGCTTTGACGGTGGTGGAAACGTTCGCGTCCGGCGCCGACGCCCCCACGTGCGCCGTCGCGCAAGGCGCCGAGGCGAGCGAGTTCTCCGAAGCGCTCAACGAGGCCGCGACCGATATGAACGGCCAGCGCCACCAGCTCGAGCACGATGCCTTCACGGACGCTCTCACCGGCGCGGGGAACAAAGCCGCCTACGATCGCTCGCTGCAGCTTCTATGGGAGCGTGGCGAGACCTTCATCGCCGCCTTCATAGACATCGACAACCTGAAGTACTGCAACGATCATTTCGGCCACGCCGCCGGCGACGGCTACATCTGCAAGGTGAGCGAATACCTGAGCCTGTACTGCGAGGAGAAAGACGAGTTCTTTCGTCTGGGCGGGGATGAATTCGTGATCCTGTCGGCGGGGTCGAGCGAGGCCAAGCTCGCGCGACGACTCGATACGTGCCGCTCGCAGCTGCTCGCCGCCACGCAATGCGAGGGTTCCCGCATGCCGTATTCGTTCAGCTTCGGCGTTTCCCGCGTCGAGCCGTCGGCGGGCGAGTCGATGCAGGTGGCGACGGTGGACGCCGACCGGAAGATGTACGGTTACAAGGTGCGCAACAAGCCGAAGATCGATGGGTTCGACAACGGCACGGTCAGGCTTTCCCCGATAGGCGTCAGCTTGAACAAGCGCGTGTTCGATGCCCTGTCCATGTCGCTTGAGGGGCGCTATCTGCTGGTTCATAACCTCGACGCCAAGGTTGCCTGCTGGTCGCCGTCGGCGGCGCGCGATATCGGGCTTCCGCGCGAGTACTCGGGCGATCCGGTTCCTCTGTGGCTTGAGGCGGTGCATCCCGATGATAGGGCGCACATGGTCGACGTCTTCAAGGGCATCGCGGACGGAACGCGGCATTTTACCAACATGCAGTATCGCGCCCGCAACACGCAGGGCGCTTACGTGCTGTGCGAGTCGCGTGGCTACCGGCTCAACGCCATCGGAGGCGAGCCGAACCTCTACGTCGGCTACGTGGTGAACCGCGGCTTGGCCGACGGGGTTGATTCCGAAACGGGGATGGGCAACTACCAGGCCCTGATCAGCGCCATCGGCGAATGTCGCGACAGCGGCCGCCCCGTGGGGTTCGTGATGGTCAACGTCGACGGGCTGGCCGACATCAACCGCGAACTCGGGTACGGCGCCGGTAATCAGGTGATCAGCGAGGTGGTCGCGCGCATCGTCTCGGTGGCCTCGAAGCCGTCGTTTCTGTATCGAGCGCACGATGCCCAGTTCGTGATGCTGCGCGAGAACGTGTCGCTGGAGGATACGTTCCGCATCAAGGAGCTGCTGGTGGATCGCCTCTTCGAGCCTTATGAGGTCGAGGGGCGGGACGTGCAGCCGATCGTGAGCGTGTCGTCGGCGCATTACGCGCGCTTCGACGAGCAGCCGGCGGCCGTTCTGGATACGCTTTCGCGTCGCGGGAAGATGGGCCTTTTGCCGGCGCGCATGGCGGGCGTACCCTCGGCCGACAAGAACGGATCCGAGAAAAACGCGCGGATCGACGCGGTAACGGGGTTGCCTTACGGCGGCGGATTCCTGCGCCTGGCGAACGCGTTTCGCCAGGCGCATGCGGGAGAGGAATTGTCCCTGATCGAAGTCGATTTGGGGAACTTCCGCACCTTCAACGAGTGGTACGGCCGCCAGCGCGGTGACGAGCTTTTGGCCGATGTGGGGCGCGCGATGAGCTTGTTTGCCGAGGAAGGTCGCGGCGTGGCCGGCTATTGGGGGCGTGATGACTTCGGCATGGTGGGACCTGCCGGGCACGATTTCGCGCACGAGGTGTTCGATCGCGTGCAGGAAGCGATAGCGCGTCACGACGACGCGGTGGGCTTCCAACCGGCTGTGGGCGTGTATTGCTTATGCGGCGATGACGAGACTATCGACATGGAGCGTTTCTCGAAGGCCCGCTTCGCGTGCAACGAGGCCAAGCG
>CAVHXL010000181.1:0-2820 GCA_963639885.1 bacterium | reverse complement strand
CCTCACGCCCGAACACATCGATGATGACGCTCATTGCATGCCTCCTATAGGATGTTTCCTTTGCGCCCGGCGTTTGAGCCGAGCCATACGGGGCGGATTGTACCACGCCCGCAAAGAATGCTGGGGAAGCTGTTGGCTGGACGGCAGGATGGGGCCGCGGTCGGGAACTTTCGCACGCAGGCGGATGCTGAAGGCCGCTGGCGACGATAGCCCTTCGAGACTGGCATCTCCGCCGTTCTCGTCCCGCGTCGGATGGAAAAGCCGCACGAGACCGCCCGTCGCTTCACAACAACGCCGAGGCCAGGACCTTAATTCGACTACAGAAACCAGGCAACGGAAATCATCAGCAACGCGCCAACGATAAGCGCGACCGACGAGGATGCATTCCATCGCAGAGGACGCAACTGCCCGCGGCGCACCCCCGGCAACCCATAGCAGCGCGCGTCCATGGCGACCGACAAGCGATCGGCGCGCCGAAACAGCTGCACGAAAAGCGGGACGAACACCTCGCCCCAAGCACGCAGGCGCTTCGAGGGGGCCCCGCCCTCGAAAGCGGCACCGCGGGCAAGGTGCGCATCACGCAACCTGCCCAGCTCCTGCGCCGTCAGCGGGATAAAACGGATGACCAGGGAAAACACCATAGCGATGTCATCAACGGGAACCCGCAGGCGCCCTAACGGCCGTATGAACCAACCGAGCGCATCGCTGAGCTGCGTGGACGTGGAGGTGAAGGTGACCAGCAGGCTCGCCAGCACCAGCACGATCATGCGAGCGGCATACAGGCATCCCTGCCACGCGCCCACGTCCGGGTTGATAGCCGCGAACAGCACGGTTAAAGCCGCAAGCGCATACACAGGAGCACCCACGGCGAGCACCCGCGTGAGCCCCACGCGCGAAACCACCACGCAAACGGCAAGCCCGCCGGCGAACAACGCCATTCCCGCGGCGGTATCAACCCAGAACACCGCGACGGAATAGATGGCGAGCAGGAGCACCTTGACGCGTGCATCGCATCGATGAACAGGAGAATCACCCGGTATGTAGACGGAGGTTCGCAATCGCATACGGCGCAGTATACCGCACGGCTCCGCCCTCGAGGTTCAAGCACCACCCACCGCCAATGCGGAATCCCTCTTCGCATCAACCCGCATGGCATTGCCAGCCGCGAAGCGCCCGTTGCTATGCAGCTCCGTAAGTACTTCGCGTCAGCCCGTACACCGCCCTACCGTACGGCGCGAGCAAACCCAGCCCAAACAAAAAAGGAAGGCCCCGGAGGGCCTTCCTTCAAGCAAGCTTTGCTGGCGAAAACCTATTCAGCCTTCTCCTCGGCAGCTTCCTCAGCCTTGGGAGCCTCGGCCTCAGCAGCCGGAGCGGTCTCCTCAGCGGCCTCCTCGGTCTTCTCGACCTTCTTCGGAGCAGCCTTCTTGGCGGCCGGCTTCTCAGCCTTCTCCGCCTTCTTGGCCACGGGCTCGGTCACGAGCTCCATGATGACCATGGGGGCGTTGTCGCCCTTGCGGTTGCCAAGCTTCATGATGCGGGTGTAGCCACCCTGACGATCGGCGAACATGCCCTGCGCAACCTTCTCGAAGATCTCGCGGACCAGTTCCTTGTCGCCACCGAGAGCGGCGATGGCCAGACGACGGCTGTGCAGGTCGCCCTTCTTCGCCCAGGTGATGATCTTGTCGACGTCGGGGCGAATCTCCTTCGCGCGGGACTCCACGGTCTTGATGCGGTCGTTCAGGAACAGCGCCTGCACCAAGCTGCGCTTCATGGCCTTGGTGTGGGCGAAGTCGGTGCCCAGCTTACGGCCCTTGTAGTTATGCCTCATTGTGAGTATCTCCTATTACTGCTTCAAATTGAGGTCCATGGAAATGAGCTTGTCCTTCACTTCCTCAATGGACTTCGCGCCAAAGTTCCTGATGTTGAGCAGGTCGTTCTCGGAGAACTCGACCAGCTGGCGCACGGAGTGGATACCGGCGCGCTTCAGGCAGTTGTACGAGCGGACGGACAGGTCGAGATCCTCGATCTGCTTGTCAAGCTCGGCGTTGGATTCCTGGCCCTCCGGAGCGAAGATGGACGGCACTTCGCCTTCCTCTTCCTCGTCGGTGCTGTTCAGGCTCAGGAACGCGCCCATGTACTGATTGACGATGTTGGCGGCACGCGTCACGGCATCGACCGGAGCGATGGAACCGTCCGTCTCAACCTCGAGCACCAACTTGTCGTAGTCGGTGCGCTGACCAACGCGCGTGTCGGCAACGTTCATCGTGCAGCGACGCACAGGCGAGAACAGCGAGTCGACGTGGATAACGCCGATCGGGTCCTCGGTACGCTTATTGCGCTCCGCGGACACATAGCCGCGGCCGACGCCGATGCGGACGGTCATATCGAGCTGACCACCGTCAGCGACGGTAGCAATGACATGTTCCGGGTTGATGAGCGTGAACTCAGTCGGAACCTGCAGGTCAGCACCCGTGACAACGCAGGGGCCCTCAGCGGACACATGCGCCGTGGCCTCTTCGATATCCTCGTTGAGCGCGGAGAAAACCAAACCCTTGATGTTCAGGACGATATCGGTGATATCCTCGATGACGCCCTCGGCGGTGGTGAACTCGTGCTGCACGCCTTCGATCTGGATGGCCGTCGCCTTTGCGCCGTCCAAAGAGGACAGCAAAACGCGACGCATGCTGTTACCCAGCGTATAGCCGTACCCACGTTCCAGCGGTTCGACGATGAAACGTGCAACGGTGTCGTTGACTTCTTCCGTGGTTACCGTCGGCCTCATGAACTCTGTCATGTTGGGTAAGCCTCCTTACTATCGCG
>CAVHXL010000180.1:0-2831 GCA_963639885.1 bacterium | reverse complement strand
GGGGCTTCGCCTTCGCGCTCGTGATGGCCGCCATCGCCTTCGTGCTGGCGCTGAGTTTCAAGAAGCGCACGACTGCCGAGGCCGGGGCTGCGACTGGCGGGCGCGTGCAGGATGGCGCCGGTCGCGCGATCGGCAAGCCAAAGCCCGCGACTGCCGGGGCTGCCGGAGCCGCTGTCGCGGGCGCCTCGGGAGCTGCTGGCGCCCCTGCCGCCGCAAGCAATCCGCTTACCGCGCTCATGAAGACCGACGTGTTCGTGCTTGAAGAGGACGACTCCGCGCTCGAGGCGCTGCGCCTGTTCGCGAGCAAGGGCATCTCCGGCGCGCCGGTGGTGTCGAGGGAAGGCAAGCTTGCGGGCTTCGTGAGCGATGGCGATATCATCGGCTCGCTCGCGCGTCAGACGCACACCTTCACGAGCTTCTACGCCTATTCGGCCGAAGGTGACGACGCGGAATTCGACGAGAAGTCGAAGCTGTTGGCCAGCATGCCCGTGTCGCTCATCGCCACGAAAAACGTGCTCACGGTTAACGTCGATGACGACATGCGCATGGTGTGCGCGAAGCTGGCAGCGCACCATCTGAAGAAAGCGCCCGTCATGAAGGGCGATGTAATGGTTGGGATCATCAATCGTTCCGACATCACGCGCTATACGATCAGCCTGTACGCAGAGGCATAAACCAATTGCAATGACGGGTTCTGTCCCAGATAACCCGTTGTCATGAAAATCACGATAAGCGTTACACGAAAACGCCCCGCGAAACAACACGGGGCGTTTTCCGTTACAGCGAACCAAGCCAACAAGATGACCTCAACTGCCATAAACTCCAGCTCGCTTTTCGCTTCCTCATGCAACGCAAGCTTAAGACAGCTCGCGCGAAAAAGCAGCCGCCGCCGGCTTTATCCCGACGGCAAGATTGAGCTAGGGCAGGCGAGAGATAGGCTCATACCGAAAAGCACCCCTAGGACGCAACTCCCGCCCAGCGGTCTGTTGCCAAATAGGGGTGCCACCACGCGAAGCGGACCCCGCCGCACGAAGTGGACCCCACCGCGCGAAACGAGCATGAGGAGCCCGCACTCGAATAATCTTACTCAAACCATGAATGAACGGTTTTCGGCTGGATGCGGGAAAAAGCCGCAAGCACTTCCTGCTCGCTCATACCTCCCACCAATGCGGCTGCCTTTGCCCGCTCGTTATATCTTTGAGCGCAAGCCCCATACTTGCAGTAGAAGGAGTTGCCGATAAGCGGACGGCCGCAATTCGGGCAGGCATGCAGCTTGCCAGCCGTGGTGGCATCGAGAAGATCGTCGACAAGGGTATTGCTCGCAATTCGATTCAAGCGCAGCGACCGAGGGGCGATGCGCAGGGATCTCACCCGGTGCCGGAGCACATCCGACAACGCGATCAACATCAAGTCGGCGGCTATCATATTTGCGGCACCCGGGCTTGCCTCGTCGCCGGAAAGCGGAACGTAGTCGAAATAGATGGTCTTGCGCGTGCCATCTTGCTGCAGCTCCCAAGTGCGCACAAGACTGAAGGTCAACTCGAATTGCGACCCCTGAATCCGCCGGAGTCGCGCGTGCAGAGGTTCCGCATCGCTTCCCGCTCCGATAGATTCATCCAATATCGTCAGATCATCAACGGGCGCAAGTTCTTCTGGAAGCGTGAATCGATACGATTCGCCGTGACGTCCACGATATTCGAACTCAAGACCGTTCGGATCCCCCGTTAGAGACATCAATCCCAAACGCGCAACGTAATCAGCGGCATGCATACGGGAAAAAAGAGACGGCAAATGCTCGTCTACCGGCTCGATGGGCACCAGGAACGCACCAGCATCAGAGTCACTCGCAACCTGCCCGATTCGCCTAAGAGTCGCTTTCGAGTTTCGAGCACGAACCTCGCCGACGCACACCTCAAAACCAAGGCGATGCAGAAGCGGCTCATCGCATAGCCCAACCGAGGAAAGAGGGAATCCTTCATCGATGTCGAGCCGGTAGCGCGCACCATACTTTTCCAAAAAGGGCACAACCTGTTTCGAAAGGAAATCACGGGATCCCGCTTTTAGGGCAAGAAGGTCCCGAAGGTGATACTTATCAGAGGAAGGCGCCCCGTCGTCGGTAAGGATAGCGAGTTCTGGGCAGATGAACTCGACACGATGCATAAGCAAGCTCCCTTCCATCCGTGTAAGGATTATTATCGTGCTTCGATACGTATCATATCCTATCAGGATTACTTCGTAGTGCGATTTTCTATTTTCTTTACTATCAACTCAACAGGCACTACATACCTCATATGTTGCAAAAAAACAAGGGCCCAGCAATCAATAACGATTGCTGGGCCCTTGTTCATTCAAGGCAGTCACCAAACGTTGTCGTTAGACATAGTATCGAGGCATTCTGTGCGAGAACGCGATGCACACCTCATGAGGAATGGTACCCAAGGTATCGCATAGGCTCTCGATGGAGACCTCGGCCTCACCCTGACGCCCCACGATAACCACCTCGTCGCCGATTTGCGGGTCGACGCGCTGGCGACGCGCATAGGAGCGCAAATCAACCTCGAACATGCATTGGTCCATGCAGATGTTTCCAACCTGGCGGCATCTCACCCCGCCGACGATGAAATCGGTACGGCCTGAAAGCGCACGGCGCAAACCATCGGCATACCCAACCGGAACGGTACAGATTTTCACGCTTCCCGAGCTTCGATAATTCAAACCATAGCTCACACCCTCGCTCATGGGCACCAAGCGCGTATCGGTAATGCGCGCATGAACGCTCATGGCGGGCTGCAAATCGATCAATGACATGCACTCAGGGCAGGGATAGAAGC
>CAVHXL010000179.1:0-2842 GCA_963639885.1 bacterium | reverse complement strand
GCGCCAAGCTGATGCCCTCGGCGTACAGGCGCGCATTGGCGACGCCCTCGCCGAACGCGTCCTTCATATCGGCAAGCGATTGAACGGACGCCGCGTCCTCGGGCAGGTAGTCGGTCATGCTGTAATTAACCTTGACCTGCGGAATGCATAGCGCGCAGGCGGCGACCGCAATGGCGAACACGGCCGCCACCAGCTTTCGTCGCCTCAAAAATGCCCTGCAGAAATCAAGCATGGTTAAGCCTTTCCTTGTGCGTCGTGCGTTTCGCATGCCGCGTGCGCCGCTTTGCAGGTTTCGCATCGGATGCGTTCGCTGCCCACATCAAAAAACGTTCTTCGATGCCTGCCGTTTACACGACACCTGTTGATTGCAAGACAAGTATCGAATAAGATGCAGAAAAGCTGCAATGCGCAATAGTTCGACGAACTGTCGGCTATTCGACAAATGTCGAAAGTAGTGTCGAATAGCCGTGTGGGGATAGTTTGAAGCGATGGGGGAGACCGCACGTGGCGCGGAGCGCGGGAAGCGGGAACGTACCCGACGCGCAACATTGCGCCCGTACCACGTCAAGGTCGACCCGCGAACAACGTGAGAGAAAGGGGAGTGCATGGCTGAAGACATACTGACGCCGCGTTGGCGCAAGGAACCCGAAGGGCAGAAAACGGACCGGCGCAGCCGCAAAACGCGCGCGGCGCTCACCGAGGCGTTGCTCGACCTAATGGCCGAAAAGCCGCTGCGTAGCATTACGGTGACGGAGCTCACGCGCGCCGCCGATGTAAACCGCGCGACGTTTTATGTCCATTACCAGGACGTATTCGACATGTTCGAGCACGTGAAGGCTGAAATCATCCAAATTTGCGTCGATTTGATCGACAGCCACGCCGCCGAGATCGCCGCCGACGATTTCGAGCCGCTGCTGCTCGATCTGTTCGAATACTCCATCTCCAACGAGAACCTGCTGTCCTTGGCGCTGAGCGAAAACGGCGACGGCGCGATGTTTTCCGAGCTCACCGACGTGCTGCATAGCCGCTGCATCGCCGCGGCGCGCCCCTTCGACACGCTGCGGCGCGACGGGGCGCTCAAAGGCGTCATGCAAGAACACGAAGCTCTGTGCGAGCAGCTGTGCGAATTGCAATTCCAGTACATCGCCGGAGGGGTGGCGAGCATCCTGCGCAGCTGGCTTGCCGGCGGGCGGAGCATCCCGGCCGAAACCATGGCGAAAGTGACGAACCGCTTCATCGGCAGCGACAACACGGCGCTGTTGCAAGCAAACATCCTCGCCGCTACGAAATAGGGAGAGTCGCAGGCTAAGGAAATCAGCGACGCGCCTTCGACGCTTTCTATTAGGGATTGGGCTTTCGCTCAATCGGATAATTTGCAGATTGGTTTACCTCACCAATAGATACACCTCACCAGCAAGTTTTTCCTAAGTGCGATTGCATGCTCGTACCGTGCAAAAGATCGCGGAGAAGCGCGACACCGTACCTACGTAACATAAGATATATTATCACGAAGGCGTCTTGGGGAAATCGAAACTGTGCCGATCGGACTACTTCAACTCGAAATGCTTCCCACGATACCAAATCACGCCCTCGCTTCGCAGCACGGACAGCTCCGCCGACAGCGTGCTGCGGTCGATGCCCAAATACGCCGCCAGTTTTTCCTGCGTGAACGGTATGGCGAATTGTCGGCAGCCGTGCAGCTTCTGTTGCAGCGACAGATACGCCAGAACTTTCTCGCGCACGCTTTTCGGAGCGGTCGCCATCGCACGGCGGTTCAGCGCCACGTTCTTGCTCGCCATGGAAACGAGCAGATTGCGCACGAGCGTCGCGTGGCACGAGCATTGCCTCGGGCACGCACGCATCGCATGCCCGGCGTCAAGCATGGCGACCACGCTCTTCTGATCGGCAACCACGCCCACGTCCATGACGGCGTCTTTCCCGCAGGCATACGCCACGGCAAAGGGTTCGCCGGGACTCACTGATTCCAAAACGGTGACCGATCCCCAGGCGTCGACAATCTCGATATGCAGCCCGCCCGATAGTAGCACGCCGATGCGCCGCGCCTCTTCACCCGCGCGCAACACCCGCTCGCCGCGTTCATAGGTGCGCTCGGCGCACTTCAAACATGGCAGCATCACTTCGACGTCCGCCGGGTCGATTCCTCTGAATATGGGCGCATCCGCAATTTGCAATTTCGACACTCTTTCCAAAGATGTTCTCTAGGGAACATTCTAGCCTCAGAAACACGCGTAGGGTGCAAACAACGGCAAACACCACGAGAGGAGCTATGCCATGTCCGAAACTTCCATGTTCTGCTTCCAGTGCGAACAGACTGCTCGCTGCACCGCCTGCACGGGGGCGCAAGGCGTATGCAGCAAGACCGCCGAGGCGGCCGGCCTGCAGGACCAGCTGACCGGCGCGCTTGTTGCGCTCGCGCAGGCGCTTGAAGGCAAAACCGCCGACGAAGCAACGTCTTCCCTGGTCATGGAGGCAATGTTCGCTTGCGTGACCAATGTGAACTTCGACGAGGCGAAGCTTTCCGCACTCATCGACGCGGTGCATGTGAAGACCGCCGCGGCAAGCGCGGCAGCACCCGCCGACTACGACATGAACCAGATTTGGAGCGCTCAGGAGGACGTGCGCTCGCTGAAGAGCCTCATCCTGTTCGGCCTGCGCGGCATGGCCGCCTACGCCTACCACGCCGCCGCGCTCGGCTACACCGACGATGATGCGAACGCCTTCACACTCGAGGCGCTGCGCACGATCGGCTCCGACGCCGATGGCGAGGCGCTGCTCGCCTGCGCACTGAAGGTCGGCGAGGTCAACCTGTCCGTGATGGCGC
>CAVHXL010000178.1:0-2866 GCA_963639885.1 bacterium | reverse complement strand
CGCCCGTTTCGCGATCCATCACCAGCATGCGGCACCCGTCGCGCACGGCGGCGGGTTCTTGCGCGATCAGCTCAGGGGGCAAGGGGTAATCGAAATCGCTCGTCTTCATCGCATTTCCTCCTATTCGAAAAGCCCGGCCATAAAGGGCGGGGCCTCAATTGCCGCAACGATTATACGGCAGTCGAATCGCTAGCGTTGCCCATCCCCAAAAGCACACGCCCAAAACGCCGCCAACCAGCCGCCCGCAACCAAGCGGGCCCGCCGGTCGATGGCCATAGCATAAGCACGCCGTGTCAACAAAACCCACACGTCATAAAGTTACAATTCGGCAACGTTGCACAATTAATTCGGAGGGACAAGGGACACACGGGGGCGCTTCAGCCCCGTTTCGCGCCGAAATCAAACGCGGCGCTTCGGCAACTCGCCCACCCCCTTCGCCTCGGAAACAACATGGAAAGGGCTTTCTATGTGGGTAAACAAAATGCTCGTAGCCTACGATGGATCAACGCCGTCGCATAAGGCGCTCGAACTCGCGCGCAGCATCGCCGAGCAGAACCCGGCTGCAGAGATCCTCTTCGTGCATGTGGTCACCCTTATCGGCATGGGAACGGGGGCCGAGGGGGCGCTGATGCAGCAGGCCCAAAACGTCCTCGCCGAAATGGAGGAGCTCGGACAGGCCATGCCGAACCCCGCACGCGCGCGCCTTCTGAAAGGCACTTCGCCCTCAGCCCTGCTCCTGAAGTGCGCAAAGGACGAGGGGTGCGACTTGATCATCATGGGCAGCCGCGGACAAGGCGGCGTGAAAGGCTATCTCGGCTCGGTCAGCTATGCGGTCGTTCAAGGCTCCGACGTCGCAGTCCTCATCGCAAAAGATTCCTCGAAATAGGCGGTCGCTCAAACAACCATGGAACGTGAAAAACTCTGGACGAAGGACTTCATCTTAGGCGCCGGCGTCAACTTCGCCATCATGGCGAACTACTACTGCCTGATGGTGGTTGTGGCCGATTACGCGATGAAGCAGTACGGAAGCCCCGCATCGATCGCAGGACTCGCGGCGAGCATCTTCATCATCGGCGCCCTCGTGTCGCGCGTCGTGACCGGAGGCATCATGGATCGCGTCGGGCGCAAGCGCCTGCTGCTTATCGTTTCGGTGCTCGAAGTCATCTTCTCGGCGGCCTATCTATTCGGGCTCGGCCTGGGCGTCATGTTCGTGCTGCGCTTTTGCCACGGCTTTTGCTACGGCGCCGGTTCGACCACCGTCGGCACCGTGGTCACCTCCATCGTCCCGAATTCGCGCAAAGGCGAGGGCATAGGATACTACATGCTCTCGGTAACCGTCGGAGCTGCCATCGGGCCGTTTTTGGGCATGTTCCTCACGCAGGTGGCCGGCTACCAGATCCTGTTCGCGGCCGCTACGTTCATCGCTGTCGGAAACTTGATCTCGGTTATCCTATTGAAAGTGCCCGAGTCAAGCCGCGCGAACAGCAGGGCCGCCACGGCGGCGAAGGCGGCGAAGGTGCCAAAGCACAAGTTCGGCCTGAAGGATTTTCTGGAGTTCACCATCTTCCCGCTGTCGGCTACCTGCGCGGTTCTGTACTTCTGCTATTCCAGCTTACTGACGTTCCTGACACCATTCTCGACAGAGGCGGGACTGGAGACCGCCAGCAGCTTCTTCTTCGTCGTATATGCTGTGGCTACCTTTGCTACCAGGCCTTTCACGGGAAAACTCTTCGACAGCAAGGGCGACAAATATGTGATGGTGCCGGCTTTTATCGCCTTCATCGTCGGTATGGCGCTCCTGTCGTGCGTGCATAAACCCGGCGCGATGCTAACCGCCGCCGCCCTGCTCGGATTCGGCGTCGGAACCATCCAGTCGAGCGCGCTGGCGCTTTGCGTGCAAATGGCACCCGATAACCGAATCGCGCTCGCGAACAGCACATTCTACATGTTCTTGGACCTCGGCGTTGGGATCGGACCATTAGCGCTCGGCCTCATCGAGCCCTGGCTTGGCTACCGCGGCCTGTTCATCAGCATGGCATTCGTCGCCGCAATCGCGCTCCTCGCCTATCTCGTAGTCGGCAGGAAAGACGGAAAGATGCGTCGCCTGCTATCAGGAGGCGAATAAGCGGAAAGATGCGTCGCCTGCTATCAGGAGGCGAGAAGGAGGGAAAATTCATCTCCTGCTTTCAAGAGATGAATAAGCAGTCAAGGAACGGATGGACGAACTGCATGAGCATCCAGTTCGTTATAGCAGCACCCAACCTGCCATCTTCGACAATCAAAACCCAACCTCGGACAGCAGCGAGCTGCCAAAATCCAACCTCGGACAGCAACGCGTCGCATGCGTAATCACGCTTCCCATCAGCACACACGCTACCTCGCTGCTTGTATACGGCAATAACGAAGGCTTCACCGCGCGCTCAGTGCTCTTTAAAAAATCACGTGGCATGGCGGTAACGTTCACCAAGCAGCCGAACGCGTGTTCCACCTGAAACGAGACAAGATATTCGACCATAATGACAGAAGGATTTTCGCTGTCAGCGGCGCAAAATCCAGTGCCTATGATAGCGAGAAGCGGGAAGCAGATGCATCCTGGTTACCTGAGGAAGTCCCTTCAATGGAGGAGCGAGCTCACGCAGGTTCGAGGATCTCAAGCCAGAAGACCAGTCTAACTCACCCAGCGAGGAGGGTCTCTCAGACATAGAGCTCGATTAAAGCAACGCTCTGTTAGATCGAAATCAACATGAAGAGATCAGCCTAGCGACATGCGCATAGATTTGACCGCTTGCAAATGCGAGTAGATAACAAGCTCTTGAACCGTATCAGGCGCATATCAATTGCGGACTAACAAAAGCACGAGCCTACA
>CAVHXL010000177.1:0-2893 GCA_963639885.1 bacterium | reverse complement strand
GCGCCAAGCTGATGCCCTCGGCGTACAGGCGCGCATTGGCGACGCCCTCGCCGAAGGCATCCTTCATGTCGGACAGCGACCGAACGGACGCCGCATCCTCGGGCAGGTAGTCGGTCATGCTGTAGTTGACCTTGACCTGCGGAATGCATAGCGCGCAGACGGCGACCGCAACGGCGAACGCGGCCGCCACCAGCTTTCGTCGCCTCAAAAACGCTCTGCAGAAATCAAGCATGATCAAACCTTTCCTTATTCGATGCACACGTCTCACGCCAGGTTGCGCACGCCGCCCGTCGCGCAGCGCGAGGCTCGAGACGGGCGGCACTTGACGAATCCCGCATCGAATACCTTCGCACTCTGCACCGAGATCGTTATTCGATGCCTGCCGATTACACGACAGCTGTTGATTGCGAGACAAGTATCGAATAAACTGCAGATAGGTCGCAATGCGCAATTGCTCGACGAACTGTCGACTATTAGACAGATGCCGTTAACCGTGTCGAATAGTCGTATGGGGAAAGTTTGATGCAGGGGAGAACCCACAAGAGACGCAACGCTGGAACCGCCCTCGCCACGCCTGGAAAGCGCCGCCTACCGCCCAGCGCCGATCGCGATTGCACGCTCCATACCGAGACGCACCGCCCGCAATCGCGCAATAGAAAGGGGAGCACATGGCTGAAGACATGCTGATGCCACGTTGGCGCAAAGAGCCCGAAGGGCAGAAAACAGATCGCCGCAGTCGCAAAACACGGGCGGCGCTCACCGAGGCGTTGCTCGATTTGATGGCCGAAAAGCCGCTGCGCAGCATCACGGTGACGGAGCTCACGCGCACCGCCGACGTGAATCGTGCGACATTTTACGTGCACTACCAGGACGTATTCGACATGTTCGAGCACGTGAAGGCCGAAATCTTCCAAATCTGCATCGACCTGATAGACAGCCATGCCGCCGAGATCGCCGCCGACGATTTCGAGCCGCTGCTGCTCGACCTGTTCGAATATTCCAGCACCAACGAGAACCTATTGTCCTTGGCACTGAGCGAAAACGGTGACGGGGCGATGTTTTCCGAGCTCACCGACGTGCTGCATAGCCGCTGCATCGCGGCGGCGCGCCCCTTCGACACGCTGCAGCGCGACAGTGCGCTCAAAGGCGTCGTGCGGGAAAACGAGGCCCTGTGCGAGCAGTTGTGCGAATTGCAATTTCAGTACATCGCCGGAGGGGTGGCGAGCATTCTGCGCAGCTGGCTGGCCGGCGGACGGACCATTCCGGCCGAAACCATGGCGAAAGTGACGAACCGCTTCATCGGCAACGACAACACGGAGCTGCTGCAGGCGAACATCCTCGCCGCCACGAAATAGGAAAAGAGCCTTTTTCGTCGGCTGGAAAATTAATGACAACCCAAAAGGCTATATCTACCAAGGATTGAGATTCCCTCAATCATGTGAAACCTTGCTGCCGGGCTGACGTCTTCAGCGAGCCTTCCGTAAGTGGGTGCGAGGATCACAGAGCATATTAAAGTAACTACCGATCGCTATTGGTAGTGTAACATAAGATACGTTATCAGTCCAGTATCACATGAAACGAGTCTGAAGCAGAACGGATCACTTCAACTCGAAATGCTTTCCGCGATATTGAATCACGCCCTCGCTTCGCAGCGCGGACAGCTCCGCCGACAGCGTGCTGCGGTCGATGCCCAAATACGCCGCCAGCTTCTCCTGCGTGAACGGTATGGCGAATTGCCGGCAGCCGTGCAGCTTCTGTTGCAGCGACAGATACGCCAGAACTTTCTCGCGCACGCTTTTCGGAGCGGTCGCCATCGCACGGCGGTTCAGCGCCACGTTCTTGCTTGCCATGGAAACGAGCAGATTGCGCACGAGCGTCGCGTGGCACGAACATTGCCTCGGGCATGCACGCATCGCATGTGCGGCATCAAGCATGGCGACCACGCTCTTCTGATCGGCAACCACGTCCACGTCCATGACGGCATCTTTCCCGCAAGCATACGCCACGGCAAAGGGTTCACCGGGACTCACTGACTCCAAAACGATGACCGATCCCCAGGCGTCGACGATCTCGATATGCAGCCCGCCCGCGAGCAGCACGCCGATGCGCCGTGCCTCTTCGCCTGCGCGCAGCACCCGCTCGCCACGCTCGTAGGTGCGCTCGGCGCACTTCAAACACGGCAGCATCGCTTCGACGTCCGCCGGGTCGATTCCTCTGAATATGGGCGCATTCGCAATTTGCAATCTCGGCACTCTTTCCAAAAATGTTCTCTAGGGAACATTCTAGCCTCAGAAACACACGTAGAGTGCAAACAACGGCAAACACCACGAGAGGAGCTATGCCATGTCCGAAACTTCCATGTTCTGCTTCCAGTGCGAGCAGACCGCTCGCTGCACCGCCTGCACGGGGGCGCAAGGCGCATGCGGCAAGACCGCCGAGGCGGCCGGCTTGCAGGACCAGCTGACCGGCGCGCTTGTTGCACTCGCGCAGGCGCTTGAAGGCAAAACCGCTGACGAAGCAACGTCCTCCCTGGTCATGGAGGCAATGTTCGCCTGCGTGACCAACGTGAACTTCGACGAGGAGAAGCTTTCCGCACTCATCGACGCGGTGCATGCGAAGACCGCCGCGGCAAGCGCGGCAGCACCCGCCGACTACGACATGAATCAGGTATGGAATGCTCAGGAAGACGTGCGCTCGCTGAAGAGCCTCATCCTGTTCGGCCTGCGCGGCGTGGCCGCCTACGCCTTCCATGCGGCCGCGCTCGGCTACACCGACGACGCTGCGAATGCCTTCACGCTCGAGGCGCTGCGCGCAATCGGCTCCAACGCCGATGGCGACGCGCTGCTCGCCTGCGCACTGAAGGTCGGCGAGGTCAACCTGTCCGTGATGGCGC
>CAVHXL010000176.1:0-2899 GCA_963639885.1 bacterium | reverse complement strand
GGCCGAACAGGCGCTCGAGCAGTTTTTCCTCATCGCCGTCCGGCGCGGCGAGCAAGATGTAGAACGCCCCTTGCCCGCCTATGACGGAAAACCCGTTCGCACGCAGGCTGCCCATGAGCAGGCGGCGGTTGTCGTCGTAGTAAGCGATGTCGACCAGGTCGTCCACGCAGGCCTGCGCCATGCGTTGCGCCGTCGCCGGGGCGTTGACGAAGCCGAGATCGCCGAGCGAGCGGCGGATGCCGGCATGCAGCGCGCCATGCTCATCCATGCCCGGTGTCAAGGCCGCATACCCGATGCGCTCGCCGGCGATGGAGGCCGATTTGCTGAACGAATACACGACGACGGTGTTTCGATACAGGGCAGGCCACCAGGGGTTTTCCGCGCCGTCGTAGAGCAGGTCGCGGTACGGCTCGTCCGAAAGGAGCAGGATCGCATGGCCGAAACGCTCCTCGGCGCGCGCGAGGATGTCGGCGATGCGAGCGGCAAGGTTGGCGGGATATACCAGGCCGGAGGGGTTGTTCGGCGTGTTTACCAGCACGATCTTGGTATTCGGGGTGAGAGCGCACTCGAACGCGTCGAGATCGGGAAGCAGGGTTTGCGCCTCAAACGGCACTTCGACCAGGTTAGCGCCCCAGTTTTCTACGAACACGCGATAGGCGGGGTAATTCGGCAGGAACGTGACCACCTCGTCGGAGGGGTCGAGCACCGTCTGCATAACGGTGTTGATCGCCGTCGCCGCGCCGGTGGTCATGATGATGTCGGATGCTTCGTACGGCGTTTCGAAACGGGCGCGAAGCGATTGGGCGATGGTTTCGCGGACAGGCGCATAGCCGGCGCTGTCCATATATCCGTGCAGCTGAGGCGCACTGTGATCGGCGGTTTCGCGCAAGGAATGCGCGATTGCCGCCGGACACGAAGCCGTCGGGTTGCCGATGCTGAAATCGAAGACGTTTTCAGCGCCGTGAGTCCTCTTCAGTTGTTCCGCGGCCTCGAAGGCCTGACGAATCGCAGAACGCTCGCAGAGGCGCTGCGACATAAACCGGGAAACGAGCATGTTCTTCTTTCCGCGCACGCGAAGACACGCGCGCACTGCACGAAGGTGACCGCAAAGCGGGGTATGTACATATGGGTAGCGCTGTTCTGGGCATAGAAAGCAACCGCCCTATGAGGCGGTGATGCGAGCCAAACAGCTATGCAGAAATGCTCAGATTGGCAGAAGTAATCCGAGCGAAATGATTCTACAAAACAACAGGTTTTGAGGTCGGAAACTCAACCGTGTTCCATAAGGCTTACATTACTTCAGAATTTGAATACCTAGGGCTTTCAACAGAAAGCTAAATATGGGTATAAGATATGTTATCAAAGTGGTAGCACATTGAAGGCTCGCACCCGACGGCTCAGTTCCCATTCACCATTAAGAGCCGGAAACACCACGCAAACGATGTCACAATATTATGCATTCGAAAGGGGCTTCCATGGCAGTATGCGTGCCGATTAAAGACTTGCGCGACACCGCAGCATTCGACGAGACGGTCGCGACCAGCCCCACGCCGATCATCGTAACCAAGAACGGCTACGACCGCTTCGTTTGCGTGAAAAGCTCCGATTTCACCCGCTGGGAGCAGGCGGATGCTCGCGCACGGCTGCTTGAGCGAATCGTGATCTCCGAACGAGAGCGAGCTGAAGGGCTCGGCACCGACGCCCTCGAGGCAACGACGTCTTTGAGAGAGAAATATGGCCTGTAGCGTAGGGATACAGCCGACAGCGTTGCGCGAGCTCGATAGCACGGTCGAGTACTTACCCGGATTCGGTCCCAACACCGCGTCATCCTTCCTAAACGAATGGGAAGCGGCAATCAAGGAGTTGCACGACGTAATTGAGCACAGCCTATCCCGGTTCGACACCCTCGCACGCCTCGGATATCGAACAGCCCTGATGAAAAACTACGTTATCCTCTACTTCGAAGAAGGCGATACCGTCGTGGTAGCTCACCTCCTTCATCAGAGCCAAGACTATACGAATATTGCCCTGAACGGATTGCGCTAGGCGCAACAGCGCAAACAAAAATGCCCGATGCGGGAAATCTCCCGCATCGGGCATTACGCTACGGCATTACTTGCTTACAGCGTTGCCTGCGTTTATTCCTCGTACGCGTATAAATTGCCTTCGCCTGCGTATTGCACCTCTCCGGTGCCGGGGATGATGCTGCCGACGCGGTAAGTCTTCTCGCCGGCGGCGGCCAGGGCGGCCTCGACCTCTTCCGCGCGGGCGGGATCGACGATCAGCACCATGCCCACGCCCATGTTGAAAGTCTTGAGCGCTTCCGTCTCGGAAAGACCGGCCGCGGAGCATACGTACCTCACCACCGCGGGAACGGGCCAAGCACCCAGGTCAACCTGCGCATCGACGCGATCGTTGAGCGCGCGGTTGAGGTTCTCGGTGATGCCTCCACCGGTGATGTGCGCCAACGCGCGCACCGCGCCGGGGCACTCGCGCAGCACGGAGAGCACCTGCTTGACGTAAATACGCGTCGGCGTGAGCAGCGCGTCGGCCACGGATACGCCGTCAAGCTCGTCAACCGGAGCAAGCAGCTCCTCGCGGCTCCTCCCCTCCACGCACACCTTGCGCGCAAGCGAATAGCCGTTCGAATGCAGGCCTGAGGAAGCCAGGCCGATGAGCGCGTCGCCTTCCTGCACGCTTTCGGGATCGAGCATCTTAGGGCGATCGACCACGCCGACGGTGAAGCCGGACAGGTCGTAGTCGTCAGGATCCATCACGCCGGGGTGCTCGGCCATTTCGCCGCCCACGAGCGCGCACCCCGCCTGGCGGCAGCCCTCGCCGATACCGGCGACGACCTCGGCCACATGCTCCTTGCGCAGCTTGCCGATGGCGATGTAGT
>CAVHXL010000175.1:0-2980 GCA_963639885.1 bacterium | reverse complement strand
GATGTTGCCCGGTAAAACCACCCGCAATCGGGGTTCGCAAGGGCTTCCAAGAGCCTTTGACCCTTCTCGGGTATCGGATGGTTTAATTTGAAGTAGGATCCCTTGATATTCGCTCCGGGATGATTCCATAGAACCCAGCCTGCGTTGGCGTCGAAAACATCGGGATGCGCATTGGTTCCACGCGTATCGATAAAGCAAACGATACTTGTCCGTTCGATAACTTCTTTTCTCATCTTCTCAAAGGAAGAGATGTACATGCAGGTGTCCGAAGTGATTAGCGCTTCGTATCCACGGTCATCAGAGAGGCTGAACCCTCGCTTGATGAAACAGGTGCACAAGTCCTTGCAAACTTCTTTGTAGTGCTTTTTGGTCCAACCGGAAAGCCATCCATTCATGTTGCTGCTCCCCATATATGGCGGGTTAGCGACCACGACATCATAGCGCCTGCTCAGCGGTTTGAGCTCCGCTTGCAAGCGCTTCAGCTTCTCTGCCGCAAACCCGCCGAATATGGTGGATTCACCTGCAAGGGACGCGAGGTCCCTTGTTTGGTCCACAATGCTCGACTCTTTATCAATTTGAATGCCCGAAACAAGGTGCAAATCCCTCGATCAGATGGATTCCAAAGCCATCCTCGGACTCCAGCCATCCGCTAGCGCAACCCATAACTTGCTAACTTGCTAAACAACTTGCTAACTTATCAACTAAATTGCTAAACTTGTCAAAAAGTTAGCAAGTTGCGAGAAACGAGATTCCGACATGAACGACAAAGAACTCGAAGCCGCGATTCAACAGTTGAAATCATCGCATACCGATAATCAATCGATTGAGGTGAAGGAATCTGTCGGGAAAATGCCGTCAACTATCGCCGAAACGATCTCTGCGTTTGCGAATGGATCGGGCGGCACAATTATACTAGGGCTGTCCGAAGAAAACGATTTTGAGCCGGCGAAGGGTTTTGACGCCCGACGCATTGCCGATGCTCTCTCGCAGGCATGCTCCGACAAACTTACCCCGCCCGTTCGCGCCGATATCGACATCCTAGAACATGGCGACGCCAATGTCGTCGTCGCCTCTATCGATGAGATTCTGCCTCGCGATAAGCCCTGCTACATCACCAGCAAGGGAATGTACAGGGGGTCCTTCATCCGTTCATTCGACGGGGACAGGAAATTGAGCCCTTACGAGATCGACAGGCTGCTTGAAGACAAGACTCAGCCATCGCACGATGCCGAAATCGTGGCAGAGGCGACGATGGATGACTTGAGCAAGAACCTACTTGACGACGTAATCCAGCGGCAGAAATCGCTCCATCCGAGATTGTTCGCGAGCTTCAGCGACGAGGAAATCGCAATCAACCTGAGAATAGCGGCAAGGGATGCCGACGGCATCCTCCGACCCACATTGGCGGGCCTTCTCGCCTTGGGCGTGTATCCCCAGAAGTACTTTCCGCGCCTTACCGTCACGTTTGCGGCGTACCCTGAGGAAGATAAGGCATCCGCAGGCGGCGTAAAGTACCTCGACTCCGAAAAGATGGCGGGCCCCATACCGGCCATTATCGCCGATACCGTTACTGCCGTCCGAAGAAACACCAGGCTTGGCGGCGCCATGGTCGGAGCGAAGAGGATCGACGTTCCCGATTACCCGCCTGCGGCGGTGCGCGAAGCGGTCTGCAATGCCCTTATGCACAGGGATTATTCCGAGCTTGCGCGCGGCACTCAGGTCCAGGTGAACCTTTATAGCGATCGCTTGGAATTCTTGAGCCCGGGTGGCCTTTACGGCACAGTAACTACCGCAACGGTTGCAACGGCGGGCTATTCCTCGACTAGAAACCAATATCTCGCTGACATTCTGGAATCCACTCCCTACGAAGGGGGGTTTGTCGCAGAGAACAGAGGGACGGGATTCAAGCTCATGAAGCTCGAGTTAGGACGCAATCGAATGGAAGCGCCAATTGTCAAGGACTCCATTGCAATGTTCTCACTTGAGTTTCGCAGGCGCGAGAGTCATACGTCAATCGAATCAGCCTATGACGACATAATCGCATTTGTTGCCGCAAATGCGCCCTGCAGCGCCGGTGAGATTTCCGAGGGCTTAGATATCCCCAGAAGCACCGTTACGTACCGCCTGAAGAAGCTCATGGATGAAAGAAAGCTGGAAAGAATCGGCGCAGAAAGAAGTCGGAATCAGAGATATCGTTTGCCATAATCGAATCAATCGGATTTGCCCTGGGCATTGATTTGTCGGGCGCTGGACGCACGCCAAACACGGATGCTGGGTCCCCGGAAGGTAAATCAAAATACCAAAGGGACCTCGCGTCCCTTGCAGGTGAATCCACCATATTCGGCGATGCCACAGCCGAGAAGCTGGAACGTCTTCAAGCGGAGCTCAATCCGCTGAGCAGGCGATTTGATGTGGTGGTCGCTAACCCTCCGTATATGGGGAGTTCAAGCTTGGGCAAATGGATGGGCGCATGGGTGAAGAAACATTACCCCGAGGCCTACCGCGACCTCTGCACGAGCTTTATCGACCGAGGATTTGGCATGAGCGCCGACGATGGCTACTCGGCGATGGTCACAATGCAGTCGTGGATGTTCCTCGGCAGCTTCGAGAAGCTTCGCGGCAAGATTCTGCGTAACCATTCAATCTCATCGATGGCACACCTTGGCACGCGCGCGTTCAGTGCAATTGGCGGCGAGGTTGTATCGACCACCGCAACGGTGTTTGCTAACGCAAAACACGAGGTCAAAGGTGCATATTTCCGCCTTGTAAACATGGGCTCCGAGGAAGAGAAGCAGGAAGGGCTCTTGGAAGCCCTTGCGAACCCCGATTGCGGGTGGTTTTACCGGGCAACATCTAAAACTTTTGAATCACTTGGGGGTGCGGACAATTTCCTGGACCGCCTATGAGGCGTAACCCAGGCTCCTTCTGTACTCGTTCGGGCTCATCCAGCCCAGAGACTGCTTGATCCGCCCCTCGCAGT
>CAVHXL010000174.1:0-2992 GCA_963639885.1 bacterium | reverse complement strand
GATAGCGCCCATGGGGCATTCCTCAAGGCAGTCGCCGCAAGCGATGCAGTTCTCCTCGTTGACAACCTCGGCAGCGCCGCCGTTGACCTCGAGAACCTCCTGAGGGCATGCATCAACGCAAATGCCGCAGCCGATGCATTCGTCAGTCTCGATAACCGGATGAGCCATGATAACTCCTTCTCGTCTTTCACCTGGCTGCAGGAAATGCTACCAAGGTATCCCCAAATGAAACATTGCAGGCACATTACCACTCTTCGTCCTGATTTCAAGACGAATCAACGAAATAGCGAGACCCCTTTCGAGGAACGGCGTTCTCTTCAGCAGATACGGGGAAGCTGCTCGCCCACCAGCATATCGAGAATGCGCGTACCGCCGAACGCCGTGCGCAGGAACACCTTCGACCCGCGTTCGGGCTTGGCCTGCGACACTTCGCCGATGATCACCGCATCGGCTCCGTACCTGTTCGCGCGCATGGCCTCAAGCGCCGCGTCGGCGTCTTCGGGTGCCACGACGCATACCATCTTACCCTCGTTGGCAACCTGGAGCACGTCGTAGCCAAGCATGTCGCACGCGCCTTGGACGGCGGGCTTCACGGGGACGGCATCCTCGTCGATCGTTATATCGGTACCCGACTGGCAAGCCAGCTCGTTCAACGTGGAAGCCAGGCCGCCGCGCGTTGGATCGCGGAAGCAGCGCGTACCCGACGCAGCGTTGAGAACATCCGCGATGAGGTGGTTCAAGGGCGCGGCGTCGCTTTCCAGATCAGCCTTGAACGACAGAGACTCCCGGCAGCCCATGATCGTGATGCCATGGTCGCCAAGCGTACCGCTAAGAAGCACCTTATCCCCTGGCTTGCATTGCGCGCCGCCCAGGTTGACCCCGCTCGGAACAAGCCCGATGCCCGCCGTATTGATGTAAACGCCATCCCCGTGGCCGCGATTGACCACCTTGGTATCGCCCGTGACCAAATGCACGCCGGCCTCCGCCGCCACCTCGGCCATGCTTTGGCAGATGCGCTTCAAGTCGGCAACGGGAAAACCCTCCTCGAGAATAAACCCGCAGCTCAGGTAAAGCGGCTTCGCACCGCTTGTCGCCACATCGTTCACGGTTCCGCATACGGCCAAGCGCCCGATATCCCCACCGGGGAAGAAATGCGGCGTCACGACGAAGCTGTCGGTCGAGAACGCCAAGCGCTCGCCGGGCGCAGGCGCAGGCAGCACCGCCGCGTCGTCACCTCGCAGCAGCTCTTCGCCAGCGTAAGCGGCGAAGAAGACCTCATCGATGATGCGTTTCATCATGGTTCCGCCACTTCCGTGGCCAAGCATCACGGTTTCGTCCATGCAATGCCCCTAATCTCGATGTTCATCATGCGCGGTCGTCAGCACGAGTTTGCCGTTTTGAACGCCCTTCGTGCCCAATATAAGGTTCGCGATGTCCTGCACCAGGCCCGTATCACCCCGCAGCACGATGACCTCCAGGCACATATGCTCGTCTAGGTGCACGTGCATCGTGGATACGATGTTGTCGAAGTACTCATGTTGAATGGTGTGAAGCTTGTCCTGCAAATCGCTCGCATGGTGATCGAACACGATGGTGAGCGTTCCGGCGACATACGCCCCCGGAGCCGAGCACTCATCCTCAACCAGAGCGTCTCTCACAAGATCGCGCACCACCTCGCTGCGGTTCTTCGCCAAACCGCGTCTTGCGACCAAGCGATCGAAGCGCGCGAGCAGCTCCTCGGGCATCGCGACCGAGAACCGCATCAGATCGTTGCTCATATCCTTGCAGCTACACTAACGAAACGGTCACGCCACCCGCTGCCTCGGCGTCGTCCTCAAGGGCGTCCTTCGCCTCGTCAAGCAAGGCGCGCACGTCGTCGATCAGAGCCTGCGCCTCGTGAAGCTTGTCCGAAACCGTCTGATAGCCCGCGTCCCCGGCCTTGTGGCCTAGCGTATGGGCCCAGCGACGCTCGAGCTTCAAATGGTCGTCGATCTGCTCGATCATCATCTCGAACTGGCCCGTGTTGATACCGTTGGTGCACATGGCAAACGCCCCTTCCCATTTCCGCTCACACCGAGCGGCGCTCGTATCGCGACGTTACGCGGCCGCTAGGGCCCATCGCGCTCATTCTTGCTATCATGGGTTATACGACGATGTACGTTCAAGGGCAAGAGCGAGTGTGAAAAAATCTATGACTGGTAACAAATACGAGGTCACACTTGATGAAACGTGGGAATTGTTCGGTCAATTCCTCAGCGGGGCCCGCGCTGGGGAAATCTGCGTCGTCGGCACGAAGAAGCCAAGCGATGCAGCACGCGAAGCGCTCGAAAGCTCCGCGAAGGCGCTTGGGTACGGCGCCGAAGCTTGCACCTACGTTGCTACCGAAGGGCTTGAGGAGAACGCGCTGTTCGCCCTGATCGAAGGCGTCGATCCTTTTTACCTGATCGCAACCGACCAAGGCGCCGCGAGCATGCTCGCAAGCGCGTACCGCGAAAGCGCGGCCCCCGATGGGGAATGCCGTTTGCTCGGCAGGACATGCATCATGTTCTCGGATTTCGAAAGCATGCTTGAAACGCCCGACAAGAAACAGGTCGCCTGGGCGCTTCTGAAGAAAATCCCGAAAGCCGGCCATCGATAGCCTGTCGGCTGGCGGCGTCGACGTCGCCAGCGCGCTAGCAACGGGGCGCGGGCAATATCGTGCCGCAGCCATAGGCGGACCGCGGGCGCATCGTGCCGACGGCGATAGACGGAGCGCGGGAGTATCGCGCCCACGACGATAAACGAGACGCATCGTACCGGCGGCGATGATTGAGGCGATGCCCCGCACACCCGATAAAGAAGACGCCCCGCAACCAGATGGTGCGGGGCCATCCCCTCCCTTTCCCGCAGAGAACGCCTTGTCGAAGCGGCGGCCGGGGGAAGGCCCGCTTCTCCATGGTGTTACCTCCCCTAACACGAGCAAAGGCCGCGGGGGAAGCGGCCTTTGCTCGGA
>CAVHXL010000173.1:0-2993 GCA_963639885.1 bacterium | reverse complement strand
GTCATGGGAAGGATCGGAGCCTTGCCCATTTTCGCGATGAACGCAGCTCCGGAGTGGATCTCGGGCGTTTTGCTCCCCTTCCCGCGGCGCGTGCCCTCGGGCAAAATGCCAACGAGCTGGTTGCCTTTGAGCATATGGGATGCGCGTTTGATGGCCACTCGATCGGCGGCGTCCCGCTTGATGGGAAACGCCCCCACGCGCGAGAGGATCTGCCCAAGCAGGCCATGGGCGTTGCCGAACAGGCTATCGCGCCCCATAAGGCGCACGAACTGGCTCGGCCTGGCCGCGATGTACATGTAGGCTACGTCGAGAAACGATGTATGGTTGGATATGACGACGGCTCCGCAGCGATCCTTGAAGGCGCGCAGGTTCTCGCGCCCGTCGACGCGATAGCGAAACAGCACCTTGAAGACGAAGGCGACCAGAACATAGGCGAAGTTGGCGAACCAATGCGGAATCTGCTTCTCGTCGGAATTGCCGCCGAGCGCGCGATCCCACATGTCCTCGTAGCGAAGGAAAACGCTCATGCGCGCAGACCCCTCTCGTCGGCAAGCATGCAGATACGGTCGATGATCTGCTCTATCCTGCGCGTGGTGGAATCTATCTGCACGGCGTCGGGCGCAGGCTTGAGGGGGCTCGCGTCGCGCGAGGAGTCTATCTCATCCCGGCGAATGATATCGGCGAGCACCTCTTCGTAATCGGTGGAGCCGATGCCGCGGCGCGTGTTCTGCGACACGCGCCGACGCGCGCGCTCGGCCGCCGAAGCGGTCAGGAACACCTTGAGCTCGGCCTCCGGAAACACCGCCGTGCCGATATCCCGGCCCTCGACGACGTAATTGCCCGCGCGCCCGATGCGCTGCTGCTGCGCGACGAGGGCCGATCGCACCTCGGGAACGCTCGCAACGGGGCTGACCGCGCGATCGATCTCGGCGGTGCGGATGTCGTCGGTGATGTCGAGGCCGTCGATGGCGACGTGGCGCGGCAGCGGGTCGCCCGCCTCGTGCGTGAACGAGATGACGCGGGTGCGCGCGATCTCGCCGAGGGCGGGCACATCGTCGAGCGCGATGCCGTCATGGATTGCCTGCCAGGCGATGGAGCGATACATGGCGCCGGTGTCCAGGCACGAAAAGCCCAGGCGACGCGCGACCGCCTTCGAGACGGTGGACTTGCCGGCGCCGGATGGTCCGTCGATTGCGATGATCATCGTGCGAGCCTTTCGATATCGGCCAAAAATCCCGGATAGCTGACGCCGACGGCCTCGAAGTTCTTGATCTTCACCGGTTTCTTGCCCGTGAGACCGACAAGCGACCAGGTCATCGCCAAGCGATGATCGCCAAGCGAGTCGAAGGTGAGATCATCCGGAACCTCCAGGTCAGGCTGGCCCTCGATGTAGAGGTCGTCGCCTTCGGTCCATGCGTCGACGCCGAGGGCCGCAAGCCCCTCGATAACGGCGGCCAAACGATCGGTCTCCTTCACGCGCAGCTCGCCCACCTCGCGAAACACCGTGATGCCGTGCGCATGGGCTGCCACGAGCGCGAGCACGGGGATTTCGTCGATGATGGAGGCGATCTTCTCCGCCGGAACCTCGCAGCCGCGCAGGTTCGGCGTGCAGCATGCCTGGATCATGCCGTATGGCTCCTTGCCGGCGGCGCCTTCGCCCACGATGGAGACGTCCGCGCCCATGCGCTCCAGCGTGCGCGTGAAGCCGATGCGGGCGGTATTCAAGCTGACATGCTCTATCTGGATGGTGCTGCCCGGGCAGATGACGGCCGCGCAGACGAGGAAGGCGGCCGAGGACGGATCGCCCGGAACGAGCACCTCGCAGGCCTTCGGTTGAGCCGGGCCGCAAACCGCGGCAACCCTCTCGCCAGCGGTCGTTTCAACGCCGTATTCGGGCAGCATCAGCTCGGTGTGGTTGCGGCTCGGCGCGGGCTCGTTCACGGTCGTCGTCCCCTCGGCGTACATGCCGGCGAGGATGACGGCCGTCTTCAGCTGAGCCGAGGCCATGGGCGCGTCGTAGGTGATCGGATGCAGGCCGCCGCCGCAGACGGTGATGGGCAGATGCTCCTGCCCTTCCGGCTCGAAATGAGCACCCATCTTCATCAGCGGCGCGGTGATGCGGCGCATCGGGCGCTTCTGCAGCGAGGCATCGCCGGTGAGCGTCACGCGGATGTTCCACGGGGCCAGGATGCCCATGAGCAGGCGCACCGTGGTGCCGGAATTGCCGCAATCGATGGGGCCGTCGGGCTGCTTAGGCCCGGCCGCGCCCCAGCCGGTGATGCCGCCGGCGAGGCTGCCGTCGGGCTGCTTCTCGAGGTTAACCTGCGCTCCGAGCGCCTGCACGGCGGCAATGGAGCTGCGAACGTCGGCTGAATCGAGCACGCCGCTGACGCGCGAGGTGCCCTCGGCCATGGCGCTGAACAAGATGGCGCGGTGGCTGATAGATTTGTCGCCCGGCACAAGGCAGGAGCCGTGCATGGGCGCGGGAAGCGGATTGATGACGGTCAGGTCGTCTGAGGTCGCGTTATTCGACATGAACATGCTCCTTCGGTGAAAGCGGGCTGAACGATACGGAGAAACCAGCGTTGATGAGCTGGGATGACAGCTTGCCGATATCGCCCTCGTCGGTGAGCACGAGCGAGAGCACGGCGCTGTCCTCGGTCACATGATCGATCTCGATGGACTGGATATTGCAGCCGACCTTGCTCGTGATGGTCGTGACCTCGGCGACGATGCCCGGGCGGTCTTCCATGGGAATACGCACCTCGAGCAAACGCTCGGTGCAGGGCACCCAGGCGGCCGGCAGCGCGCGACGGGCGTCGGCGGCCTCCGCGAGCAGGGCGGTCAGGGTTGCTCGATCGTCGGCGTCGAGCGCGTCGGCGAACTGCCCCACGATGCCCTGCATCTCGCGCAGGCCGGAGGTGAGCGCCTCCTTGTTGTCGAAGGCGATGCCGCACCACAGCTCCGGAGATCCGGCCGCGATGCGGGTGGAG
>CAVHXL010000172.1:0-3004 GCA_963639885.1 bacterium | reverse complement strand
TCGAGGACATGCGCGGCGGCAAGCTGCTGCTGTTCACGAACGCCTGGAACGTGAATTGGGCCGTCGAGCACAATCCTAAGCTGCGCCTGTCGGAAGTGGGCAACGTGCAGTTCTAGAACGGCTGCGGGCCGGGCGGGCCGGGCCCGCCGACTGTCCCGCGCAGCCCCGGCCTGGAGAAGGACCCCGCGGACCGCATCCGCGGAAATCCCGTACGCATCCAACCCGCGGCCGGGGACTTCCGCAAAGCAATCCGGCGTTGCGTGCCAGCCGATCACGCGACGCCGGGGTTTCCCTTCTTCGCCTCGCATCTGTTTCATCTGTAGGACAAGTACGGTATAGTGTCGAATATTATGAACAGCATCTCATTGCCATACCTTATCTGCTCGCTTGTGAGCTTCGTGCCGGCCATCGTGCTGCACGAGATGTCGCACGGGTTTGCCGCCTACAAGCTAGGGGACCCGACCGCGAAAAGGGCCGGACGCCTATCGTTCAACCCCTTGGCGCATATCGATCCGTTCGGCACCGTCATCATGCCGCTGCTTTTGATGGCCATGAACATGCCGGTGTTCGGCTATGCGAAACCGGTTCCGTACAACCCCGCGTACTTCAAGGACCCCCGCAAGGGCGACCTCATCGTCGGGCTTGCGGGGCCTGCCGCCAACTTGGTGCTCGCGGTCGTCGCGGCCGCCGTCGCTTGGGTGCTCTACATAACCTGCCCCGTGGCGCAGCTGGTGGTGGAAAGCGAGCTCTTCTACTATTTCTACCTGATGTTCTTGCCGATGTTCGCGCTGATCAATCTCTATTTGATGTTCTTCAACCTGCTGCCCATACCGCCGCTTGACGGCAGCTCGATCTTCGCGTTCATCATGCCTGCCAAATGGCTGCCCCAGTACTACAAGGTGCAGCAGTACGCTTTTCCCATTTTCATGATCCTGGTGATCCTGGTTCCCTACATCGCCAACGTGAACCCCTTCGGCGTGTATTTGAGCGCCACCGCCGGCAATCTGGCGAACCTGCTGTTCCCGTTCAAGATTTCCTAAGGGGCACGCTGTGTCCTACCGCGTTCGCACCGAAAGCTTTGAGGGGCCTTTTGACCTGCTGCTTTACCTGGTAAGCAGGCAGAAGGTGGACATCGGTGCGATCAATATCACGCAGATCACCGATCAATACCTTGAGGAAGTCGGCCGTATGCGCGAGCTCGATTTGGACGTTGCGAGCGATTTCCTGCTGGTGGCAAGCACGTTGCTGCAAATCAAGGCCGACAGCCTCCTGCCGCGCGATCATGACGCGGTTGATGACGACATCGCGGAACTGGCCCCCTCCGAGGCGCGCGACATGCTCGTCGAGCGGCTGCTCGAGTACAAGCGATTCAAAAACGCCGCATCCGCCCTGCATGAGCGCTTCATCGCCGAGGGGCGCATGCATCCGCGCCCGTTCGGCCCCGATGCATGCTTTTTGAACGTGATGCCCGACTTCCTCCGCGACGTGTCGCTCGATTCGCTCGGGCTCCTTGCCGCCCGTGCGCTCGCGCGTCGCGAGGTGTTCCTGCTGGAAAGCGAGCATATCGCCGCGAAGCCGATTCCCGTTGAGGTGCACGTGCGCGCCATCCATCAGCGGATTCGCAATAAGAAGAAGCTGCGTTTCTCCGAGATGGTCAACGATGCCACTCCCGTTGCGGTGGTGGTCGTGACGTTTTTGGCGGTGCTCGAGCTGTTCAAGCGCAACATGGTTCGCGTCTCGCAGGATGATCTGTTCGGCGATGTCGACATTGAGTATATCGAAGGCTCCGGCGAGTTGCTGCTTGACGGCGACGATGCCTTGACTTCCGTGGGGGAGGCGTAAATGTTTCAAGGTCTGCAGGAAAACCAGCTGCGCGGCGCCATCGAGGCGATGCTGTTCGTGACCGATGAGCCCGTTGGCGTGATCGATCTGGCCGACATGCTTGAGGTCGATCCCGCCGAGGTGGAATCCGCTCTTATCGATTTGAGGAAAAGCCTCGAGCACGACAACCGCGGCATCCAGCTTCGAGAGGTTGCCGGCGGGTGGCGCCTGTACACTCATCCGGCCTACCACGAGCTGGTTGAGAAGTACGTGCTTTCCTGGGACACGCGCAAGCTCTCGCAGGCGGCCATGGAAACGCTTGCCATCATCGCGTACCTTCAGCCGACGACGCGTGCAGGCGTGTCAAGCGTGCGCGGCGTCAATTCCGACAGCTCCATTAACTCGCTTGTTGAGAAGGGCTTGGTTCGCGAAGCGGGGCAAGCCGACGCCCCCGGCAACCCAACGCTGTACGCCACCACGCGCGCCTTCCTTGAGAAGTTCGGGCTGCGCTCGACAAAGGATCTTCCCTCGCTTGACGATTTCGCGCCCGACGAGGCTACCCGCCGCCTGATTCAGGAACGCCTCAGCGCGAGCACCGAGGATGTGCGCATCGCGCCAAACGCGAAGGTGGCCGCGTACGAGGAGGACGACGACGCGTTTGCCGGCCTCGCCTTCGACTACGATGACGAAGGCGCATCGGCGATGACGGGCGGGACGGTGGCACCGAGCGGCTTGACCATGGGACGTGGAGCGGCGACACCGGGCGGCTCGGCCACGGAACGTGGATCAGCGCCCGTCTTGGCTGCAAGCGATTCCGCAGATGAATCTGCGGGCGCCTTCGCAAACGAGCCCGAAGATGCGCTCGCAGGCGATGCGGCCCTCGCCCCCGCAAACACCCCCGCAAGCATCGAGGCGGACGCCCCCGCAAGCGACGCGGCGCAGCAACTGCTTGCGCAGGCAATGGGGTCGAGCTTCGGGCTGGTCGACAAAATCGACTTCGACAGTTTGCATTTTGAAACCGATGACGAATAGGTAACCTCATGTCAGGCAAGCCCTTACGGCCCAATCAAGAACAACCCGCGGAGCGCATCGTCCCGATGCGCTTGCAGAAATTTTTGGCGCGTGCCGGCGCTGCGAGCAGGCGCGGCTCAGAGAACCTGATGACGGCAGGACGCGTCACGGT
>CAVHXL010000171.1:0-3093 GCA_963639885.1 bacterium | reverse complement strand
CCCCCACGTTGCGAACGTGATGCTCTCCCAGCTGAGCTACATCCCCATGGGTTTTTGCGCTTTGCGCGAGAAAGTATTTTCCTCGTTTGCCCGCATATTGTCAAACACTAATTTTCGCAAATGGCAAATAATCTGAAAATGAAGGCGAGAGCGGTCCCTTTGCAACACCCTCGCCTGCATGCGAAACCAGTTTCCTAGACCAAAACCTTTTCGACGTTCTCTTCGACAGCGGCCGAATCAACACCGAGCTCGTCCGTCTCGGGGATGAACGGCTCGAACAGAGGCTCACCGTTCTGAGAAAGCTCCACCATGCCCGTCAAAACGTCAACATACTGGTAAGATTGGCGAGCAGTACGACCGCGCTTGCGGTCCACTTCCATGATGAACAGCTGCGGGTGCACCTGCTTCAAGATGCCTTCGCTTTCGACGATCTTCGAACGGCCCATGTTCGCACGCACCTTGAGGCGTTGACCGACGAAGTCGTGAAGCGTGTCATGAATCGAATCAACGATTTTGGCCTGTTTAGCGAGATCCATATTAACTCATTCCTTCAAACACACAGATGACGAATCATTAGCATATCACGCCAGTCAAGAACCATTGTTCTTTTCACGCAATGCCCCTATTTCAGTAGCAATTTACCCTTGAGGGTTGACTAACAAGGCTGCTCGAAAGAGCGCGAATCGCGACGCTGCTTCACGCAGCTCGAGGTGAGCAGACGCATGGACTAGCGGACCTCTTGCAGATCGAGCAGCACTTGACCCATGCGAATGAATTCCGCCAGCGAAAGCGTCTCGCCACGGCGCTTCGGATCGATGCCGGCAAGCTCGAAAAGCTCGGGCAGTCTTGCCGCAACGGTTCCGTAGGCGCTCCCACGACCTGCAAAATAGGTCTTGCAGGAGTTCGATAGCGTTTTACGGCGACTCGCAAACGCCGCGTCCGCCATCACGCAAGCGGCCTTAAGCGTCCGCGCATCAACTTCCTTCCCATCGGCGTCATTCACAGGTCGACGATCGAGCCTGATCACCGAGCTGTCAACGCGCGGGGGCGGGAAGAAGTTGTTCGGCCCGACCAAGAACCTGCCGGCGGGTTCGGCATACAGGCGCAGCTTAACCGTATAGGCGCCGTAATTTTTCGTGCCCGGCTCGGCCGCCATGCGATCGGCTACCTCTTTCTGAACCATCACCGTCGCGCTCTGCAGGGACTCGATGCGCTCAAAATAATCGAGCACCACCGTCGCGGCAACGGCGTACGGCAAATTCGCCACCAATTTGTTGGGCATCGGGCGACCGGACAGATCGTCAAGCGACAGGTCAAGCGCGTCTTTCCTGATAAGCGTGAAGGAATCGGCCCACGGATCAAGCGTCTCGGCCAAAACGGCAGGCAAGTCGGGGTCGCGCTCGATGGAGGTAACATGCTCGGCATTTTTCAGCAAAGCGATGGTGAGCGTGCCGATGCCCGGCCCCACTTCAAGAACGCGATCGCAGCCGCCAAGGCCGGCAAGGGCCACTATCTTTTGCAAGATGGCATCGTTGACCAGGAAATTCTGTCCCAGGGAGTACTTGGCGGCGAGACCATGCTCGGAAAGAACCTCGCGCGTGACGGCGGGACTTGCGAGATACGACAGGCTACCCACGGCGTTTTCCTCGGCTGTTCCCCTTTTTGCCCTTTCCTGAACGACTTTGCCCACGACCCGATCCCTTACCCGAGTCGCCAGCCGCATTTCCCTTGGCATGCGGATTGCGGTTGGGCGCCTGATGCACGCCGCTCGTACCGCGCTTGGCATTGGCGTTCTTGCGCTCACCTGCGCGTTTACGGCCGCGGCGGGCGTCATCGACGCGCTTTCCGTCCTCATCAAGCTGGATAACCTGCCGCTCCGAGCCGTTTTCGCCCAGGCTCAACCGGGGACGATCCGCCTTCAAGGGCCTTCGATCCGCGCGAGAAGCGTCGGCGAGGAAATCAATGATGGCCGCATCCTCGCCTTCAGGCACGTCGGATGCATCGTCTTCGCACGTGCCATCGTCGAATGCGGACGGTACCCGCCCCGGCGCATACACCCGGCAAGGAGAGCCGGACACCTCGTATTCGCAGGCTTCCTCGACTATCTCCCCGTCGTCGTTGATCTTCCCGACCCAGTCAAGCACGCGCTCCAGACGGAAGCCGGCGACCGCGGCGGACGAACGAACAACGCCCACCAACGGGTCGAAACCATGCGGGTCGCCACCTTCGCCAACCACATGCAACGTCGCCGGACGCTTACGAGCACGCGTCTTGGTCCAGAAATACGGCTGGAAGCGGTCAAGCAGCGCCTTGAGCTGAGCAGGTGCGCCGGCGAAGTACACCGGGGAAACCACGATGAGCTCGTCAGCGGCATCGATGAGCGGATAGACATCGTCCATGTCGTCCCTCATACGGCAATGGCGCGGTGCGGGAGCTTCGTCGGACGATGCCTTTGCAGCACTGCCGGAATCGGCGGACGGCCCAGCGGCCTCAGTCTCATCAAGCTCGCCCGCGGCCAGGCGCCGGCACCAATCGCAGCCCTCGCAGCCCGAGATGTCAAGCGTCGAAACGGGAGCCAAGAACACCTCATCGGCGGGACATTCTTCGATGCATGCCTCGAAGAGCAGCTCCGCGAGCATGGCGCTTTTGCCCTCGGTACGCGGAGAGCCAACTATGATCAGGCGTTTCATTGTTTCGTCCTCTCAGATTCAACGGCGACGGCCAATGCGGCGACGTCGCGGGCGGCAACGACGGCGGAAGCCGAATCGGCGGCATTGCCGCCAGCGGAAACGGGGAAGCCGCCTGCAGCAACGGAATCGTCGGCGGCATCGACGCCGGAAAAGGCAGCGCCCTCAACCCCCGCCCCCTGCGAAAGCTGCCATTCGGTCGGCGGGCGATCAAGCAAGCGTCGGGCATTTTCCGCGAGCTGCCCGATGAGCGCGCGGCGCTCCCCCTCGCCCGCGCAGCCCAAAACCTCGGCCATGCGCGCCGCAGTGAACGTCACGTGCGCCGGGCCGCACGGCATGCCGCGCATGGGTTCGGGCGTCATGTACGGGGAATCGGTCTCACTCAGCAGCAGCTCGCGCGGGCAGC
>CAVHXL010000170.1:0-3109 GCA_963639885.1 bacterium | reverse complement strand
TCCTGGATCTGCTCGAGCGAGCTGTTCTCGTCAGACATCGGCTTTCCTTCCTTCATATAGAGCGGTAACGAGCATGGCCGCGCCCGTCGACGTTTACCGACGGACCGCATTGCGCGATGGCGGCCCTCGTGTGCGCCCCATGATAGCAAAAAGGCTGAAGCTGCAGCGGAAAGCTTGCCGGAAAAGGCAGACGGGACGGTTAGGCGGCGCGGGCGTGAGCGGGTCCGGCGGACGGGCGGCGCAGAAAGAGCAGGCGGGTCCGGCAGGCGGTCGGCACTCCCCTACATCATGCCGACGACGGTTGCCAAAAGCGGCACCGTTACCAGGGCAAGCGCCGTCGTGATGAAGGTGCCCTGCGCCATCGTCTTCGCGTCACCGTGGTACTGATAGCACAGCATGGTGCCGTTCGTGGCGACGGGCATAGCGGAGAGGATCACCAGAATCGACAGCAGAAGCCCTGAGCAGATATGGCTCATCACGCAGAAGATGATAAGCGGCGTGACGACCATGCGCACCAAGCTTGCCGCCCACAGCCGCGGGGTGCCGACAAGCTTCGCCGCCGGCAAATTCGCCAGCGACGAACCGACGATCAAAAGCGTCGCCGGCGTGGTGAAATTGCCGATGGTCGAAAGCGCGTCCCCGAGCACCGGGACCGAATGCACGCCGAAAAACGCCAGCAAGCACGACCCGATGGTGGCCACGTTGCAGGGGTTCACCAGATCGCGCGGGTTCATCCGCACCTTCACGCCATGCTCGTTATCCGACGCGATGAGCCACACGCCCAGCGTGAACACGATCAGGTTGAACGGGATGTTGTAGACGACCGCGTAGATAACCGTCTGCGGCCCGAAGATGGCCGACAGCACCGGATAGCCGATAAAACCCGTGTTGCCGAAAATGAGCATGAAGCGATACACGCCGCGCATGCCGAAGGGAATGCGCAAAAGGAACGTGACCGCGAACGCGACCACGATAAGGATGACGAAACTGAGCACGGAAAGCGCCATGATCTCGGCGATGACCGCCTGATCGGGCAGCTCGTCCACCGCGAGCACCGACGAGAGGATCAGGCACGGGAGCGTGGCATTGAGCACCAGCGTCGACAGTTTCTTGTCCATGTCGGCGTCCATGACGTTCGCCTTTTTGCATCCGTAACCAACCGCCACGGCCGCAAACAACACGACCATTTGAATAAAAATGCTGCTGAACTGGTCAAACATGCCGATGCGCCTCTTGTCCTCATTCCTGCCACCCTCTTGCGCGGCCATGCGCACGCATCATGATAGCGCGTATAAGCCCGACCCTGACGTCAGGCACGCGAAATGCAGGCGCTACAGCACACCGTTGAGCTGCAGGGCGAAAACGCCGAGGACGATCAGGCCGACCACGATACGGTACCAACCGAAAGCGGTGAAATCGTTCTTCTTGATGTAGCCCATGAGGAACTTGATCGAGATGACCGACATCACGAACGCCGAGACGACGCCGACCACGAGAACGGCGATCTCAACCGAGGTCATCATCAAGCCGGCGGCGAAGAACTTGATGCACTTGACCAAGCCCCAGCCGAACATGATGGGAATGGCCAGGAAGAACGTGAACTCCGCGGCGGCGGTGCGGCTGCAGCCCGACAGCATGCCGCCGATGATGGTGGCGCCGGAACGAGATGTGCCGGGGATGATGGCGAGCACCTGGAAGCAGCCGATTTTCAGAGCCGCCTTCCAGTCGATCTCGTCGACATCGGTGATGGCGAAAACGCGCTTTTCAGCCGCGGCGTCGATCTCGTCATCGGATGCGCCGGCCAAAGCCGAACGACGCGCATGACGACCGCGAGGCTGGGTGGCCGAAACCTCTTCGGCAAGACGCGCGCGAGCCTCGTTGAAACGTCGACGATTGCGACGCTCCATCACGATGAATATCACGCCGTACAGGATAAGCATGATGGCGACGGTCACCTTGTTGTAGAAATGCTCGTTGACCCAGTCGTCGAACAAAAGGCCGACGATGGCAGCCGGGATGCATCCGATAACGACCATGCCCCACAGGCGCCACGTGCTGCGCTTCTCATCAGCGGATTTGCGCGGCGAAAGCGGGTTGAGCTTATGGAAGTACAGCGTGAGGACCGCCATGATGGCCCCAAGCTGGATAACCACCAGGAACAAGGCGAGGAATTGCTCGGAGACTTGCAGCTTGACGAAATCGTCGACGATGATCATATGGCCGGTCGATGAAATGGGCAGCCATTCGGTAATGCCCTCGACAATGCCGAGCAGCAGTGCTTTCAGTATTTCGAAAATCATTCCGAGCCTTTCGTTCGGTTCGATACATTTCAGGCAGGACGCGCTGCCAGCGGCTCAAGCGAAAACGGTCGAGTCGGGATTCAGGCCGCTTTCGGCGGCATACCGACGACACTGGCGGCTATTCCGAATTCGTCATTGTATGAGAGAGGAGAGCTGCCGGAGGCTCAGGCGCCCTCGGCTCTATCAGGAAACCAGATGTTCGGCACGCTTTCCCTACGAGACGCGCCCGAGCAAAGTTCTCCGGGTAACGAACGGGCGGCCACGGGCGGGCCGAAAGCCGAGAAGGATGTGGCGGAAGGCGGGGTTGCACGGCATAGCAGCGCCCCCGCCCGCTCGCCCCCGCATCTTCCCCATCCGTAGCTTTGTGCTGAAGATGGCAAGGGGCGATGCGCACGACAGATTCCATCGTGTAAGATGTCGCTCATATGTATGTGAGGAAACCATCAGGTTCCCGGCGCCCCTTCCCCGCGGGCGCCGTAAGACGACCATGCGAAGAAAGGACCGCCCCGTGAGCACCCAAACGTCCGACCAGAAAGTCCTCGTGTTCGATTTCGGCGCGCAGTACGGACAGCTGATCGCCCGCCGCGTGCGCGACCTGAACGTGTACTCGGAGATCGTGCCGTGCGATATCACCGCCGAGGAAGTGCGCGAACTTGCGCCCGCGGCCATCATCTTGTCGGGCGGACCGGCGAGCGTCAACGCCGAGGATGCGCCGCGCGTCGATCCGGGTATCTTCGATCTGGGACTGCCGGTGCTCGGCTTCTGCTACGGCCATCAGATCACGGCCGTGACGCTCGGCGGCACGGTGC
>CAVHXL010000169.1:0-3188 GCA_963639885.1 bacterium | reverse complement strand
GGCATCGCTGCGAAGTTGCATAAGCTTCCTTCTTCCCTCTCGTCTTGCCCGCCACGTTGCGGGCATAAAAAAATCCTGCTGCAAGCAACCTGCATCAGGACCTCGAAAAAGCTTGAACGCTTATGCGCTTTCACCGATAACGGAGCGACCCGATTCAGGTTACTTGCGCATGCCGCATGCGAAGGTTGTTCGCTGCCAGCGTGCACGTTCACCGGAACTGCTCGGAGGGGGCATTCGAGCCGGCCCACCGTCGACTTCCAGCAACCGTCGACTCTCTTGGGGATGGGTTCTTCTCTACTGTCCTCGTCATTGCATTTCAACTATGAACTTGTGGGCGTAAGTATACCCCGCCAGAACAGCATGGCAACACTTTCTGCAAGGAATTTGAGAAATGGCCGACGAAACGCACAACTGATCCGCATTGGAGGAAGATGGGGAACTGCACGAAAACAGCGTTTTGCCTACGAAGAGGAGCCCCGATTCCCATGATGACCGAAAGAAAACCCGAGATCGAAAGCTACCATCGCGTCAAGCTCGACCCGCAATCCCGCATCTCCCCCCTTGCGGCGGTGATCGGCGACGTGACCCTGGGCCGCGACGTGACGGTCCTGCCAACGGCCTCGATCCGCGGCGATTACGGAGAGTCGATAGTGATCGGCGAGGGAACCAATGTGCAGGAGGGATGCAGCCTGCACGTCGACCTGGGAAGCCCCCTGACCATCGGCAAACGGGTGATCATCGGGCATAACGCGACGGTGCATGGCTGCACCATCGAAGACGGGGCCCTCATCGGGATGGGGGCGATCATCATGAACGGCGCCGTCATCGGCGCGGGGGCGGTCATCGGCGCGGGGGCTTTAGTACCTGAGGGAAAAGTGGTCGAGCCGAAGGCGGTCATGGTGGGCCTGCCCGCGAGGAAGGTGCGCTCGCTGAGCGAGGAGGAGCTGCGCGTGAACGATATCGACGCCCAAACCTATATCGATTCAGGCAAGCAGATGGAGCGCGAGGGGATTCTGATCAGCGGGGCGAACATGCCGCATAACATTCCGAACATCACCCTGCAGGAGGAGTAGGCAACCGCACGGCCATTCGGGCAGGACGACGCACATGGGAGATCGACCGCGATGAGCCGCCAGGATGCAATCCGGAAGCATCCTTTACCGATCTATATCGACTTATACCGATTTACACCGGCTTAACCCCTACGAGCACGCGCGGCCTGCCCGCGAGGTCCGGCACAACGCGCACCTGATCGAATCCGGCTTCACGAGCGAGCTTCGCCGCGGCGTCAAGGCGCGTCTCATGCAACTCGAAGGCGAATCCTCCGCCGGGACGCAGGGCGCGCATCGTCCACGGCAGCAACCGTCGCAGGATATCGTTGCCGTCCGCTCCCCCATCGAGCGCCAACGCGGGTTCGAAGTCCGAAACCTCGTGCGGGATCGAGGCGAGCACGGAGGTTGGCACGTAGGGAGGGTTGGAAACCACGAGATCAAGCTTGCCCATCGCAGCGGGGGGAAGAGGCTCTCCGAGGTCTCCTTGCTCTACCCGGACACGCGCATCCACGCCAAGAGTCTCGGCGTTCTCCCGAGCAAGATCAACCGCGACAGGTGAGATATCGGTCGCGAAAAGGCGCGTATCGCTTCGCTCGGAAGCGATGGCGCACGCGATGCAGCCGCTTCCGGTGCAGATATCGGCCACCAGCAGCGGATGCGGCTTCCCTTCACGCGACTCATCCGTAGCGGCTGCTGACGAGCCAGGCAGCATGTCCGCCCCCGGCAGCAGGGAGGCCGCAGCGAAAGCGCGTTGCCCGTCAAACGCCGCCATCGGGGTGCCTTCATCGCCTTGATCCGAAAGCCCCTCGATCGCCCTGATAACATCACCCTCCCAAGCATCTATCGTGCTATCGAGGGCAACGCGTCGAACAGCCGGCGGAAGAAGGGCGAGAGCCTCGCTCACAAGCACCTCGGTTTCAGGACGCGGGATAAGAACGCCCGGGCGCACCTTCACCGTGATATAGCGAAACGGCGCATGACCGCTGATGTATTGAAGCGGTTCACCCGTGCCGCGACGGGCAACGAAACCACGAAGCTTCTGCCGCTCGTCGCAAGACAGGGGCTCGTCGAAGCAGGTGTACAACTCGAGGCGGGTATGACCGGTCGCCTCGGAGATGAGCCATTCAGCTGAAACCCGCGGCTGCGGGTCGCCCTTACGCGCGAGATAGCCCTGAGTCCATTCGAGAGCCTTTTGGATTGTCCAGATTTCTTCCACAGCGAACTCCGATGATATGCGTTCGGGATGACCTTGACCGGAATGCAGGAAAGCGAGGCGACGGCATGGCCACCTCGCTTTCGATGGGGCCTAAGACCCCGACGCTGAAAAGCAACGATTAGATGATATGCGCTAGATGGTAGCCTCAAGCTTCTTCGCGCGATCGGCAGCCTGCAGGGCGCTGATGACATCGCCGAGGTCGCTGCCGCACAAGACACCCTGATAAGTGCCGTTGAAGCCGATGCGGTGATCGGTCACGCGATCCTGGGGAAGATTGTACGTGCGGATCTTCTCGGAGCGGTCGCCCGAGCCGATCTGCGCGAGACGCTCGGCGCCCTCGGCGGCCTGCTGTTCGGCGAGCATCTTCTCGTACAGGCGCGCGCGCAGCACGGCCATGGCCGCGATCTTGTTCTGCAGCTGCGACTTCTGATCCTGCGACTGCACGACCAGGCCCGATGGCAGGTGCGTGATACGCACCGCGGAGTCGGTGGTGTTGACGCACTGACCACCCGGGCCACCAGCGCGGAACACGTCGATGCGCAGGTCGTTCTCGTTGATGTCGACCTCTACCTCATCGGCTTCGGGCAGCACGGCCACCGTAGCGGTGGAGGTATGGATGCGGCCCTGAGATTCGGTCTTGGGAACGCGCTGCACGCGATGCACGCCCGATTCGTATTTCATGACCGAGTAGACCTTGTCGCCCTTCACCTTGAACTGAATCTCCTTATAGCCGCCAGCCTCCGAGGGGCTGACGTCCATGAGCTCGGTCTTCCAGCCCTTCGAGGAGATGAAGCGCTCATACATCTTGAACAGGTCGCCCGCGAAGATGGCTGCCTCGTCCCCGCCGGCAGCCGCGCGGATCTCGACGATGATGTCCTTCTCGTCAGCCGGGTCGGAGGGAATGAGCATGAACTTGATGT
>CAVHXL010000168.1:0-3249 GCA_963639885.1 bacterium | reverse complement strand
TCCTTGCGCTCCGGCATTCGTTGCCCATGTTTCAGAAGATGGTGCGCGCTACGAATCGGTCGAGGAGCACTTGGAAGCAGTAGCGGAGATGGCGGCGCGGTTCGCCGATTCCTTCGGGGCCTCTTCGTGGGCTTATGCTTCAGGTTTGCTGCATGACATCGGCAAATACTCCGAGGGGTTTCAGCATAGGATTCTCGACAACGGCCCGAAGGTTGATCATTCCACCGCAGGCGCTTTTGAGTTAAGGGAAGATGCTGCGGGCATGTTGTCTTATTGTGTCGCAGGGCACCATGGGGGGCTTCCCAACGGTGGAACGGTTGTCGATGACGGTGGGTCTTTGCTGGGCAGGTTGAAGATTGCCGGTCACGGGAAAATCCCTGATTATTCTGCGTTTCGAGGTGACATCGAGGCCCCCGAAGTAAAGCCCCCTGAGTTTAGGGCTTTGCCGAAGTCGAATGAAGATGGGGCCTTCGCCCTGTCGATGATGACGCGCATGGTGTTCAGTTGTCTTGTTGACGCCGACTTTCTCTGTACTGAAGCGTTTATGGCGGGAAAGGCGCGCGAAGGTGTTCGGACAGACTCCCTTCCTGTGCTGCGCGATCGTCTTGAGCGTCATCTTGAGGGTTTTTATCCACCAAACGGACTGGTCAATGAGGCACGTTGTGGCATGCTCGACGATTGCCTTGCTGCTTCGGGGAAGAAACCTGGAGTGTTCTCTCTTACGGCGCCTACGGGCAGCGGTAAGACACTGGGCCTGCTTAGGTTCGCCCTTAATCACGCGTGCGTGGAAGGGGCGCGTGCTCAGCGTGTTATCTGCGCTATTCCCTACACCTCCATCATTGAGCAGAATGCCGCTGTGTATCGCGATATTCTTGGCAAGAACAACGTGCTCGAGCACCACAGCTCATTTGATTACGGTGATTCTGAAAAGGGAGATTCGGAAGATCCGACCAGTCTGCTCAATCGGATGAAACTGGCCTCTGAAAATTGGGATGCTCCTGTGATCGTTACGACGAATGTACAGTTCTTCGAGTCGTTGTTTGCTTCGAAGACATCGCGTTGCAGGAAACTGCACAACATCGCGAACAGCGTCATTCTTTTGGACGAGGCGCAGATGATCCCGACGAAATTTCTGCTGCCGTGCGTGAAGGCGTTGGCCGAGTTGGTTAAGAACTATGATTGCACGGTGGTCTTGTGCACGGCAACCCAGCCTTGCTTGGAGGAGTATTTCCGCAAGGAAGGCCTTTCGGTCGAAGAACTATCAGCCGATCCTCGACGGCTTTCGGAAACGCTTGCGCGGGTAACGTATCGAAGCGATGGCAAGCTCGACGACGAGCAGATAGCGAACGCACTGCTCGAACACGATCAGGCGCTTTGCATCGTAAATAGCAGGAAGCAGGCTCGTTGCCTTTTTGATCGGCTTAGCGCTGTCGGTTGCGATGACGGCGTCTACCATTTAACAACCATGATGCATTCTGTTCATCGTAAGCGAATCTTGGCGCAGATTGCTCGGCGGCTACAGCGCGGGGATCGTTGCATCGTGGTGGCTACCTGCCTTGTGGAGGCGGGCGTTGACCTTGATTTTCCCGTTGTATATCGGGCCGTTGCGGGCATCGATTCGCTTGTCCAGGCGGCGGGACGCTGTAATCGCGAGGGAAAAAGAGCAGTGCAAGACAGCGTTGTTCACCTGTTTATTCCGGCTGAGTCGTATAGCATTCCGGCCGAGGTGGGGCAGCGGGCGCAGGTTTCGCAGAGTGTTTTGCCAGGCTTGCTTGAGGCATCGACCGAGTCGCTTGACGTTGAAAGCCTTATTCCCGCCTATTTTCAGCGGTTATATCTAGCAAAAGGCGAAAGCCAGCTTGATGAGAAGAGGATTGTCCAACGCATGTCGCAATGCGTCCTGCATGATGGCATAGCCGTTTTTCCTTTCGAAGATGTGGGGCATGACTTTAAGCTCATCGATGAGGGGTCGCTTCCGCTCGTGATCCCTTGCGCAGAAAATGAAGCCGCATTAGAGCGAGCTCGCAGCGGTATTCTTTCACGAGGAGACTGGCGGATGCTGTCCCGCTACTCAATTTCCCTTTACAGCGGGGATGTTCGTGCGCTTGATGCCGCAGGGGCTATCGAGCCGTTGAATTCCGATACGTATGTTCTTCTTGACGAGGGATTTTATCGTGATGATGTTGGCTTAGACATCGCGCGAGCAGGAGGTGATGCCCTTTTCTTCTAGCGAATCGATAAACGAACCGAGAGGCGTGGCCGTAACGGCTGCGCGTAAGGAGAGGAGGTTTTGCATGGCATTCGGTTTCAGAATAGAAGCTTGGGGTGATAGGGCGTTGTTTACGCGTCCTGAGCTAAGCGTTGAGCGAGTTACCTACGATGTGATAACTCCAAGTGCGGCAAGGGGCCTAATCGAGAGTGTGTACTGGCATCCCGGTATGCGTTATGTGATCGATCGTATCCATGTGATCAACCCCATAAAGTTCAGCAGTGTTCGGCGCAATGAGGTGACGAAGAAAGCCTCGGTGGCAGATATGAAAGCTGCTGTTTTGGGGTCAAAGGATTTGCCCTATATCAGCTCTCAAGAAAATATAGCCCAACGCGCATCGCTTATCTTGACGGACGTTCGCTACGTTATAGATGCGCATTTCGTTATGACTGACTTGGCGAAGCCGGCGGACAATCCTGGAAAATTCTGCGAGCTATTGAAACGACGTTTGCGCAAGGGTCAATGCTACAGCCAGCCCTATTTCGGCTGTAGGGAGTTTGCTGCGAACGTAAGCCTGATGGAGAAAGGGCATGCGGCAGGTGCTTACGATGATGTGCCGGAGCGCGATTTCGGCATCATGCTGTATGACATGGACTATTCAAATCCCGAAGATATCACCCCCATGTTCTACCGGGCTGTTATGCGTAATGGGGTTATCGACGTTGCGGGAAGCGAGGTGTACCGATGATCATTCAATCGTTGGCACGCTATTACGAGCAGCTTCTCGAGAACCCCGACAGCGGTGTTGCGAGGCCGGGTTGGTGTGCGCGTCAAGTCAAGTACCTGCTTGAACTTTCTCCTGACGGGAGTTTGAAAGCAGTTATCCCTTGCGGAGACGGTAAGCATGGGGTTGAAAAAATCGTTCCTGAGCAAGTAAAGCGCTCTTCCGGAGTTGCGGCGAATTACCTATGCGATACGTCTTCGTATATGTTGGGCGTTGATGGAAAAGGGAAGCCCGAACGTAGCCGAAAGTGTTTTGA
>CAVHXL010000167.1:0-3292 GCA_963639885.1 bacterium | reverse complement strand
GCCGCTCATCTGCCCCGGCGAAGGGCTTGGCTGCCGCTCATCTGCCCCGGCGAAGGGCTTGGCTGCCGCTCATCTGCCCCGGCGAAGGGCTTGGCTGCCGCTCATCTGCCCCGGCGAAGGGCTTGGCTGCCGCTCATCTGCCCCGGCGAAGGGCTTGGCTGCCGCTCATCTGCCCCGGCGAAGGGCTTGGCTGCCGCTCATCTGCCCCGGCGAAGGGCTTGGCTGCCGCTCATCTGCCCCGGCGAAGGGCTTGGCTGCCGCTCATCTGCCCCGGCGAAGGGCTTGGCTGCCGCTCATCTGCCCCGGCGAAGGGCTTGGCTGCCGCTCATCTGCCCCGGCGAAGGGCTTGGCTGCCGCTCATCTGCCCCGGCGAAGGGCTTGGCTGCCGCTCATCTGCCCCGGCGAAGGGCTTGGCTGCCGCTCATCTGCCCCGGCGAAGGGCTTGGCTGCCGCTCATCTGCCCCGGCGAAGGGCTTGGCTGCCGCTCATCTGCCCCGGCGAAGAGCTTGGCTGCCCTTCGCCTTCGCCTTGGTTCGTCCTCTGCGCGCGCCTGCTACCAGATTCTGCCCTGGATGGCACCGCTCACGTTGTCGGAAAGCGCGCCGGTGCCGCCGAGCAGGTAGTAGTCGGCCGGCGACGTGCGGTGGGAGGCGATCCACGACGCCGCAGCCTCGCCGTCGGACTTCGGCGAGAGCAGCAGTACGCCGTTACGGCTGCCTGCCAGCGCCCCGCCGGCCAGCGCGTCGGGGAAGTTCTCGCCCGAAGCGACCGCCACGGTGGATGCCGACATGCCCTGGGCGATCGCCTTGCTGGCAATGATCTGCGACGTATCGTAACGCGTGTTGCCGCTCCAACGCTCGACCGAGTATCCTGCGGAGCGCAGCGACGCCTCGGCACCCGACCAGACCGCTGAGTCGCCGCCGACGATCACGATCTTCTTGATGCCGCGATTCGCCCTAATGGCCGAGATCGTGTTTGCGGATAGCGAGCCGTCGCCCTCGGTCAGGTAGATGGGGCACTTCTTGGCGTAAGCATAGGGGCTTGCGGACAGCGAGTCCCAGGGCGTGGTGCCTGAGGCCACGATGGCGGTGTCGCACGAGGACAACGAGGCGACCTTCTCCGCCACTCTCGCCGCGGTCTGCTGGCGCGTGTCGCCATACACTCGCTCAACTTCGTAGCCTGCCGCCTTGAGCTTCGTCTCGGCGATGGTGGGGACGGCTGCGCTGCCGCCGATGATGTAGACCTTTTTCACACCAAGGCGCTTGAGCTCGGAGGTCATGTTGTAATCGGACTGATAGCGGTTCCAGTTGCTCGGGCTGGTCAGAACAACCGGTCCATCGACGGCTCCCGCGAGTGCGGAGGCGCCCAGCGCGTCGGGGAAGTTCTCTCCCGAGGCGACAATCGCGCAGCTCGCGGAGTCGAAGCCCTCCTGCGAGATGGCATAGCTGGTCTCATATCGTGAATTCCCGAACAGGCGATGCACATTCTGGCGCGTGTAGGTGGATGCCACGCAATTGGGAATCTGATCGTAGGAGTAAGTCTTCCCGTCGGCGCTGCTCTTCCACTTTTGCGTGGTGTATTCAGATGGTTTGCAGAAGCTGCACTGGCGGCTTGTGCTCAGTCCTCGGAAATCGAAGTCTGCTCCCAGTTTGATGGTTTTCAGCGAGGTGCAGTTACCGAAGAAGTCGAGCATGAATGTGGTCTTCGACGTATCGAAGCGCGAGAGGTCGACGGACTCCAGCTTCGAGCATCCATTGAAAAAGTTCCCAGCGTTTTCAAGCTTCGGCGTTTTAAAGTTTGCGAGATTTACGCTGGTCAGAGATTCGCATCCGGTGAACATCGACCCCGCGGTCGTCAGTTGGGAGCCGTCGAACGATGCGACATCGAGGAAGGCGAGCGACGAGCAACCCCGGAACATGCTTGCCATGCTGGAAACCTTCGCCGTGTTGAACGAGGAAAGATTCAACGATTTGAGGGACTTGCAATTGTAGAACATGTTTTCCATGTTCGTGACCTTCGCCGTGTTGAACGATGAGAGGTTGAGGCTCGTTAGCGATTGGCAGTTGTTGAACATATTGCGCATGTCCGTGACCTTCGCCGTGTTGAGGGAAGATAGGTTGGCCGACAGAAGAGCTTGGCAGTCATCGAACATTTGCATCATGCTGGTTACGTTCGCGGTGTTCAGGGATGACATATCGACCGAGGTCAGGAGCAAGTCTGACACGAACATGTTAGCCATGCTGGTTGCCTGGGACGTGTCGAGCCCGCGTAGATCGATGGTTGTCAGGTAATAGCAGCAGCTGAACATGCTTGCGCAGTCTGTCGCTTTGACGGTCTTCTCGAACCTAACTGAGCGAATGTTGTTTTTGTAGGTGGACCACGGTTGAGAGTCCTTGAGCGTGCCCGTGGAGGCTCCGTTGGCGGGTCGGACCACTAGCTCGCCGTCCTTGGAGATGGACCATTCGCAGGTGCCGTTTTCGGTCCAGTCGACATAATAGGTGGCATCGAGCTGGGCATCCGTATCCGAGCTTGAACTTTCGGCGGAAGGCGCGCGGTCCGCCGACTCGGCGTCTTGCGTGGTGACGTGGTCGCCGTCTTGGATGCTGGAGGATTCGAGGCTTTCGCTTGATGCAGGGGTTTGGGTTGCGATCTGCTCGTCCTGTTGCGAGGGGGCGCTTTCAGATGAACCGGATTGCTGGGTTTCGCTTGTCTGCTGCGGGCTGCCTTGCGTTTGCTGGCCCTCGGTTGCCGTTTGCGAAGCCTGCGCTTGCTGATTGGCGGCTTGGGATGCTTCGTCGGCTAAGGCCTGCGTCGGAAGGCTCATCGAGCAAGCGAGGACGAAGGCTGTCCCCCCTCTCGTGATTTTTGCGAATGTGCTGGTTGTCATGCTTTCCCTTTCCCGTTCGAGTGGTCGTTTCCCGCGTGCGGTTCCGCGCGAACCCTGATCGATGGTGAAAATGTAGGGAACGACGCGGACGGTGTCAATGCTGTTTTCCGACGTTTAATCGGGCGTAAGGCAGATTGATCGTTTCCTCGCGCAAGTTGTTGCGCAACATTGCGCGATGGGCGGGAACTTTGGGGGCGCCGCCGTCTCCGCCGCTTTCGACCCGCCTGCCCCTCGCGCCGTCTTTGTCAGCTTTCGGCCCGTCCGCCCCCTCGCGCCGTCCGCCGCTTTCAGCCCGTTCGCCGTTGAATGTTTCCCGTTCGTAAATTCGCGAAATTCGGGGGTTGCGCTCCGCGGGCAGCTGGAATAAAGTACGGCCTACAACTTCATACGTTGAAACCGATGAGG
>CAVHXL010000166.1:0-3370 GCA_963639885.1 bacterium | reverse complement strand
CTTGTTACCCTATCAAGCTTAAAAAAGTAAGAGGAATATTCTCGCAAAAGCATAACCTCCGAAAAGAATATGCTCAGGCGAGCCTATAGGAAGCAAAAGGGGATTGCTGTGCTTCACTCTTACAAGGGCATGAAAAAACTCGGCGATATTGCGTCGAGGGCGGTGCGCGGCGCGTTGGCGGTCGTTCTTGCGGGCGCCATGGCCGGATCGCTTGGCGGGTGCAAGGATACCGATGTTCTTACTGAGATCGCCTATACCGATGACTCTGCTCTGCTGAGCACCGACCCGGTATGGAGCTTCCTTTTCAATGCTCCCGACAACCCCAACCTTCCCGAGAGCACGAGGAACGCCTCGCAGGATATCGATGAGCAGGAAAACGATAAGGCGACGTACGACGAGAGCCCGAACACCGAAGAGGCGCAAACCGATCAGCGTGAGCATAAAGACGATACCGACAAAGAGTTCAACGCCACGTCGGGAGACGAGGCGGCGAACAAGGAAGGCGACAACAAGCAGGCGTCCAATGCCGGCGGCCTGCTCGCGAAGCTGCTGAACATCAACGCAACGGCTGGGTCGGGAGGAACATCCGGCAGCGGCGGCAGCGCAAAGGCCGATCAGCTCACGGGCAAAACGAACGAAACGGGAGACAAGGATAGCAACGGGGCCACGAAAGACGACTCCGAGTCGAAAGAGTCTGGAGGGGGCAACAGCACCGGCGGCGATGATGGCAATGGCCCGTCAGGCGATACTTCCAAGGGTTCCGAATACGACGGAACCGGCACCAACACGACCTTGCCCCATGAAGGCAAGATCGCGGCATGCGGTCAGTACGCGCTCATCGTCGAGATGCTCGGCGGCAAAGGCACGCTCACTGCCGCTGATGACGTGTGGCTGAACAAGATCCTGGGAACGTCGGCATTTCCAAACGAGGGCCTGGATGACGTGGCCGTCGGCTGGCAGGGCACGAGCGCGAATCTTCAGGCTATCGTGGATTCCGGCACGAAGGTGGTGCTGCTCGAGCGCGGCACCACGTACCTGGACAACAGCCAGATATCGCAGCTCATGGAGGCGGGCGTGAGCGTTGTGCACATGCCCGCGCTCGGCGACGTCGATACGCCGCAGGACGATATCACTTCGGCGGTGGTGGCGGTCGGCGAAATCATGCGCATCGCCACGAACGGCTCTTCGTCGAATATGGCATCGGCCTATGTGTCCATGGTGCAAAGCACCCTGGCGAGCGTGGAGAGCTCCAACGGGGGCACGTCGTACAAGGTCTCCGACGGCAACACGAGCAATCGCATTTCCTCTGGCGGAAAGGATTCCGGCACCCCCGCGACGAAGATCGCCGCATACAACACCGCCTACATCGATTCGTGGACGGGATTCAGGGACACCTCGTTCACGGGCGACCAAAGCTGGTTGGGCGTGCGTGGCTTCTACCTTGATGGCAAGGAGGTTGATTGCTCCGATGGGGCGGGTCTTTCGCCGCATGCTTCCAGCAGCGAGCGCTTTGGCTGCAGTTCCCTTGTCGACTACTACCTGCAATCTGCGGGCGTTGCCGATCAGGGAATCGACGGAATAACCTTGTCGGATAGCCCCTATCTTATATATCTCGCTTCGGATGCGAACCATAACCTTGGGGTCGATGTGGCTACCGCCCCGCGCGCTTTCTCGAATCGCGGCCTGTGGCTGTACTACATGGGCTCCACGAACCTTGCGAGCAGCTTCAGGACCGTTGGCGATTCCGATTTCCCCGGCTGCATCACCCGTAACGAAACCTATGCCGACCGCGTCGTCGCGTCATCCCAGAAGACGAACGGCTACTACAACGCCGGGCAGGCTTATCGCGTGTATGTCATGCCGAGCGGGCTTGCGGGCTCATGGGCCGACGGCACGGTCGAAAGCTTCCTTTCGGCACCGTGGGCCTATACGTGGTTCCAATGCTTCGACACGAGTGATCGCTACAGCTGCGAGAGCTATTTCAACGACTTCTATTCAACCTTCTATCGCTGCAGTTTTGCCGATGCCCAAAGCGATGGCGTCGTCTCCGGCTACGGCGTGGTGAAGCAGGCAGGCGGTCAATGGCTGTGATCCGCACATGTTCGCAGCTCGATAAGGAAAGGATGGTTTGATGAAACTAAGTACGAGGCAGAAGGGAGGTGCCCCCTTGTCGTCGAAGGCCATAAGCGTCCTGCTTAGCGTGACGCTCGCATTCGGCTACGGAGGAAACCCCCTGGCCTACGCCGACCCGGCAACGGGATCAGCGTCAAGCTCGTCTGCCGCGACGGATGTCGCAGCGCAGTTGTCGCAGAACCAGGATGCCGCCGCGGCATCTGGGTCCGATGCTGCCGCGAAGCAGGCAAGCGATGCGCAGGCGCAGGCAAGCGATGCGGCCAAACAGGAAACCGATATCGCCAAGGCGTGGGCCGACGGCGATCTTGCTATAACCGAAGGCGGAACATATTACCTGTCCGCCGATGTCGAAACGTCTCACACGCTGGTCGTCTCGGTTCCCGAAGGCGAGCAGGCGACGATCGATTTCCGCGGACATACCGCCACCGTGATAGGTGCGGTTGAATCGGGTATCGATGCAAGCGCCTCTCGCGGTGAGGTGAGCATCGTCGACACCGAATACAAGCCTTCCGAGAAGGCGGCTTCCGGTGACAAGGTTGAAAGCGATGTGCCGCTGCGCCTTATCGTCGAAGCGAATAAGGTGTCCGACTTGGTTTCCGGCGTTCGCGTAGCGCCCGAAATCGATTCGACGACCGACGACGCGGGCGCGAAGGTCTACAAGGCTTCCGCTCCGAAGGTGTCGGTTTCCAATATCGGCATCGCGGTTCGCGCGAACACCGCTGATGCGTCTGCCGCAAACGATGCTGAGCATAGCGCCTACGGCGTCTATGCGGCTTTCGTTGCGGGATCGGCGCCCGAATCGGCGCTCGAAGGCGCGAAGGTCGATGTGACGCTCGACAATTGCCTCATTGAAGCGAAGGTCAACGAGATTTCCGTCGATGCCGAAAAGGCTGCTTCGCTCAAAGAGCAGTTCGGCGAGCAGGTGATCGATGCCGAGCATGCGGGCCCCGCCGTGGGCGTGTACGCCTCGGTGCCTGGTGTGACGCTTAAGAACACGCTGGCCTTCGATTTGGCTTCGTCGGCTGCAACGTGCGGGCTGTATGCCGCGAAGGCGGAAAGCTTCACGCTTGGGACAGGCTTCGCGCTCGCAGGCGAGACGGGCGTCTTTGCCGCGTCGAACGCCGAAGGCGTCGTGTTCGCGACGGTTTCGGAGGGCGCCGACAAGGCGAAGGAGCTGGCCGGTTCGTTTAGCGACGCGACGATGGCGGGCATGGTCGTTTCCGCCAAGGACAGCACG
>CAVHXL010000165.1:0-3372 GCA_963639885.1 bacterium | reverse complement strand
GAACGGCGGTGATCTGGCCGATCATGTTCGGGACGTTGGCGTGCAGGCATGCGATGCGGCTGGCGGCGCGCGCCTTGCCCATCGAGCAGGTCGGGTAGTTCACCGAGTTGGCGATATTGCCGTTTTCCAGGTAGTCCTTCAGCTCGGAAATGGCCATATCGGCGCAGTTGGCCTCGGCCTCGGAGGTTCCGGCGCCGGAATGCGTCGTGATGAACGTGTTGGGCATGAGCACCGTCTTCGTGGTGGCGAAGTCGGTGGCAAACCAGGCGATCTTGCCCGCGCGCAGCGCGGCGTCGACCGCATCCTCGTCGACGATGGTCTCGCGCGAGTAGTTGATCAGCACGGCGTTCTCGCCAAGCAGGTTCAGCTGCTCTTCGCCGATCATGCGGATGGTGTCCGCCTTCGAGGGGACATGCAGCGTCAGATAGTCGCGGTCGCGGCACGCGTCCTCCAGGGTCGCGACGCGCTGGACCTTCTGCGAGAGGGCCCAGGCGTGCTCGACCGAGATGAACGGGTCGTAGCCGTACACTTCCATGCCCAGATCGGCGCAGGCGTTCGCCACCTTCGAGCCAACGTTGCCCAAGCCGATGACGGCGATGGACTTGCCCTTGAGCTCGCGGCCGACGAACGACTTCTTCGCCTTCTCGGCGTTCACGAAGATATCGGGGTCGGCGGCGTTGTCGCGCACCCAGTTCATCGACTGAACCACGCCGCGGCTGGAAAGCACCAGCATAGCCAGCACCAGCTCCTTGACGGCGTTCGAGTTCGCGCCGGGCGAGTTGAACACCACCACGCCGTGCTTGGCGTACTCCTCGATGGGGATGTTGTTCACGCCGGCGCCGCAGCGCGCGATGGCGCGGATGCTTTCCGGCAGCTCGTAGCCGTGCAGGTTCGTCGAGCGCATGAGGATGGCGTCGGCTTTCTCGGTCTCGTCGACGAACTCGTAGCCGGCGCCGAACGTGACCTCGCCCTCTTTGGTGATGTCGTCGATCGTTTTGATGTAGCGCATTGGGTTTCTCCTTCGGTTGAGCAGCTGTTGCTGCTGGGTTACGGGGTGGTGGTGCGGCGCGCGTCGTGCGCGGTGCACCGCGGGGCGCGCAGGTTTCGCGAAAGCTCGCCGCCGGTCGGGTGTTGCGAGCTGCCCTGAATGGCCGCTTGTGGAAACACGAAACCGGCCGACGGGCTTATGCCGCCGGTGCGAATGCGGGCCGCGAGCTCTGCGCGGGAATCGCGGCTGCGGTTGGTTTCGGGCGATGAGGTCGCCCTACATAGATCGCGGAGGTACCGGGTTGCGTGCTTCGAATGCGCGCATGAAATCGACGAGCGCCTGCACGCCCTCGATGGGCATCGCGTTGTAGATGCTTGCGCGCATGCCGCCGACGCTGCGGTGGCCCTTGATGTTCTTCAGCCCCGCGGCGTCCGCCTCGGCGATGAACCGGGCGTCCGTCTCGGCATCGCCCGTCACGAAAGGCACGTTCATAAGCGAGCGGTCCTGCTTGCGCGCCGTGCCGTTGAACAGCGCGCTTTCGTCAAGCGCGTCGTAGAGCAGCTTCGCCTTCGCCTGGTTGATGTCGCGCATGCCCTCAAGCCCGCCTTGGGAACGGATCCACTTGAACACTTTGCCGCAGATGTAGATGGCGTAGCAAGGTGGCGTGTTGTACAGGCTTTTCGCTTCGGCATGTGTGCGGTATTGCAGCATGGTGGGAACGCCTGGCACCTCGTGGGCGGGAATGAGGTCTTCGCGCACGATGACGATGGTCACGCCGGCCGGCCCGACGTTTTTCTGCGCGCCGCCGTAGATGAGACCGTAGCGCTCAACATCGATGGGCTCGCTGAGGAAGCACGACGAAACGTCGGAGACCAAAGGCACGCCGCCGCACTCGGGCAGGGCCCGATAGGTCGTGCCGTAGATGGTTTCGTTCTGGCAAATGTAAACATAGTCGGCATCGGGGCTGATCGTAAGGCTGGAAACGTCGGGGATGTAGCTGAAGTTCCCGTCGGAGGAATCGGCGATCATGCGCGCGTCGCGAAGACGCGCGGCTTCCTGGTAGGCCTTCTTGCTCCACGAGCCGCTGACGATGTACTCGCCGTGGCCGTTGCGCATAAGGTTGAGCGGCACCATGGAGAACTGCGTGGAGCCACCGCCCTGCAGGAAGAGAACCCGGTAGTTATCCGGGATGCCTATCAGCTCTCGAAGGTCGGCTTCCGCCTCATCGATGATGCCTTGAAACGCTGAAGATCGGTGGCTCATCTCCATTACCGACATACCGCAACCGCGATAATCGAGCATTTCGTCCGCAGCTTCGCGAAGAACGCTTTCGGGCAGCACCGCGGGACCTGCGGAGAAGTTGTACACCCTACCCATGTCGATGACCTCCTTTTCTTCAGCGCGTATGTTTTACAGTACTTAAATGCTGCATTGTACCCGAAATCGCGAAGCATGGGCAGGGGGATTTGGATGCGGATGCCGGGCGCATGGTCGCGCGCGGCTGGGCGGCCGGCATGCGGTAGCCGGGCGGTCCCGCTAGCTGGGTCACCCACCCATGGCGGCCCGACTGCGGCGCATGCCGGCCCGTCCGCCTGGCGGCCCGCCCGCGACGCAAGCCCGCTTGCGGCAGCCAGCTCGCGTCGCCCCGCGCGCCGTCCGCTTGCGGCGGCCGGGGCCGGCCCGCGACGCCTCCTGCCCGCCCGCCCGCGGGCGGCCTGCCCTACGCCGGGTTCTCGTGGATCATGATGTGCTTCACGTCGGGAAACGTCGCCTCGACGGCGTCGTGGGCGGCTTCCGCGATCTCGTGGGCCTGTGACAGGGGCAGGTTCCCATCGGCTGCGATTTCCGCATCCACGTAAATGCGGCTGCCGAATTTACGCGTTCGCAGGGCGTCGAGGCGCACCACGCCCTCAACCCCCTCGATGCATTCGGCGATCTTTCGCTCCTCGGCGCGGTCGCATGGCGTGTCGGTCATGTTCCCGAGCGCCTCTTTCAGCACGTCGAAGGCTACTTTCAGGATGACGATGCCTATCAGGATGCTGGCGATCTCGTCTCCGGGGGCGAACCCGAGCATCTCGGCGCCGATGCCCGCAAGCGCGCCGACGGATGATAGCGCGTCGGAGCGATGGTGCCATGCGTCGGCCATGAAGGCGCTGGAATTGAGCACGCGCGCCTGGTGCCGCGTGTACCAGAACATCGCCTCCTTGACGAGGATCGATACCACCGCCGCTGAAAGCGCGAGCATGCTCGGGCTGGAGGATTGCAGGTACGATCTGGTTGCAATGGCGTCAAGGCCGACGTAGCCGATTCCTATGCCCGTGGCCAGCAGGATGACCCCCAGCACGAGCGATGCGACGCATTCGAGCCGCTCGTGTCCGTAGGGG
>CAVHXL010000164.1:0-3430 GCA_963639885.1 bacterium | reverse complement strand
GCGACGGGTCGTTCCGCTTCTTCGAGGTGAACACCCGCTGCGGGCGCAACACGTATTACATGAGCCTCGGCGGCCAGAATTTCGTCGAGCTCATCGTCCGCGAGTTCGTCATGGGCCTGCCTGTTCCCGAACGCGAGGCGTACGACCCGTTTTTGTACTGCTGCGTGCCCGCTTACGTGCTCAAGCGCAGCATGGACAACAAGGAGCGCCTCGCGGCCGCGCTCAAGGCGCTCGCTGCAACGGAGGAGCCCTACCCGCTGCACTATGCGCCCGATTCCTTCAAGCACAACCTTTGGGCGCGCATCATGCACATCAACCAAATCCGCAAGTTCAAGAAGTTCTACTGGGACACTGACGGCAAGCAGCTGAAGTAGCGCGTTTCCAGACGAACGAACCCGCAACGTGAAAAGGCCGAGGCGTCGTCTCGGCCTTTTCACGTTGCGCCCCAGACTATCGCATCGCCCGCAAACGCATAATCACGAGCATCCGTCCCTCATGCGGCTTAGTCGTATCCGAAATGAAACCGCATCTCTCGCCACAAGGGATGGCTAACCGGCGGCTGGCCCGCGGCTAATCGGCTAATTGGCTAATCTACACCGGTCGCTTATGATCCGGCTCGGTCGTGATAACGACCGGACCCTCCTCGGTGATGGCCACCATCTTCTCGAAATGCGCGCTCGGCAGCCCATCGCGGGTAAGCACCAGCCAGCCGTCGCCGCCCTGGCGGATCTTGCGCGTCCCCCTGTTAACCATCGGTTCGATAGCCAACACCATTCCCACCTGCAGCTTCATACCGAAATGTCGATGTCCATAATTGGGAACCAATGGCTCCTCGTGCATTTTGCGTCCTACACCATGCCCGACGAACTCGCGAACCACGCCATATCCGGCAGCCTCCGCCGTCGCCTGCACCGCATGCCCGATATCCCCCAGCCTATTGCCGGCGTGCGCGCATTCGATGCCTGCCCACATCGATTTCTCGGTAACGCGCAAAAGCTCCTTGTTCTCGCTCGATATCTTTCCTACCGCAAAGGTCCATGCGTTGTCACCAACCCATCCGTCAACCGTTGCCCCTGTATCGATCGATATGATATCCCCACCTTTGAGCACCACGTCCCTCGATGGAATGCCATGAATAATAGCGTCGTTCACCGATGCGCAAATTGACCCGGGGAATCCTTGATAGCCCTTGAACGCCGGAATTCCCCCATGTTCGCGGATGTACGTTTCCACGAATTCATCGATTTCAAGAGTCGAAATGCCGGGCCGGATGATCTCCCCCGCTTTTCGTAAAACCTCGGCGGAGAGTTGTCCCGCGGCCTTCATGGCCTCGATTTCGCCTGGCGATTTCAAGATGACGCCCATGTTCTCAGCCTTTCAATAAAACCAATTTGAAGCGCACTCGCGTGATATTAGTCGATCATTGCGCCATCCCGCACAGTTCCGGCACGCAACCAACCTCTCACCGCGATTTTTCCCACCATGCAACCAATTGGGTAAGGAAATGGAAACATCTCAGTGCTACGTTGTGTCTGTAAAAGTCGGTACGTAATCAGACGTGCCAATTATACATTCGTAGAAGGAGCATCAAACGCCATGGAGAACCTTGGTTACTACAACGGCAAATTCGGACCGCTCGACGAGATGACCATTCCCATGAATGATCGCGTTTGCTGGTTCGGCGACGGCGTCTACGATGCCGGCCCGGCGCGCAACTATCACATTTTCGCTCTCGACGAGCACGTCGATCGCTTCTTCAACAGCGCTCGTATGCTGGAGATCGAAATGCCCTGCACCAAGCAGGAGTTGAAAGATCTGCTCAACAAGCTTGTTCACGAGGTCGATACAGGCGATTTGTTCGTTTATTACCAGGTCACTCGTGGTACGGGCATTCGCGATCATGCATTTACCTCAGGCCCGGGCAACCTCTGGGTCATGCTCAAGCCCGCTAAAATCTCCGACGGCCTTGAGCCCATCAAGCTGATAACCACCGAGGACAAGCGTTTTTATTACTGCAATATCAAAACGCTGAACCTGATTCCGTCCTGCTTGGCCACGGAGCGCGCGAAAAAAGCCGGCTGCCAGGAATCTGTCTTCTATCGTCCCGGCGGGCGCGTGACCGAATGCGCCCACTCAAACTGCCACATTCTCCAAAACGGTGTGCTGCGTACGGCGCCCACCGATGAGCTGATCCTCCCCGGCATCGCCCGCAAGCACCTCATCAAGGCCGCAAACGAGCTGGGCATCCCGGTGAGCGAGGAGGCCTTCACCCTCGATGAGCTGTTCGCTGCTGACGAGGTCTTGGTCACCAGCTCCTCGAACCTCTGCCTGCATGCCAACGAGATTGATGGCAAGCAGGTTGGCGGCAAGGCCCCCGAGCTGCTCGAGCAGCTTCGTTCCACCGTCATAGACGAATTCAAAAAGGCAACCGAGTAAACCCGTAACGGACTAGGATAATCATGCAAGCTCAAGCTTTCGCGAAAGACTCAGCGCAATCCGATCCCCAACGCCTCGTTGTGAACTCCATCGAAGATGCCATTCTGCAGCATTCTCATCGCGGGATGACAAAGCTCGCGAAGTTCATCTCGCCGGATTTTTGCCATGAGGCGGCTCGTGAAATATTATCGTGGGATCGTGGTCGCACGGTTTTTCTGACCACTGGCTTCTTCGTGAACGGCTATCCGGAAACCGACGGGCCTGCAGGCACCATGGTGGTTGCGCGCGCCCTTACGCTTCTCGGCTTCTCGCCAATCATTCTTGCTGAGCCTTTCGCACGAGCCTATTACGCCGACAGCGATGTTGCCGTGCTTGCAATCCAGAAATCCTTCGACCGAAACCGTTACGAAGAGCTTCTCGAATCGTTCAACCCAGTCGGCCTTATCTCAATCGAACGCTGCGGCCGCAATGCGTCTGGCGACTATCTGAACATGCGCGGCAAATCGGTAGGAGGCCTCACGAGCAGCGTCGATGATCTGTTTATCGCAGCACAAGGGCGTATACCCACGATCGGCATCGGCGATGGTGGGAACGAAATCGGTATGGGCTCGTTGCTTGCCGAGATCCACGCCACACTGCCAATCGATCCATGTGTGGTCCCTGTTGATAACCTAGTTCTTGCATCTGTTTCAAACTGGGGAGCCTACGGGCTCACGGGATGCCTCGAGGAGCTTTCAGGGCAAACGCTCCTTCCCTCCTGGGAGGAAGTGAAATCGTTTATCGACTACACCGTAAAGCTCGGTAGCGTTGATGGGGTTTCAGGCAAGAATGTTTCAACAGTCGATGGCTACGACATCTCAGTCAGCAAAGCTGTTTACGGGAAGATTCTCGAGCAAACAGCCAAGCACAGCGCAAAAGCCAAACTCGCCAGCGCTTAACGACGAAGCCCCTGTTAGACGAAGCCCCTGTTAGACGAAGCCCCTGTTAGACGAAG
>CAVHXL010000163.1:0-3434 GCA_963639885.1 bacterium | reverse complement strand
GTGCATGCCTGGGCGGTCGTCGAAAGCAGATCGTCGCAAATTCCATGGGCTATTTTCGCCACAACGTTCGCCGTTGCGGGCGCGATGAGGAACAGGTCGGCTTCCTCGGCGAGGGAGATATGGTGTATTGGGTCGGAGGGGTCGTCGAACAGCCCGATGGCAACCGGTTCGTGCGTCAGCGCGCGAAAGGTGGTGGGACCGACGAAGTGCGTGGCGTGCTCGGTCATCACCACCTTAACGCGAACACCTGCCTTTTGCAGGCCGCGTAAAATCTCGCAGGACTTATAGGCCGCGATGCATCCCGTGACCCCGAGAAGAACGGTCTTCTGCTTGCTTTCGCATCCTTGGCCCATGGATTGGCTCCTATTCGATATACGGCGACAATACCGATTGAAGAACAGCTGCGTGAGCTGCAGTTCCATTCAAGCAGGGAATATAGATGAAATCGCGGCCCTGCTCGCTCATCCCGGCTTCCGAAAGCTGGCTCGCGTAGAACGGCTTCAATTCGTAATCGATATCATACAAGGTCTCGAGGCAATCGGTCGCGAAATTCGGGCATACCATGAAGATGCGCCGCGCGCTCGCATCGTTTGCCCAAGCGTGCAAAATCTGGCGGGAGAAGGGTTTGAGCCACTCCCTGCCCTTATCGAACTGGCAATTGAAGCCGCTCTCCCAGTCGTCTCGCCCAAGGCCAAGCGAAGAGGCGATAGCGGCGGATGTCCTCTCGACGGTATTCGGGTAGGTGTCTCCCGCTTCGATATCAGCCATCGGGATGGAGTGGTAGTTGAACAGGAGTTTATCTCCGGCACTGGGATTGAAATCCGTCTCCTTGATGGTCTGCACGATGGCTTCGAGATATTTCGCATTATCGCTGTAGTCCTCGACCATATCCATCGGAACATCCCAGCGCAGTTTGCGCAGTCCGCGTTCCACCCCGTCAGCAACAGCCTTCGTGGTGCTGTAAGCCCCTTGCGGATAAAGCGGAAGCGCGACCACGCGGGTGCAGCCAGCCTCTCGCAGGGCCTGAAGCCCCTCGACCACGAACGGCGCGCCGTAACTCATGCCGAGACGGACCTCAACATTTCGACCATCGTTTTGGTAGATGCTGCGCAGCTCGCGTGCGAGCTTTTCATGCTCGACATCGAACGGGGAACCGTCCGGTGTCCAGATCTTCGCGTACTTCGCACCTGAAGTGCTCTTGCGCTTCGGGAAGATGAACAGATGCAGGATGATCCACCAGGCAAGCATGTTCATAGGTCGGATGCGCGGGTCGGAGAGGAACTTCGAAAGGTAGGCGCGAACGTCTTCCGGATCGGGACTTGCGGGCGATCCGGTGTTCGAGAGCAAGATGCCGATCTTTTCCTGCGAGCAGTTTTCCATGGTTTAGCTGGCCTTTTCGTAATGAAGCATGATAGGACGGTGCCGAGTTGGACCCTTGCACCGTCGACTAGGATAGCGGATTTCAGCAAGCCGAGGTATCCCCCGAGAGGGGTAATTCGCTCGGATGAGGAGCATCGCCGAGCAGCGCGGCGATCTCTTGCCCCGCCTCTGTTCGGCCCTGCGAGCGGTTGCTGAGACCGGCGAGCACCTCCGCGAGATCCTTGGGCAGATTGTCGGCGAAGAACATTTCGTCGCCCGTGATGGGATGAAGCAACTTGACCTGAAACGAATGGAGGAACTGCCGCGTCAAGCCGAGTTGCGCTTCCGGATCCTTCGGTGCCGATGCGTTGTATACGGGATCGCCCACGAGCGGATGCTTCGTGTACTGCATATGCACGCGAATTTGATGGGTGCGCCCGGTGAAAAGCTTGCAATCGATGAGCGTGTAACCGTCGTCGCCTGCCTGCGGGGCGAAGCGCTCGAGCACGCGGAACGTGGTGACCGCCTCGCGGGCCGAGGGGCAATCGCGCACGGCCATGCGCGTACGTTCGGACAGCGAACGCGCGATCGGCGCGTCAACCATGCCCGAGTCGTGCGTGATGATGCCATGGGTCAGCGCGAGATAGCGTCGGTCAACTGCGCGGTCGCGAATGTCGGCCATCAGCACGCTGCCGGCCGTATCCGTTTTCGCCGCGAGCATGAGCCCGGTCGTGTCGCGATCGAGGCGATGCACGATGCCGAGGCGATCGTCCTCGCCCTGCACATTGCACAGATGCGAAGCCCCGCAATGATGCACGAGCGCATTGACGAGCGTACCGCTCGCGTGGTCGATCGAGGGATGGCACACGAGTCCAGCCTGCTTGGACAGCACGATCATATCGTCGTCCTCGTAGCGGATGTCGAGAGGAATAGCCTCCCCCGCCACCGGTCCCGTCGTGGCCTGCTCGTCAAGTTCGTAAACGATGGTATCGCCCGCGGCGACGGCATGCTTTTTCGCCACCGTCGCCCCGTTGACGAACACGTTGCCTTCTTCAAGGGCACGTGCGGCAGCGCTGCGACTGGGGTAAGCGCCGCACTTGGCGAGAACGGCGTCGATACGCATGCCGTCATCGCCTACCTGCGCATGATAGCTTTTCAGGATGCTCATTTCGGGCTCCCCTCGGTCGCACGCAGGTTGCCCTCGGTATGCTCACGCCAAAGAAAACCGATGAGGAAGATGACTATACCGCAGGTCACACCTATATCGGCGACGTTGAACACCGGGAAATCCATGAACGTGAGATCTATGAAATCGACAACGTGGCTCAGCAGAAAGCGATCGAGCGCATTTCCGAGACCGCCTGCGATAACAAGCGCGAGCCCGATGACTTCAGGCCAGGTGATGCGCTCACGCTGCACGAAGGCGAAGACAAGCAGCGCAGCGCACATGAGAACGGAAAACGCGCCGAGCACGAAGGTGGCACCTGCGAAGATGCTCCAAGCTCCTCCGGTGTTGTAAACCAAATGCACGCGGAACAAATTCAAAACCGAAGCACCAACGATGGAACCAGGCTGATTGACCCCATTGTCGACAATCGCCTTCGTCGCGCGATCCGCGAAGAACCACGCAACAGCGATTACGGCCAGTGCCGTGAATTTCGCGTGCCACGCGCCGCCCGCAGGCGCCCGAAGGCCGGCGTCGACGACGCCGGCCTTCGCCTTGCTTGCTTTCTCAGTGTCGTTAAAGCCGTGCAAACGCTACTCCTCAACGAATCCGATGGCGTCGAGCGCCTCGCCGCAGCGTGCGCACACGTGCGGGTGATTGGCGTTGCCGCCGAGCTCGCGGTAGTTCCAGCAGCGCGGGCATTTTTCGCCTTCGGCGGCGCTGACCTGGCAGGAAACCTCTTCTCCTTCGACAAACGCCACGCCCGAGGTGATGAAAAGTTCTTCGAACACCGACGCGTCGTAGACGGAAAGCGCACTGATGACGTCGGCCGGGGCGGTGACGGTAACGGCCGCCTCCTGGCTCTTGTTCACAACCTTCTGGCCACGGGCGTCCTCGAGCGCCTTGGTGA
>CAVHXL010000162.1:0-3437 GCA_963639885.1 bacterium | reverse complement strand
GGTCATACGTATGAGTCGACCATGGGCGACATTCGAAATGCGCGCCCGGTTTACGACGCCGAGGGTAACCGGACGGCAACCTCGACAGCTCAGATCAGCTTCGCGTGCGATGGGAAGCCGCTGTTCGCGGGTAACAGCCTGCTTGCGGGCTCGGGTCCGCTCATGCTGAACCTCGGCATGACGGATGCTTCCGACGCGGGCAACCACGATGTCGCGAATATCGTGCGCATCGCGGTGGGCGCGCCCGTCGCGGGCGACCAGAGCAAGCTGTCCTTCGAGGTGTTCGATGATTTGGGCGAATCTCTTTCGAATTGCAGCTTGACCGTTACCGATGAATCGGGCAACGAGGTGCCCTTCAGCGGTGCTGACAAGGCGTTTTTGCTGAACAACGGCGAGGTCTACACCTACAAGGTGACAGCCGACGGCTACACCGTCTCGTCGAACGAGATCTCCATCGAGGAAGACACCACCATGCAGGTGCAAATCGTTCCCTGCTGGGATGGGGTGACTCTGACCGAGCCGGCGCGTGACGACGAGGGTTACTACCTTATCGGCACCGGCGCCGAGCTGGCATGGTGGAACCGCAACGGCAAGCAGACCGACAAGGTCAAGCTCACGCGCGACGTGGCCCTAGGCGACGCCTATACCTATGAAGCTGCCGACACCGATTCGCTTGACAAGGGCAATTGGATCCCCATGTCGTCGAAGAAGGAGGCCGACGCCTTCCAGGGCGTCTTCGACGGCCAGGGCCATACCATTTACGGCCTGTACATCAACCGCGAGAACACGATCGATCTGTGGCTGGGGTCGACGGGGGATATCTGCATGACGTCGGATCGCCGTTCGACTATCGGCATGTTCGGCTATGCCATCGGCGCCACCATCAAGGACCTCGGCGTCGTCGGCAAGATCTACGTGCTCGACCGCCCCGACTCCGCGTATGCCGACTGGGTGCAGGCTGGCGGTATCGTGGGCCTTGCCCAGACCGGCTGCACGATCACGGGCTGTTACACCAATATCGGCATCAGCATCATTCAATCGACCGGCGGCGGATACATCATCGGCGATGACGGCTCGTCGCAGTCTTACGATGGCAATGCCAACGTATGCGACCAGTACATCGGCGGCATCGCGGGTAGCATCAGCGCCGCGTGCGAGGTGCAGAACTGCTACACCACCGGCGCCTATGTCGGCGGCGGAACGCGCTCGGTCTCCATCGGCGGCATCGTCGGCGGCATGCGCGGCGTGACTTCCTCGAGCAACTTGGTGGCGAGCTGCTACTCGGATTCCATCCTTGCCGGCACGCCTCTCGACACGGTTGACGAAACGTCGATCACCTCGGCGTTCGGCGGCATCGTCGGCAAGCCCGCCGCGGTGCAGGGGGCCGGCATGATTCCCGAGGGCATGGGCGCCGGCGCAAGCGACGATGTTTCCGCCTTGGCTCAGCTGGGCGATGAGAACGAATGCTGCACGGCTGAGGAGCTGGCCTGCGCGGCGCGTGCCGCAAGCATGCCCGAGGATTTCGAGGATGCGGGTTCCACCACCTCCGATGCGGGCACGCGCGAGATCACGTGCATCCCGTACGTCCAGCACAACTTCGCTTTCAACAGCGTGATCGATGGCAAGTTCGACACCTCCTCGAAGTCGACGCGCGCGCAAGCCGGTCGTGTGTACGGCAACGCTTACGCGCAAGGTTCGGACAACCATGCGCTCTCGACGATGGACCTGAAAAACGTCACGGTCGTCGATAATGCTGACGCCAACGGCGCCGATCTCACCTACGCCGACACCCGTTTCGCAAGCACGTACACCGATGCAACGTGGGACACCGACGTGTGGAACGTCCGCGATGGTTCCTGGCCGCTGCTCAAGTGGCAAACGCCTTTGGGAATCGTTGCTTCGGTCACCGACAATTACACGGTGACGCCTGGTCAGGATTCGTCGGGCAAGAACTTCACGGTTGCGATCCGCGTTGCCGGGCATGACGCCATCACGTTCGGCACGTACACGTTGGCCGACATGGAGCGCATGGCGGTTGTCGACAGCGCGGATGGCATGAAGCTGTACTCGTCCCTGTCCTACAGCGGCATCGCCGGTCGCGTGGTCACGAAGTACGTTTACCCCGAGACCATCCTGAACGATCTGGGTATCACGTTCGGGTCGGGCGACGTGTGGCGCATGGGCATGGACTACGATTACGACACCTATTTCGGCACCAAGCGTTACTACTACCCGCATTGGAACACTTATAGCGAAGAGGATGCGACCGAGATTCGCCCGGTCATCGCCGTGAAGTCGTATGGCGATAAAGCGGATATGTCCGACGGGGTGCTCAGGCTGTTCGCGACCGCGGCCGACACGCTATGGGCTTACGTGCTGAACTTCGGGCAGACCAACGTCTACGACTACACCTATAACCGCTTCATGAAGCAGCAGGATTCCGTGACCGTCGTCTACGAGGCGACCGCATCGGCGAACGACACGGTCAGCAAGCTTGCCAACGACGTGGTCAGCGCGGCGAAGGCCGATTTGGAGGCGACGCGCGAGGGGACCGATGCTGCGCAGATGCCCTACGGCGCATCGTTCGTCGGACCTGAGCAGCACCAAGCGTTGAGCGATCAGATCGCCGCCGCTGAAGAGGCCATGCGCACGAACCCGACCAACGACGAGGCCATGACCGCCTATGAGCGCCTGACGGCGGCCAAGCAGGCCTTCGATGCGGCGAAGCAGACGGGAACCTACCTTGCGGGCAGGGCCGATCTTTCGGCGGCCGTCAAGGTTGCCACCGAGGATCTGCGCACGACCTTGATCGACACGGATGCCGCGCAGGTAAGCGATGCGAACGCCTGGGTCGACGCCGATAACGCGCGGACGCTGCTTGACACGCTGCGCCAGGCGCAGGACATTCTCGATTCGGCCGATCTTGTCGCCGATGAAGCCCTGTCCGACGTGATGAGCAAGCTTACGGAAACCAACGACGCCTTCGACGCCGCGAAGCGCAAGGGCACGGCTTCCGGCATCGATCGCATCGTCCGTCGCGCGGGATCGACGCGCCTGGAAACCTCGGTCGCGCTATCGCAGACGGCATACCCGCTCGGCTCGGATACCGTGGTGATCGCCACGGGCAGCAACTTCCCCGATGCCTTGTCGGGTTCGTCGTTGGCTGGTGTGCTCGACGCGCCCATCCTGCTTGCGGGGCAGACGGGCCTATCCGACGAGGTGCTCCTTGAAATCGAGCGGCTCGGCGCCAAGAAGGCCGTTCTGCTCGGCGGCGAGGGGGCTCTTCCGGCTGCGGTCGTCGACCAGCTTGCATCCTGCGGCATCGATCGCGGCGACATCAAGCGGTTGGCGGGCGAAACGCGCTATGAGACGAGCCTCGACATCTACGAGATGGGCGAGGGGTCGTGGGGGAAGACGGCGATCGTCGCCTCCGGGGC
>CAVHXL010000161.1:0-3448 GCA_963639885.1 bacterium | reverse complement strand
CTTCAGGGAAAAGGGAACATTTAGATGCACGATTTTCTGATACGGGCGGCCCTGCGTGGTTCGCGGCCCGCTCATCTTTCCACATTTCGGGCTTACAAGCGCTCTTCGCCCATGATGGCCTTGATGCGCGAGCGAACGGTCGCCCGCTTCGTCGTCGCGCCGGCGGGATTCGGCAAGACGACCCTTCTGCTTGAGTATGCTGAGAGCATTTTCTCGTTCCATCATGTGTTTTGGGTGCGCTGCGATCAATCGGGATTCCTTTCGTGCCTGGATGCGGGAAACATGGCGCGCGAGATCATGCTCATCGACCAAGAGGCGCCGCTTGTCGTTTTCGACGACGTGCCGCAGCTTGACGCGGCGCGTGCGGCGGGTTTCATGCAAACCGTGGAAACGCTGCTGGCGGCGGGATGCGAGGTCATCGCGTCGATGGGACCGGTGGCTGACTCGTATGGGTGCATCGTGGACCGCATCACCGTGGGCGCGGCCGACCTGATGGTTTCGAACGAGGAAATCGTCTCCGCTTCGATCGCCTCCTCCTATTGCGTCGCTCTCGATCCTCTGTCCGTTCCGCGCGCCCAGCGTGTGCCTGGTCTCATATGGGCTGAGCCCGATAGCGCCAAGCTGCTTCTTTCCCGCGTTGTCAGCGAGGATCTTTCGAGCGAGTTCCTGCTGCCGATGTTCTGCATGCTCGTTGCGGGATCGGGCCAGCTCGACGAGCTGGAGCATATCGTGCGCATCAGGCGCGACACGATGGACGTGCTCGCTTGCTCATATCTGTTTCTGGGGATCGACGAGGTGGCTGGCACGTTTCAGGCTGCACCTTTTGGGATCGAGCTGGTGGCGAACGTGTTCAAGGGGCGCGTTCGCGTGCTCTCCGAGCATAGCCGTCTAGCAACCGAGGAGGCCCTGATCGAGGCGCTGGCGGATTGGCTGCTTCGTGCGGATGACCTCGCGCGCGCCTGCGATCTTGTGCGTCTTGCGGCTCTTCCCGCACCACGTGCCGCTTGGCTTTCCGCTCATGAGCGGGTCTTTCTCGATGGATGCTGTCTGATCGCGCCGAGCGCGCTGTTTCGGTCGCTTGCGTCTCGGGCGCGCACGAGCTTGCCTTCGGCTTTCGAGGCTTGCCGTTTGGCACTGCTTGACGACAAGGTGGGGGCTGCGGGCCAGGCGAGGCGCGCCCTGGCGCTTGGCGGCTCCGATGGCGACGCGGCCGATTCGACAGGGCGACTGCTGGCGTCGGCATGCTTGGCCTTAAGCACGGTGGGCGATGCGCATGAAGCCGCCATCGCGGCTGCCAAGGAAGCCGTCTCGTGCATCTGCGACGAGGCGACCGGCCCCGGCGGGGCGGCCGAGGCAAGTAAGGCGACCGGCCCCGGCGAGGCGGCCGGGGCAAGTGGGGCATCCGGCCCCGGCGAGGCGGCCGGGATCAGCGATCTTGCCTGTGCGCTTAACGCCCTTATCGCGCTTGAACAGGGGCCTGGGCAAGCCGCCGAGGTGTGGCTTGCGGCTTTCGAAGGTGTCCGATTCGGCGTGTATCCTCTGCTGGCTGGGGCTGTCGTGCTCTCTGCGGCGGCTGGCGCGCAACCTGCTGGCGCGCAGCCGCCCGCCTTGCAGCTGCCCGCCGCTCGGCCGCTCGCCTTGCAGCTGCCCGCCGCTCGGCCGCTCGCCGCTTCCGATCCCTCCGCCGTCAAGCGCCTCGATGCCCTTGCGGGTCTTTGCGCCTCGATCGCTTCGGCCGTGTCGCGCGCATATGCTCAGGCCGGCGAGCTGACCCTGCCCGCCGCGCTGGCCGCTTTGGCGTTCGAGCGCGTACGCGCCGCGGAATCCCTCGGCCTTGTGCCGCTTGACGATGACATCATGGAGGCTGCCCGTTCCTTCGAGCGCATGCTTTCAAGCCAGCGTGTCCATGCGGAACGTCGCCGGCGGGCGCGTGCCCACGAGGCGCTCTGCCGTCGCGCGGCGAGCAGGGATCCGCTCAAGCGCACGACGGCGCCGGCATCGATCACCCGGCCCCCGTTTCTCACGGTGAATCTGTTCGGAGGGATGGATGTTCGCATTGGAGGCGAGCAGGTCGATCGGAAGCTTTTGCATCGCAGGAAAGTTCGCCTGCTTTTGGCTCTGCTCGTCTTGCGCCGGGGCAATGAGGTGCCGCGAACCTACCTGGCTGAGCAGCTTTATCCCGAATCGGGGATGGACAAGGGGCTTGCCAACATAAGCTCGCTCAAGTCGAAGCTGGCCGATATCTTGAAGGCCCCGGACGGCACCTGCCCATATCTCGTCGAACGACAGGGCAGCTTCGGGCTTGATGCATCCCTTTTGCGCAGCGACGTGATCGAGATCGACGCCGTTTGCGACGCCCTGTCGCGTCGAGCCCCGTCGCAGGGCGATTGGTCGAGCTTGCTCGCCCGAGCCAACGACGTCTTCGCCGACGATCTGCTGCCCGGGGAAGCGGGGATCCCCGCAATCGAGCCGGTGCGCCGCCGCTATCGCACGAAGCTCGTCGACGCTTTCGTCACCGCATCCGACATCCTCGTGCACTCCGAGCGTCCCCACGACGGCCTGCTCTACGCCCGCGCGGCCTATGATCGCGACAGCAGACGCGAGGATGTGTGCTATGCCCTTATGAAGGCCCAGTACGCGTGCCTTCAGACAGCTTCCGCCATCGACACCTACCTGCGCTGCAGCCGCTACCTGAGCGAAGAGCTCGGCATGGATACCTCCCCGAAAACCGATGCCTTGTATCGCAAGATCCTTGATAGAGAAGAGATAACGGATTCGCCCTCGAGGTTCCTATGCTCTCGCGTGTCTTGTGATAGAGTGACCAAGTTGTAACTTTAACCAGGTCGCGTCACGCGCGACGTGAAAGGATCGGCTTTTCCATGGCGGGATTCCTCTCTAAGCTGCTCTCCTTCGGCGAAGGCAAGCAGATGAAGCACTACCAGTCCATCGTCGAGAAAATCGGGCGCCTCGAGCCTGAGATGCAGGCGAAATCAGATGAAGAGCTGCGTGCCGTCACGGCCGAGCTGCGCGAGCGTGTGAAGGCTGGCGAATCGGAGAACGACGTCCTGCCCGAGGCGTTCGCGGCCGTCCGCGAGGCGGGCGTGCGCGCGTGCGGCATGCGCCACTTCGATGTGCAGCTCATCGGCGGCATGGCGCTCAACGACGGGCAGATCGCCGAGATGCGCACCGGCGAGGGCAAGACGCTCGTTTCGACGCTCGCGGGTTACCTGAACGCCCTTTCCGGCGAGAACGTGCACATCGTCACCGTCAACGATTACCTGGCCCGCCGCGACAGCCAGTGGATGGGTCGCATCTACCGCTTTTTGGGCATGTCGGTCGGCTTGATCCAAAACGGCATGCGCCCCGCCGAGAAGAAAAAAGCCTACGCGTGCGATATCACCTACGGCACGAACTCCGAGTTCGGCTTCGACTATCTGCGCGACAACAT
>CAVHXL010000160.1:0-3470 GCA_963639885.1 bacterium | reverse complement strand
CCGTCGCGAAGTATAAAAACGTTCCCAAATCGAAGTCAATTGCATGCACAAAAGTTGCTCGTTTCTCACAAGACGCACAAGCAAAACTCGACGAGCAATCACAAATGGGGAGCGTTACCCTCCCCGCAATAAACGAGCGAATGTTTTCTAGACGGCGTTTCTTTCCGCCTTTTTCTTATTCGATGCAAAAGCGGCCAGCATGCAGAGAAACGCGCATGCCGACATTCCCAAAAGCACCCAGAACGCTGCCTGCGTACCGGCAATGGTCCCGGAAACAATATCGGAGCTGGCGCTTTGCGAGGCATTCACCATGGACGTCATAATGGCGGTGCCCAAGGCGCCCCCGAGTTGCTGCAAGGTGTTAAAAGAGGCGTTTCCGTCGGTCTTGCGATCGTCGGGCAAGCAACTCAGGCCATAGGTAATCGAATTCGCCCCCGAAAAACCCTGCGATATAGGAATAAGCACGTACATAAGGCAGAAAACCCAAGGCTGCGCCCCCACCGCGAACAGCACATAGCACACAGCGGCCGCTAGCTGACACACCGAGCCGAAAGCAAGTGGGCGGCGGGCGCCGAATACATCGAGGATTCTTCCGCCGAACGGGGCCAAAATGGCGCCGATGATACACCCGGGCAAAAGCAGGCATCCCGCGCCAAACTCGTCTTGCCCATTTACCACCTGGCCGTAATAGGGAATCAAATAGCCGAGGCCGAGCACAATCGCCTGCAGCAGCACCACGTAGCCAACGCTTGCGCAAAACGGCGCGCTCTTGAATATATCGACGCGGATGAGCGGGCTTTCGGAGCGGCGCGCCAAAACGGCAAATACAGCGACGAGCGCAACGCCGACCGCGGCAAGGCCCAATACGCGCACGCTGAGCCACCCTTCGGTGCTCGCGCTGCTGGTGGCGAACACGATGCAAACGAATGCCCCAGAAATCACGAGAAATTGGGGCACGCTAAACGCCACGCGTTCCGTTTTCGTAACCTGGCGAATCGACGCGATGCCCATAGCGAATGCAACCACCAAAAACGGCAGCAACACCACGAAGATTTCCCGCCAGCCCCACAAAGAAACAACGAGCCCACCGACCGACGGTCCAACAGCAGGCGCCGTCGCCGTAATGAGCGTGGCAATGCCCATCATGAGACCCATTTTGTCGAAAGGGGCCTGCTCTATAACGATGTTGAACATGAGCGGCAAAGCCAGGCCCGTACCAACGCCTTGAACAAGGCGCCCTGCGATAAGCACCGAAAACGACGAAGCGAGGGCGCAGGCGATGGTCCCCGCAGCAAAACAGCAAATCGCGACGACGAACAGCGTCTTGTTGCGAAAACGGCGCTTCAAAAACGACGAGATTGGCATAATGGCGGTAAGCACCAGCAAATACCCCGTCGTGACCCACTGGACCGTTGCGGTGTCTACACCGAATTCCTCCATAAGCGAAGGGAAGGTGATATTCATGGCGGTTTCAACGACCACGCCGGAAAACGACATGATTCCGCACGCGACAACAGACAAGATAAGGCGCGCATCGATGCGCCGAACGAATGTTTCTCCCATAGTATCGATACTTTCCAATTCGGAGGCGGGCTGCGAAACATGCAGCACAATCGAGTGTATGAAAGAAAGGTGGGGCAGATGCCCCACCTATGAAACGCCACAAACAGTTTCCAATTTCACCAAATTAGAGCGCCCCACCCTCATCATTTACCAAAAGCAACAGCGGGGATTTGCTCTCTCGAAAACTTTGGTTTCTAAAAGTAACTAAACGATATTCGCCTTTATTCCTTGTCCAGGGTCGCCAAAAGCTCTTCGGTATTGATTACATGACAGTAAATGTTGTTGAGAATCTCCAATTCCGCCCGCTGGATTTCTTCGGTCGCCGCGCGACAGGCGTCTTCGATGAGCCACACTTTGAAGCTTTCGTCGGCAAGGGAGCGAACCGTGCCCGAAACGCACTGGTCGGTCAGCACGCCCGTGCACACCACGGTATCGATACCCATATTTCGGAAGGCCAAAGATAAATTCGTGCCCGCAACGGCGCTATCGGTCGTTTTCTGAAAAACAATCTCGTCGTCGTGGGGAGCAAGCTTCGGCACAATCTGCCCTTCAGGCGCATCGCCCGGAACAAGCAGGTCGTTATAGCCGCTGCTCCGCTGGACAAGCGAACGATCGGACCCATCGCGCTTCAGGCATGCGATGCGAGCGAAATTCACGCTCATACCGCGCTCGCGAAACGCCGCGATGATGCGCTCATTATTCGGAACGACGACCTCGTCGATCGCACGATAAAACTGCTCCCATCGCTCGGCATGGTCGAGTTCGGCGGCGGTCGGATTATCGAGCGTTGGACGAGTGATGAATACGTGTTGCATGTCAATCACGAGCAGGGCGGTTTTCGCGGGGTCGATCTCTATTTCGCCCCAATCATCGTCGTCTTCGTAATAAAAAGAGCAATAGCGGTCGTTCACTTTCATGGATTAGCTCTCCTTAGTTGCCATCACTTCGCGCGGCGAACGCTGCGCTTCGGGTGCCTCGCTTACGCCTTTCTCTTTCAGATAAGCCGCGTGCGAACGTCGGCCAACAAGGTAATAGTAGGCAACGCCGGCCGCGCACCATACGGCGCCGACGATAATGACGTCGATTCCCGAAAAGGCAATCGCGAGCGCGTACAAAACAATGCCAATAATGGGAACCGCGGGAACAAGCGGGCAGCGGAAGGGCCTGCTGGCCTCGGGTCGCTTGACGCGCAGGTAGATCAGAAGCCCACACGCGAACATGTAGCACAGCCCATACCCGAAAACTCCAAGGAAGCCGGCAAGCGTCCATGCGTCGGGGGTCACGATGGGAAGGAACGAAACGATAATCATAGATGCCGCCGTGACGGTCAGCGCGTTTGAGGGCGTGCCATTTTCGTCGAGCTTCGCGAACGACGACGGGAACCAGCCCTCGCGAGCCATGGCATACAGCACTCGAGTTTGGCCCATGACGCCACCATTCGCGGTGCTCATCGAGCCCGTGAAGCAGTGAATCGCCATCCATACGATGCCCACGATGCCAAATAGCGAGCCGCCGATGACGATAAGGGGCGCGTCGGTTCCAAGATCGGCGAAACCATCCGCCGGAAACAAGCCATACAGAACCGTGGCGAAAGCGCCGAAGAGCACGGTGAGGAAAATCGCCGCGCCAATAAGCGCGTGCGGGATGTCTTTCGCCGGGTTCTTCGACTCTTCCGTGAGAGTCGCGACGACTTCGAAACCGCAAAACGCGATAACGACGTAGGGCAACGTCTGAAGGAACGGCTCCACGGTTCCATACGGAGCGAACGGCTGGTAATTGCTCACATCGATCATTGTTGCGCCAAGGATGACGAACAGCGCGCTCGATGCGATGAGAATTACGCCAAACGTTGCCTCCACCAGGGTCGAAAGCCTTACGCCGACTTTGTTCACCGCAAGGAAAATGAG
>CAVHXL010000159.1:0-3514 GCA_963639885.1 bacterium | reverse complement strand
AGGTAGTAGTCCAGGTCGACTTCGCGCAGCTCCCAGTTCGCCATCGAAAGGGCCGCCTGCAAGGCCGCGTCAAGCTCTTCGCCCTCGGGGGATTTGCCGCTGTCGGCGTCGCCGCGGTCGTCGCCGCTGCCTCCGCCGTCGCGGCAGTCGCCGGCCCCGTCGCCGTCGCCGTCGTAAAGCCGCACGCAGAACGCGTCGGTCTCCTCAAGCGCGAAGCCGAGCCCCTCGAACAGCGCCCCTTCGCCGCCTTCCGCATTCACGAACGGCACGATCAGGCGCGCGAGCTTCTCCGACGCATGCGCTCCGACGCTCGGCGCATCGGCCTGCCGGACGATCTCGACGATGAGCGCCTGCATCAGATCTCGCCGCTCCTGCTCGTCGGCAGCGTAAGCTTGCCAGTCGACGATCTTGCTCTCGCCGCATCCGAGGGGCTGCACGATGGCGAAAGCCGCAAGCTCGCCTGCCGCATCGCGCAGCGTGTGGATCTCGAAATGCTTGGACGCGGCGAACGCCTTCTCGAAGTCATCGACGCGCCAGCGGTAGAACGCCTCGGAGCGTTTCTGGAAGATCTTGTCGGCGCGTCCGTTCATCTTCGCGTAGTCGTCTTCGGTGAACGGGCACGTCCGAAAGATGCGATGCGAAAGAGAACGCCCGGCGGTGAAGCGCTCGGATCGCTTGCGTATCTTATCGAGGGGCGCGCCGGCGATAAGGCCGCGAATGCCGGAGGGCTTTTCGCGCAGCGCGCAGACGTCGAGGATAGCGGCATGGAAGCGTCCGAGCAGCTGATCGCCCATTTTGGTGACCACGGGCAGCGAGTTGTGGTTGGGCGTCTCGAAGCGGATGCGCACGCCCTGCTTCTTAAGCGCCTTGTTGCCATCGATGAAAACGCGCAGATACGGGAACCCGCGCGCGCTTTCCAGGCTTGCCGTGTCGGAGGTTTGGGCGCCCGCGACGTCTTTGCCCATGCAGCGAAGCGTTGCCCCCATGTACCATTGCATGGAGATGAGCGCGCCGCCCTTGTCGCGCTGGTACGTGACGGGGACCTCAAGCAGCTCGGGGTTCGCCAGGTGCTTGTACTCGAAGGCCTCAAGGCTCATGTTCTTGTGGAACGCGGTGTTGAAAAGCTCGCTCGCTTCGGCGGTGATGTTCGTCATGGCTGATCCTCAGTGTCGTTGATGTCCGTAGGTGGGCTTTAGGCGCGCTCGTGGTAATACCACGAGCAGGGGTTTTGGGCGAAATCGTCGAACTCGCTGGTCACGGAGTGGTACCCGACGGCGTAGCGGCCCCGTTCGGGGCGCCATTCGCAATACTGCGCCATGGCATCTTTCAAGCGCGCGACTCCGACGGCGTCGGGAGCTGCCTGCTCGACGGCGACGGCGGGGTTTCCCTCCTTGAAGGCGGTAAGGCAATACGGCTCGATGAACAGCGTCAGGGCCTCGATGGCCCCCTCGCGGTACAGCTCGAGCGCGGCTTGCCCGAGGGCCTTGTGGTCGCGATGCTGATCGGCGCCCGCGACAGGGCTTATGGTGCATACCTCGGCGTGGGGAAAGATGCGCAGATGATGCTGGATGATTTCCCGGGCCTTGGCCACGCTGAGCTGCCCGTCGATGGCGCGGTCAGGGTGGAAGTGGATGCGCGAGGGCCGATACCCGATCGCCTGGCAGCTCGCGAGGAACTCACGGTCGCGCGCGTCGCTGAAGGCGTCAAGATCCAGATCGAAGGAGTGCTCTCCGGGATGCTTGCCGCACGTTTGCCCGTCGGCGAGCACGCCGCGCACGCAGGAACGCGAGCCGTCGGAGCATAGCACCGCATGGCAGTCGACGCCGCGCGCGATGGCCTCGCACGCGTAGGCGCCCATGGTCAGCAGCTCGTCGTCTTGGTGCGGCGCGAAGAACAGCGCGGTGGGACCTGCGTCGGGCGAGCTTTGCGCATCGGGCGAGCTTTCTTGCCCGCCGGGGCTTTTCGTCTTGTTTCCGAATATCTTAGCGAACGGGTTGCTCATGTGCGTTCAGGCTTTCTTCCGGGGGCGCGATACCCTGCCTTGGGTATCGCTTGTTTCGCGTCATTGTATCCCAACGCTTGCGACGATTCGGGCATCTACGCCGAAGGCACGTCAATGCACCCTCCGTCGAGGGCACGTCAATGCGCCCGGCGAGGCAAGCGGGCTTGAGGTCTATCGCTGATGATGCATGTCGACTTTCTTTGGTTACGAATGGGCATCGGATGCGGATTGCTGGACGTTTTCATGTATGATGGGGTGAAACTCATTCAACAAGCAAGGAAAAGGGAGAGGGTGCCGTGAAACAGACATCCGGTTTCGAATCGCTTATCGAAGCGCTCAAGCAGTCGGGCTTCGACACAGGGGGCATGGGCGGGGCCGCGAGCAGCGGGTCCGGCTCGGGATCAGGCGCTTCCTCGGACTCCGAGGGGCAGAAGTCGCACAGCCGCGGCGAGAACCCGTTCGGTCCGTTCGGCCCGTTCGGCGGCTTCGGCGGAGGAGGTAACCATTCATCCGGCGAGATGCCGTCGTTCTCGTTCGGCGATTCCTTCGGGAAGATGTCCCGCAAGGCCATCATCGGGACCATCATCGTGGTTCTCATCGTTGCGGCCATCGCCTATTGGTGGTTCCATCCGCCCATCAACGTCCACAGCGTCGACACCTGGCTGTTCGTGGCCGTGTTCGTCTTGCTGCCGACGTTTCTGGTCTGGCGCGTCAAGTCGCGCACGTACGAGACGGGCAACTCGAAGGTCGACCCGAATCGCACGAAGGCGCGCGCGTTCAAGTTCGCGTCCTACGTTCCCGCCGCCATCGCCGTCGTGGGCGTGATCGGAGCGCTGATGTCGTTGTCCATCTTCCCGGGCAACGCCGAGAAGTATGCCAACGTCCTGAAAACCGAGAACGCCAACTTCTCCGAGGACATCCAGCAGGTCGACTATTCTGAGATCCCCATCATCGATCGCAACTCGGCCTCGCTTCTGGGCAACCGCGCCATGGGCAACATCCCCGAGTACGTCAGCCAGTTCGAGATCGCCAATACCTATAGCCAGATCAACTACCGCGGCACGCCGGTGCGCGTGAGCCCGCTCGGGTACGCCGACCTGTTCAAGTGGCTCACCAACCGCTCCGAGGGCATCCCGGCCTACGCGCTCGTGGACATGACCACGCAGGATGCGCAGATCGTCAAGCTCGGCGACAACGCCATCTTCTACTCGCAGTCCGAGCCGCTCGCGCGCAACATCGACCGTTACGTGCAGCTGAAATACCCCTTCTACATGTTCGATGAGAAGGCGTTCGAAATCGACGAGGACGGCAATCCCTGGTGGATCTGTCCGGTGCAGACGCGCACCATCGGCCTGTTCGGCGGCACCACGATCGACCGCGTCGTCATGGTGAACGCCACCACCGGCGAGTGCACCGACCTGGCCATCGACGAGGTGCCCGAGTGGGTGGACCGTGCTTATCCGGCCGAGCTGCTCATCGAGCAGTACAACTGGTCGGGCAAGTACCAGGATG
>CAVHXL010000158.1:0-3526 GCA_963639885.1 bacterium | reverse complement strand
TGGTGCTGCTGGTCGCCGCGGTCATGTTCGCGCTGAACGACGGCGGGAAATTCCTTGAATGGAGCCTACCGGGCGAGACGGTCCGAGCAAGTGCCGCCAGCGACGAAACGGTCGGCACATCCGCCTCGAACGACGGCATTGAGGCGGGCAGGTCCGCAAACGAACCAGCCGAGGATCGAAGCGGCGAAGGAGGGCAAACGCCTACAGCGGGCGAAACCGCGAAAACGCCCGCCGAGGGCGAAACCGCCGACAAACCCGCCCGAGCACAGCAAGCCCCCGCCAGCCTCGACGACCGCATCGCCGAATTGGCATCCGCCTACAAGCTCACGCCACGCGAAACCGAGGTCTTCGGCCTGCTCGCGCGCGGACGTTCCATCCCCTATGTCCGCGACGCCCTGTTCATCAGCCGCGACACCGCCGCCACGCACGCCAAGCACATCTACGCGAAGCTCGGCGTCCACAGCCGCCAAGAGCTCATCGACCTGGTGACAGGCGGCGAAGAGCGCTAAGGGAGGTCGCGCTGCAAGCGGCGGCGCAGCGCACCTTGCGAGAAACGACCTCACGCAAGCCTCGCCCGCAAACTTTGCACGGACGGGGCATGAAGCTCACGCACCTCACGCCCCGCCTCCCCTAAGCGCAAGAAAGCCCGCGCCGCCTTGTGCCTGCTGCCGCCGTTGGGGATGCGGAACACCGGGATGCGCCTCCACGCGCACCACTCGACCACCGCCCTCTGCTCGTCCGCCTCGCTCATGCCGTTACCTCCTGGGGACAGTGTCCCGCCCGCGTAACGGCACCTCGTCCTTCGCAGCAGGCTTTCACCTCGGCAAGCGTCGGCGGCGTGAATCGTTGGCGCTTTGCCGCCCCCTCTTTAGGCTTACCTAACCTATCCTTACCTAACCTAACTTCGGTTTCCGACGTGGCAACCACTTGGTTGTCTTTTGGTTGCGGGTTGGTTGCCACTTGGGTGTCACTGCTGTTCAGCAGACGCAAGAGAAAGCCCCGCCGGGGCGGGGCTGGTTGCTAGAACTTAACGTGTTTGGCTTCCTCCTCGCTCATGCCCTCGTACGGGTCAAACTCGCAACCCGTTTCAAGGCATCGCTTGATTTCCTCGCACACGCGCGCATCGTCCCAACCCATGCAGCACATGCGGGGGAAGATGTCCCCGAACCTTTCGTCGTACGCATCCATCAGCGCCATGATGTCATCGTGCATTTCCGCTCAGCTCCTTCATCATGTCTTCGAAAACCGCGCTCGTCTGCGGCAGGTACCTTTTGAGGATCGCAAGGGACTTCGGGCTTGCCATGCTCGCCGAGAAGAACTCGGCGAACGCCTCAATCGGAAAACAGTATCCGCGTTGATCTGCTCGACGTCGAGCGCGGCGCGGGTGCGACGCGAAAAAGGCCGCGACGCTGAACGCCGCGGCCCGATCGCGGAGCCCGCTATATGCTACTTGCCGGCTTTGCCGCCCTTGATCGTCTTGAACGCGCTCAAACGCGCCTCGTACCGTTTAGCGGCGCGGCTGTTCTTGCACCGCTCGAGCGCGGCGGCGCGCTCTTCCTCATATCCTAAGCCTATCCCGTGCTTTAGGCCCATATATCCCGCGTCCTCGATCGCGTCCAATTCCTCGCGCGTCAAATGCATGATTAATCCTCTCTCTTGTCGATCACCAGCGCCGACGGCGGCACGTCGTCGTTAGGCACAGCGCATAGCGTATAGCCGCACGGCTCGAGCATAGCAGCAGCAACGGGGCACGACGGCGTGCGGCCGTTGCTAACGTAGTTGCTAACGTAGTTATCCCGCTTGCCTATCGCGCGCCCGACGGCAACAAGCGGGACGCCTGTCGCAGCCGCGGCGGCTTTAATCGCCTCCATTGTATCCAACTTTGCCTCCTGACCTGCTATTACTCACACCAGCATAACAGATATAGATAGCATACACAATCGTATATGTAGGAAATATGAACATACACGCTTGTGTATTGTCTTACGCCATACACGAACGTATAGTATAGCCACGCCAACGGGGCAGGCCCCAAAGCGGAAACGCAAGAAGCCACGACGAAAGGGAACACGATGAAACGCAACGTTACGGCCTTTATCGGCAAGGACTACGGCATCGGCGAGTGGACGGCACGCGACGTTATGCGCGTCGCGGGCAAGACCTTGTTCGTCGGCGACCGCCGCCGATAACGGCGGTGATGGAGATGCTCGACGAGATTCCGGCCGCGTGAATCGAGCCGGGCGCCTACGCGCTTTCGCAGGAGCTGGGGATAACCGCCGCCGACCTCGTGACGCCCGGATGCACGAAGGTTTTCGAGTTCCTTGATTTGGATCCCCCCCTCGGTCTTTCGCGAGGTGAACGGCATGAGGCCGCGCTGGCGATATTGACCGACAGCCGCTAAAGGGAGGTATGCGACGAACGCATGCCGGATTCGCAAGGAAGAGGTTCGCAACGAGACGATCGGCTGACAGGGCTTCTATTCCGGCGATGGATCGCCCTCCATGAGTTGGGGCGGCCGGATGAACGGTAAGGCCATTTCGAGAGTATGGGGCGCAGGTACAACCTGCTCGCCGAGGTCCGCGATTAACGGTATCATGCAAGAAGACCCGGCAAGAGATCGCTGAAAGCCGGTGGGCTCTCGGGAAGGGGAAAGCCATGATATTCGTTCTCGGCGGCAGCGGCTCGTGGGTCGGTGCGATCATCTTCTTCGGCCTGCTGCTGCTCATCGGCGGCTTCATCGCGATGATGGCGGTCATGTGCGCCGTGGGGCCTTTCCTCGCGCTGCATGAATGGGCGATAGGAAAGCCCGGCTACCAGAAATTCGCGAGCCATATCCCCGGCTACCTGGAATGGATCGAGAAGCGCCGGCAGGAGCAGCGCAAGGAGCACGCCGAATGGAAGCGCGCATACGATGAGGAGTTCGGATGGTACGAGCGCATGGGCTACGACCCCGACGTCCTGGCCGAGAAGATAAGGCGGTGGAAGCAGAAGCATCCGGAGCCTCACGACCCGGATAGGAACTCGCGCGGCAAGGACGGGTGCTAGCCCCGCCCATCGAAGAACTCGACGCCGCCGACCGCCAAGCTATGAAAAGCCTCGAACGTTACACGGACGATGCGAGAGAGCCTCAACTCACAGCGTCCGGGCCAACACGAAACAACGCTGGGGGGGACGCATCCCCCCCAGCAAGAACGACAAGAAGCTACCTAGAGCAACGCGGGGCAGCGCCCATTCCGCTACTTCACACCGAGCGCATGCTTGGCCGCGATGCGGCTGAACGTCGCGGTGCGACCGGCATTGATGCCGGTGAAGTTGCTGGGATAGTGATGCGGATAGAATCCGCCCTGGTCGTTGCCGCACACGTACAGGCCCTCGACGACGCTGCCGTCCTCGCGCAGCGGCTGGCTGTTCGTGTCGGTGATGACACCGTGGGTGGTGACCAGCATGGTGCCGGCGATGCGCGCCGCGTAGAACGGGGCGGTGTCGACGGTGGACATGCGGTACATCGGCTTGCCGAAATCGACGT
>CAVHXL010000157.1:0-3537 GCA_963639885.1 bacterium | reverse complement strand
GAAGCTTGCCCGCATAGGCGTTTCCTTAGTCTGCCTATTATACCCCCAACCCTTTAAGGCGCCCCAAGCCGGCCCGCTCTCCCCGAAATACACCCATCACCCCGTCAACTTGGCCGCATCGCCTATCAACCCTACCCATCAAGCAAGCGGAGCGCAGAGAACATACCGCCACGCCGGGCGCCAACCTCGAGCGCGATCCGACCGCGCTTCATGCACCGTCCAATCACCCTCCCCCCCCGCGCGCGGCGTTTACCTGATTTCTGCAAAATTTTCCGAATTGAGGGGAGATTTTCGCGGCTTCAAACTCGCGAGAGCGTCAATCTTCCCGACCGCTTCATCTCAAGGGAACGTTCGCTACCGAAATAGCTTCGTTCATACCTCAGAGCGAGCCCTTTCGGATAAACCTACGGCGAAGAATTCCCCTCAATTCCAATTTCTTCGCACTTTTTCACGATTTCACGCGCACAACCCAGAACGCCATGCAGTAGCGCAGGCGGCCGGCGGCCCCAACTCCAGCTCTATCAGATCGGAATCGACGCGCTAGGCACGATTGAAGAACCCGTTGCGCGCACGCAGGTGCAAGCGACCGATTACGGCTTGCGCGAGCAGGCCGAATCCTCCATGCCATCCCTGGTCCAGCAACGCAAATCCATAGCTGGCGGGCACTCGAACCCAGGCGAGGAAAACGTAGAAAACGCGGCGGATCATCCACCAACGGACGGAAACAGCATTGTCCTTGGTCGTTTCCCATCCACGCAAAAACAGTGGGCGCCGCCGACGATTTCACGCCACACGGGCTCGCGGGCGTCACCTTGTTAAAATCCCAGGTTGCTCGATACAACCACATGAAGCCGTAATCCCCCGGTCATACCGCAAGGCGGGACAACTCCATCAAACCGCCAAATAGGATTCCCGCCGGATATTCCTGTCCCGCATCCTGTTCTCGGGTAGACCTTGACCAGCGAAAAGAACTACGGAATGAAGAAGACGGGCAACCGTCAAACCCACAAACTTACGCCGCCCGTAAGCCCATGAAATCGCACGCAAGTCACCGTAGAGCTTCCGACGACGCAACGCGACGCGCCGGGCGGGCTGGGCCCGGGGCCCACCTGCAACGCCGCTCCATTGAAAAGTCGGCAAGCGCACCACCCCCCCCCGAGAGAAAAAGGCGGGGCTTGCGATCGCGTCTACGAAATACCAGATAGGAACTGAAATCTTGCAGCAAGGCATCAAAAAGGACGCCAGCGGGGCCGTTAGCCCCAAAGGCAGAAATCCCGCAGAGTCAAAAAGCGTCTCGACCGATTTCCCAAGCAGGAGCTCGCAAATGACTCCGTTAGACCGAAATTACCATGGAGAGCTTAGTTATGCGAGCCCGGATTTAACCGCTCGCACCTGCGTATTGCGTAAAGAATTTCGATCCGCACCAGGGACGCGTGTCAATTGCGGTCTAACAGGGCTTCTCGGATCGCGAGGGCCACTGGTTGGCACGGGCGAGGATCTCGCTTGACCGTCGCAGGGCGCTTGTGGCCCCCAAAAGCTCGTTGCGCAGCTTGATCTGCTTCTGATAATCGGGGCGGTACCAACGCTTGCCCATCTTCGCCGCCGCCTGCTTGGCAACCTTATCCATTTCAAGCCTGTTGCCCAGCTGGAGTTTCGTCATCGTTATCACATAGAGGTTCGATTGGATGAACGCGTTTTTGCGACGGGCATCATTGGCGATGCGCGACTCTTCGCGATGAAATTCGCTGCTATCGTACTCGATGCACACCGGCGATCCCGGCCATGAGATGTCCGGCCTCAATCGACTTATGCCTACATTCTTCCGCGCCTCGGATGCAAGGACGATCGGCCGATTGAGCTCGGTGCCGCGCAAGCCATAGCCGCCGCGCGCCCGCGGGAGCGACAGCAAGAGCGCGGCCGCCGTCTCGGCAGGAGAGCGCGACCCGTCAAGCGCATAGGGCACCGCCACCCCGAACGGGCCGAGACCGAAAAGGTTGCTCGCGGCCTGTTCGAACGCCCGCATGCGCTTGACGTTGGAAAGGGGATCGCGGGAAAACATGCCATGGAGGGCGTCGTCACTGATGGAGAAGGTGCCGCAAAACTCGCACATGAGGCCGACGAGTTCGGCGAAGGACAGGAGACCCGCGGACTGCGCGAGGGCGAGCTCGGGCGAGACAACGCCGATGCGCGGCGTGACGGACCGAACGGCACCCGCCGGCAGCGCGGCCCTCTGGTAATGATGGAACACGACGTCGCCGGCAAGGTTTTTATGCTTGGAGGAGCACAGGCAATGGATCGGTTTGGACAAATGGCCCAACTCAGGCGGAAGCGACCCGCGCAACGGGCCGCTCGGCAGCGCCGCCCGCGAAGCCCGATGGGCGGTGGGCGTTCCGCACGAACCGGCGAGCCGCCAGTATTCGAGAGCAGATATGTGACTGACTACGACATCCATTGGATGAGGATACGGCATGGCGGGCCGCTTCGTCGTTCACGGTTCGGCAACAACGGCGGGAAATGGCAAGCGGGCATTGACGCAGAAACGGGCGACGGCGAGCGACCGGCGCTTCAGACGGGATGGCGGACGGGACCGGACGGGGCGGCCGTTAGCGGCAGCCGGATGACCTGGCTGGACGGGTAGTTCGAACGGCCGGACGGTTTGGACGGTCGAACGGCTCGCATGCCGGGTAGCTCGGACGCCAAGTCACAGCGCACGCAAAATCGCGAAAAACTGCTAAGAAATTTGAATTGAGGGGAAACCGCCCCCGCAGGTTCGCAATGCGGCGCGCTCAAAAGGACACGAACGTTGCCTATTCGGTAATGAACGCTTCATGGAAGCCCGCGAGGGACGTAGAGGTCGGGAAACTCCAGGGGCGTCGCCGCCTCACAACCCGAAAATTTCCCCTCAATTCGAAAAAGTTTGCAGAAATGAGGCAGAAGCTGTACGCGAAGGGTTCCGACAAGATGCGACGACGGGTTTCAGCCGCGAGCGAACCTCGAGACCGCGACCAGGGGTCGACGGGGCGGCCGCGAAAGCGAAAGGCTCTGTTAGGCCGGAATTGACATGGCGAGCTTGCCCTATCTTCGCAAATCCTGAGCCGACTGCTCGCACCTGCGCACATGCAACTGCTTTTTTGGAGCACATCAGGAGCATGTCGATTCCGGTCTAACAGAGCCAAGCGAAATGGGGGTGCCGGGGCACCACGGGCGGCGAGACGACACGGCACCATGAACTAAAGGATGCCACGGCACCGCAGACAAGGGTCGACGCGGCACCGCAAACGGAGGCGTCGAGGCACCGCTAGCGAGAACGTGCCGAAAAGGCGGCGCGGATAACCCAGCCGCGGCATTGCGAGAAGCACACCGCCGCTGCGGCCACCAATATACGGGGGCGGAAACGATCCAGGAAATGCAACAGCACGCGAGCGGGTTAACTAGCTATGAGGGCCTCCACCATGTCGATGATCTCCTGCTTGCTGTGAACATCGAGCTTCGTGTAGATGTGGCGGATGTGCATCTTCAAGGTGTTGCGGGAAATGA
>CAVHXL010000156.1:0-3565 GCA_963639885.1 bacterium | reverse complement strand
ATTATCAGCTTCGCCTTTATCTTTCTTGCCATGGCCGAACCCCTTTCGTTCAATCGTCTTACATGGCAAGTCGATTGCAGGAACGGGCGCCGAGGGCGATACGGATTGCGCGAAACGGGTGATACGGAGACGGCGAAGCGGCTATGCGGCCGAGTGATACGGAAAGCGCGAAACAGGTGCTACGCGAAACGCGCAATAATCGCCCTACCAGTATTACCGCCTTCCCGATGTCGATTGAACGATTCAGCTGACCGCGAACTAACCGCAGCTGACCGTTTTGCGCGCGAGATTATCAAGTTCTACCGGGTCACCGTCGAGCCACCCTCGACAGAACGCTCCTGTTCAACAGGGAAAGTGAAATGAGCTAGTAGGAATCGGACCCCGTAATGAAGCAGCCAGAGTGGAACCGAAATACAAGGAGATGGCCCGGCAAATGAGGGCAGATAGCGTCAGCGAGGCGATGATCGCCAGATTTGTCGCAGAAGAGATGGGGGAAGACGAGTTCCGCCGCCACAAGGGCGTCACCGAGATTGAGGCGCTGCGGGAGTGGAGGAAAATTCCCGAGCACATCCGCAAGCTGCTACTTGCCAACGCATTCTGCCGCAACTGCGGCACGACTGAGTTCGTACCCGAATACACCCTGCGCATGCACCACAGCTGCGTGCTCATCGAGGGCAGCTGCATGAAGTGCGGCTGAAGTCACAAGGCTCTGCGATTAGCCCCTCTCCAACATTTGGTGGCGCCGCTGAATAGCCTGAAAACAGAAAGCTAGAGTGAGCATCACCAAAAGGCATATGGGGAACATAACGCAGCAATGCCGTTCTCAGCTCGGTTCCCGAGTTACTTTCAAGCAGCGTCAACACCTTCTCGATATATGCTTTGTTGTTGATATCTAGTTTATGCCCCACCGAATTGGCTAGAGATTTCTCGTTAAACACCCTCAGAACGCGTCCGTAATCACCGCTATCGGCGGCATCCCGGAACTTTGCTCTTTCACGCGCCGCGACCTCTTCTATCCCAATAGCCTCAGAGATTTCCCGTGCGTCCGTAAGAGCCACGCCTCTAAGATCTACAGCCGCCAAACGGCTCTTCACCCCGGCAATTATAGTCTTGGAAATTTGGCTTTCAAGCTGCTTATCGAACCGATTGAAAACCTCGCTTTTTATATCGTTGAGCGCAGCCTCCTCATCCATACAGAAACGACGCGCCATGATTCCCACCACCTCTTCGGTGATGAACAAGTTTTCAACCTCCGCAACGTCGAGTGCATACACATTGTCGTTTGCATAGGAAGCGAGAACGTCGTCCTCTTTGAAGTCCCTGTCTATAATTCCCCACGCCTTGCATGAATGCAGCGCCGGAGTGCGAGAGTAGGCCCTGACATTCGCAACGACCTGCTCACAGCCTCCAGATGGAACGACATAGCAATTATTGAACAGAGCAGAATAAAATCTTTTGTCCAAGCTGTCTTTCGTGCCCTCGACAAACAGCACAAGCTTGAGGTTTCCAAGGAGTTCGACAAGCAGCTCTTTGGGCAAGTCGCTCTGCGGCACGTCCTCAAGCTCCCAATTATCGCCATTGAACCTTTTAATCCATATCGTATCCGACGACCTATGCGACGTGGCGAAGCTGACGTCATGGGTGATGTAGACGAAAAGACAGTCAGGTCGAGCGAATTCCAAAGCGCTCCACAAATGTCCCATCAACGAGGGATGAAGATGCACCTCGGGCTCGTCCATAATGATGATCTTCGATTCGGGCACGCAAAGAATCTGAGCTGCCAGATACAGCACCGACCTCTCGCCGTCGCTCATTTGGGTAGCGGAGTAGCGCTTCGCCCTATCCTCTGCGTAGGCGTAAAATGAGGCATCCTCTTGTTCGATTGACCTATGAGGAAAGACGATGTTCCAAACCTCACGGAGCTTGTCGAGGGACGTTCGGGGGACCTGCGGCTTTTGCTTGCCACGCTCTTCGGCATCACGGCAGGAATCGACAAAACGCTGATTTTCTAGATTCACTTTGGCTATCAATGCGGCCAGCACATCGTCGAAATCGTCAAGAAGCTTGGTAGTATAGCTCTTGCCCCAGTTCCAGCGCGATTGCTTGTCTTTTTTGTACTGCGACCCACCATAGAAAAACGCCTCTTCGGCTTCGATGTAGCTCTTGAGCGGGACTCTCTCCGAGAAATTCAGATTACGTTGAGCGGCGATTCTGTGGACTTTTTCGAAATCTTGGCGCTCCATCCATGCACCAAGCCTGGACTTGCCTGACCCGTTTGCGCCGATGATGACGATGGAATTAACAGACGTATACCGCACTACCTTATTTCCACTCTCGTCAGGAAGCCAATATTCAAGCTTGTTGTTCGATTCGGACATAGTTACCCCTAAGCCACAGAGAATGAAATCATCGACATGTCAACAATATACGAAACCGTCAGATAAAAAGGTGATGCCTACATCCCTGCAAGCCGCTTTATCAGTTCGATAGCACCGGCGCTCATGACGTCTATCCCGAATCCAGCTAGTATCTCCTTCACCTTTCGCAAGGCTCGTCTCCCACTAGAGCCTTCCTCGCAAGCTGCAGCCTCGGAATACGAGAAGATCTCTTCGCTTTTTTCACCGAAGAGGGAGCGAAGCTTTTCGTTATCTTCGAGATCGAGCAAAAGCTTCACGGCATCGGGGCACTTCTCCCCACCTTCAATCTGGTTGCAATCTTCTGACCCTTGCTGAATCTGTACATTCGACGCATCACCGTAAATGTAAGTGTTATTGTTGCCGCCAACAAACATGTTGCCGCCCTTCGCCGATGGAAGCCGGCCTTCCAATTTCAAAACCGACTCACCTAAATCTGTCATCGACACAAACCAAGGGACATTGTCCGCATATTGAACAGACAAAAGCCCGCGCCGGCTCATGCGCGCGACCTCATCCATTTCTTTACCAGATAATTCCGATGTAGAAAAAGCTCCGCGTGAAACCGATTCAAGGATGGAAAGCGCCGCCTGGCCTATCCACTCGCCCGTCGCCTCTGCTTCAAGAAGAATCTTTTTCTTCGTCTCGAAATAAGTGGCACCTTTATAAGACAGCCAAGCGAAGGCATTGCCCGACAAATCTCCATCAAGGTTCTCGAGGTAGCCCCGTCGTCGCAATTCCTTAATCTCGGGAGTAAGCCCGTTAGGCAATTCCGCAAAACCAGAACTATCTGCCGCATCGATAAGAATTCTGAGCAAGCCTTCAAGCTCCGGTTCAAGAAGATTGGTTTGCACGCTTTACCTCTTTTCGGTCCTTATATAGAACAGCTTAGATACGGCCCAATCACATCGAATATCTCGCCCACCTTGGTCGCAGGGTTTTGCGCCGACGGCTTGGCGTTGCCCAGATCCTCGTGGTGAGCTTCCAGACAATGTGCGCGCTGCAGCGCCTCGGCCCGCTGGCCGTCCACCATCCCGAACAGCCCGCCGAGGTTCTTGCGGTATTCGACGCCCAAATCCTTCGACATCGTCTGCGCGAGGGCGCGCTGGCACTCCGCCGCCGTCATGGGCGCGGTCGTGTAGCGCAGGTGC
>CAVHXL010000155.1:2570-3587 GCA_963639885.1 bacterium | reverse complement strand
TCGTCTACATCTCGTGCAACCCGCAAACGCAGGTTCGCGACCTGGCGTTTCTGCAGAAGCACGGCTTTGCGGCGCGCACGGTGCAGCCGGTCGACATGTTCCCGCACACCGACCACATAGAAACGGTGGCTTTGCTCTCCAGGGAATAAACCAACGCAAAGAGGGCTCGGGCTGAGTCTCTTTGGGGGTCGAGCTTGCCCGGATTTCGCCGGGGCCGCAATCTCATCGCAGGGATTGCGGCCCCGTCGGGTGTTCCTATTCGCAAGGCAGTTTGTCGGATTGCTCCTTGAAGTGGATCCTCTCCGTCCCCGCCTCAATGGCCGTCTCGTAGTACCAGCATTTGTGGTTGATGAAATCCAGCGTCTTTTGCAGCTCCGCCAGCTCTTCTTCCACGGCCTTTTTTCGCTCCAAGAACATCTCATAGCGCTCTTGCAGGGAGTCATCGCCCATTTGGACCCATTCGGAAAATTGCCGAATATCCTTAATGGACATCCCCGATTTTTTCAGGCATTCGATTACCCGCAGCATGGCGATATCGTCGTCGGAAAACATTCGATAGCCGGATGCTTTTCGCTCTATGTTAGGCAGTAAGCCCTGCTTGTCGTAATACCGCAGGGTAACCGGGGTCAGGTTCGTGATCTCTGCGGCTTGCTTGATCGTGTAAGGCATGGTGGAGCTCCGTCGAAAAAATCAAAATTCAGATAGTGACCTTAACCTTAAGGTTAATGTAACACTATTGCCGCAGAGATGCCAAGAGGTAATCCAAATGAAAGGAGCCATCGGCCATGAGCTATATCTGGAATCTTCCGACAAAGGTGCTGTTTGGAGCCGGCGCCGTGAAAGAGCTTTGCAACGAGAAAATGCCCGGCAAGAAGGCGTTGCTGGTCATCTCCAATGGGAAATCCGTCAAAGAAAACGGTGCGCTGGCATCGGTGGAGCAGGGCTTGGCTGCGGCAGGCGTGGATCATGTCGTGTTCGACCGAATCCAATCCAACCCGCTGGAGCCGACGATTATGG
>CAVHXL010000155.1:0-2560 GCA_963639885.1 bacterium | reverse complement strand
CGATTATGGAGGGCGTGGAGTGCGCCCGCCAGAACGATTGCGACTTCGTGATCGGCCTCGGTGGCGGTTCCGTTCTGGATTCCGTCACCATCATCTCGGCCATCGCGCCGCAAAAGGAAGGGCGGGTCTGGGACTATGTGCAGGGCGGCACGGGCGGCGGAAGGCCGCTGGTGGAAAAGCCGCTCCCGTACATCGAGATCACGACCAGCGCGGGGACGGGCAGCGAGGTGGACTGCTGGGGCGTTGTCACCAATCCCGAAACCCATGAGAAGATCGGGTTCCAGGGCGGCTATGCGGATCTTGCCATCGTCGACCCCGAGCTTATGGTGTCCGTGCCGCCGGAATTCACGGCGTACCAGGGCTTCGACGCGCTGTTCCATAGCGTGGAGGGTTATCTCTCCAAATTCTGCAATGAGGCGGCGGAGATGGTCGAGCTGACCGCAATTCGCAATATCGCGGAATACCTTCCCCGCGCCGTCCAAAACGGTGCCGATCTGGAAGCCCGCACGAAGGTGGCCTTCGCAAACACCCTGAGCGGCTACTCCATGGAGGTGTGCTCCTGCGTCAGCCAGCATGCCATGGAGCACGCGCTTTCCGGCCATCATCAGGATCTACCTCACGGTGCCGGGCTCATCATGCTTTCCGAAGCCTATTTCAGCCGTTGGATCGAGCAGCATGTCTGCGACGAGCGTTTCGTTGCGCTGGCAAAAGCGATGGGAAAGGCGAACGCCGAGGAGCCGCAAGACTTCATTGTCGCGCTGCACGAGCTGATGGAGGCCTGCGGTGTTGCCGACTTGCGTATGAGCGATTGCGGGATCAGTCCCGATGAGTTTCCCCAGATGACGAAGGATGCAAAGGCCACCATGGGCGTGCTGTTCCTCTGCGACCGCTTTGAGCTGTCCGATGAAGACGTGGTCGCGATATACGAAAAATCCTACCGTTAAGAGGTCTGAAGCAATGAAGGCAAAACTGTTGTGCGCCGTGCTTGCTGCGTGCTTGGTGTTGGCGGGCTGTGGGGAGGATTCCTCAAAAGGGGATGCCGCAACCTCGACCGATGCGTCGCGGGAAGAGTCTGCCGCGACGGCATCCCGCGACTCGGCCGAGCAAACCGCGGCAGAGCAGGAAAGCGAGCCTGCACGGGAAGAGGGCGCATCGGCGCAGCAGCCGACGCAGCAAGAAGGCGTAATGAAAAACGTGTCTCTCGGCGAAGTGCCGGATAGCTATTACGGCGCCGCGGCCCAGCAGGGCACCCTGGAGAGTTTCACCTACGACACGAAGAACTACGTAGGAGGCAGCAACGCCATCCAAAGCACCGCTACGATTTATTTGCCCTACGGCTATGACCAGGCCGATTCCTCCATCCGGTACAACATCCTCTATCTCCAGCATGGGGCTTACGGAACCGAACGCACATGGATGTACGAATACGGGAGCAACTTCAAGAACATGATCGATCACATGATCGAAGACAAGCTGATTCCTCCGTTGATCATCGTCATGCCGTACCTGCCCTCCGGCAACCAGTGGTATCACGACACAACGCCGATCTTCTATTCCGAAGAGCTGAAAAACGATTTGATGCCCGCGGTGGAAAGCCATTATCGCACGTACGCCGAGAATGTCTCCGATGCGGGCTTTGAGGCGTCCCGCTCCCATAGGGCTTTCGGCGGCTTTTCTGCCGGCGGCACGACAACGTGGCGCGTCTTTTTGGAGGGAATGGACCGGTTCGAGTATTTCATGCCCATGAGCGGCGGCCTGACCTTGGGCGGCGACGGCTCCACCGACGTGGAGGACGCCACCTTGATTGCCGAAACCGCGCTGGCCTCCGGCTATGGGAAACGTGATTACTACGTGTTCTCGGCGACCGGTACGCGGGACGTCGCCTACCAGGGATTGACTGCGCAGGTGGAATGTATGAAAACGCTGACAAGCGCCTTCGACTACACCCAAACCGGATTTGCGGACGGTAATTTGATGTACTACACCGTTGAAGGTAACTGGCATGATTATCCGTACACCTATGAATACGTTTTCAATGGGCTGCAATGCTTGTTTTCGTGGTTCGAAGGGAACTGAATGAGAGAGCGAGCACTATGGGCTTCGTCGTAGCGCGGGCGGCTTACGTGCCGGAGATGTCGAGGTGCATTCCGATTCTGGCCTAACGGAGTCAGCGATGCTGCCATACTATAGAGTCGAACAACGGTATCGGAATGCGTTCGCGGCGCGGGCGTGACGAAGGGAGCGAGGCAATGGAATGCGCTAAGCGATGGGAAGCGAACAGGCTTGCGAAGGCTGCGGCGGCTGCGCTGCTTGCGGCGTTTTTGCTGACGGCGGGGCTGTCCGGCTGCAGCGGGGCGTCGAGCAGCGATGGCAACGCCGCCGATTCCGCGGAAAACAAGTCGGAGCAGGCCGCCGAGACCGAGCAGGCCGTGACGACCATCTACGAGGCCGTCTTCCTCGACAACGACACGGTCTCGAACCTGTTCACCGAGGTGCGTGGCGAAGCGGCGCCGTTTGAGAAGATGACGACGGATTTCCACGTGACCACCGCGTACATGCC
>CAVHXL010000154.1:0-3624 GCA_963639885.1 bacterium | reverse complement strand
CCGGCCCCGACTCGGCCACGACGGTCAAGCATTTCCATATCCACATCCTGGGCGGTATCAAGATGGGCCGCTTCACCTTCGAGAATTCCCAGCGCGCAGCGCAGTAGCGGGGCTGAGCGCCCCTCAGCGAACAGCGTTTCATGGAAGCCGCCGGCCGCAGAGGCCGGCGGCTTCTTTTCGTGTTGCGGCGGGCTCCCCGATAAAACGCATGGGTTCGAATCTATGCGGCAGAGGACGTCGCCTGATGCCGGGGGAGGGCGGTCGTCTAGCTGCATCCTGGCTTGCGCTTGCCTTTTGCCGCCTGCGGTCGTTTTGCGCATCGATCGGTTTTGCGGGGCACGTTTTGCTAAGCTATCGAGCATAGTCGGTGCATATATCGGAGGGTTTACGTGCGGCAAGTTGAGGAAAAGGTCGGCGTTTGGCAAATCGAAGCACGAGAGCGTCTGCTCGGTGCGACGTTCTCGCCGCTTCCCGATGCCGTTCCCGACCTGCCAGGCGATCTTCCGGTTGAAGGGGTTTTCGGTATCGTCTCGGGGCGTTTGCTCTCGCCGCGCCCTGCGGGTGGCGGCACGTATGTTGTTCGCTTGATCAGCAATGATGCTGCTGACGGATTTTACGTCATCGCGTATATCGACCTGTTCGGCCGCGCCTTTTCCTGCAACGCCCCCTTCGAGGCCCCGCCCGCCCGCGCGCCCGAGATCGAGATAGCGCATTTTCCTGAAGAGGGCGGCGGCGAGTCGAGCGGTGGGTACGTGTACGTGCGCGATGCGCCTGGCGCCCCTGCGCGCGCTGTAGCCGAATACCGGGTCGACAATCATGTCTACTCCCTGTCGCGAAGCTGGTATGACTTCGCCGACCATGCTTGCGGCTTGTCGTACGCGCGCGTTATGGCCCGCTGCTTCCTGGCTTTCTTCCATCGTCCATCGCTTGGGGCCCCGGCTGTGCCCACGCACGGGGTGGGCAGGCTGCTTTCCGCCGTGCGCTCGGACGCGCCGTTGGCGGGGCTTTACGATTTGGTGGATGGGGTGCGCGACGCGCAAACGGACCCCAGGCTCGCCGCACCCGCCATCGTGAGCCTTTTCGTCGAGAACCTCGAGCGCGCCGGGTTGATGGCCATCCGGGCTCGAGGCGTTTCCGATTCCGCGCTTCGCATGGTAAAATCCACCGCGTATGCGCATGTTCGGTATCTGACGAAAGCGGAAGATGGCGCCGATGTCTCCCAAAGCGAGCTGTGGGGGATAGAGGCTGCGATGAACCGACTGCAATTCATCGCGAGCGCATTGGGCGATGAAGCGTCGTCGGCAACCATGGATCAGTGCCGGGAGGCCGACGAGCTGCTCTTCGAACTTGCTGCCACGCAGGAGTGCACGGGGGAGATGCCCAAAGGCGCTCCCGTGGGTGCTGGCGGCGGGGATTGGGATATCCGCTGCCGTATCGCATGCATGGTCGAGCAGCTTCGTTTGCCGGTGCGCGTGGCTGTTGAGTTTCGCTATGACGCCGCGCAGGGCAGTGCCACGTTCTTCCTCACGACGCCAGGCTCGAACCTCATGCCCTTGGGGGAAAATGCCGCCTGCGGCCAAAGCGCCCCGGGCTCCTCTCGCATGATGGATGCTGGCTCAGATGCCCACGCCGCCCAGGATTCGGGAATGCTTCAGGAGTCTCACGGATTCCTGGGTTTGGCGACCCCGCGGGCCCAGGCGCTCAGATACGCCATGAGCATCGGGCTTCTGGTCGCCTCCCATACGTTTTCGCTCCATGACGTGGTCGAACGCGTGCGCGTGGTCGCCATCTCTCTCGCCGATGAGCCTGCTGATGATCGCTTCGCGCATGGTCAGGTGACGGGAGCTCCGCTTACGGTGCAGGCTGAGGCCGAACGGCCCGCTTGCGCGAACGGTTCGGATTGCGCGCATGGCGAGGCGAAGGCTTTCGGCAAGAGCGCTGGTTCCGCTTCAAGTTGCGAGGCTACGGCGCTTTATGATGTTGATTTCACGCGCGAGCTGTGGGAGTCGCTCGCGCATTTCGCCGCTTATCGATCCGGCAATCCCGATGCGGCGTACCTTGCCGCCGGCGCGCGCTTCAACGTCGCCGCCCCCGATTTGCCGAACGACGCGACATTGCGTCCGGTTTTCGAGGCGTGGAGATCTCCTGCGGGCGCTCGCAAGCTTTCCCCCGACGCTGCTTTGGCGTTAGGCGCTCACGACGTGCGCGACCTTGATATCGAATACGACACCGTGTACCGCAGCATGGCCGAGGACATAGCGGAGAAGCTTCTCGTCGTCGGGAGCGCTTCGGAGGCCGTCAAGGTGGTCCGCTTCTTTTCCGATGAAGCCGTCGCGGCGCATGACGAGCGGGCCGTGACGGCATGCGCGCGGCTGATGTCGTCGCTTGCCGAGGGCGTTTTCGAGGCTTCCGACCAGAACGCCGTCGTCGGGCGTTTTCTGGGGGAAGACAGGTGCCTGGTGGCGCTCGGGCGGGTTCGCATGATGAGCGGCAGCAAGGTTGACCAGGCGGAACAGGCTATCTCCCTTCTATCCGAAGCCGTTTCGGAAACGAGGCTGTTCGATGGGATAGCCGATGGCGCCGAGGTGGTCTACCGTTACTTCGACAGCTATGCCTCGCGCGTGCTGTACAACCTGAGCATGACCGGCCGGCTTGACGCCGTCGATCGGGCTGCGGCGGACGCCGGAAAACGCGTGATTCCTGCCCCGGACTCGTTCTTCCTGTGCCACATGGAGCTTGTTCGTTTGCTTGAGCGGTCGTTCTCCTCTTCCGAGGAGGCGCTGCGCTACGGCCGCGACATGGTTGCGCTCGCCCCGGCCTCGGCTCTTTCCTATCGCACGCTCGGTCGTGCCTATATGCTGACGGGGGATATGGAGCATGCGCGATCGGTGCTGATGAAGGGGATGAAGGTCGCCTTGCAGCCTGCGGACATATCGCTTCTGTATTACCAACTCGGCTATGTGCTCTGGAAAGCCGGCGATGCGAAGGCCGGCATGGCTTGCTACCTGAAGTCCGTGTCGGTGTCGTCGACCGTCGCGATGCAAGCGACGGCGGAGCTTCAAGAGCTTATCGCCGAAACCCGCTTGCGCGTGCCGAGCATGGAGGAGCTCGATGGGCTCCTTCGGGAAGCCGGAGTGCCGTGCGTTCCGGATTCGGCTATCATCGATGCGCTTGATGCGGCGGCCGCCCATGCGGCTGACGCGGGGCTTCCCCATATCGCCCGCAGTGCTTTGGCGGTGCGCGTGCGCTATCGGCCCGACGACGCCATGATGGATGTGCTCGATAGCTTCGGGGGATAGCCCTGGCTTTTCGCGGCGGTTGCGCGACGCCTCGTCATTCCCGCTCGTTGCCGCTTATTGCATGGGGCTTTTCCCGCCTCGATGCATACGGACATCTCTGCGTTAAAATGCAATGGTTTGACGAAATGGTTTGACGAATCACCAAGTAAAGGACCCACCATGGCCATCAATTCACCGGAAGGAACACGTGACTTTTTGCCTGAAGAGGCGAAGTTCTGGGCGCATTTCCGCGATACCGCTTTCGACATCTTCTCGCGTTACGGCTATCAACCCATCGAGACGCCGCTGTTCGAGCAGACCGACCTGTTCGTGCGCGGCATCGGCC
>CAVHXL010000153.1:0-3661 GCA_963639885.1 bacterium | reverse complement strand
CCTCGCGCAGGTGGTGCGTCTGCTGCGTGACGTTGCCGATGGCCTTCGCCGCCACTTCGGAGTCGGTGCCGGCACGCAGCTGGATTCCCTCGTCGATGAGGCGCGCGCGCAGGGCGTTCGTGTTCACGAGCGTGCCGTTGTGCGCGAGCGCGATGAGCGTCTCGTCAATGGCGGAGATGTGCGGCTGGGCGGCTTCCCACGACGCCGCGGCGCCGGAGGTGGAATAGCGCACGTGCCCGACGGCCACGAAGCCCTCGAGCGCGGCGAGGCTCGCCTCGTCAAACACCTGGGTGACCAGACCGAGGTCCTTCGACACCATGATGGTTTCGCCGTCCCCCACGGCGATGCCCGCGCTTTCCTGGCCGCGATGCTGCAGTGCCTGCAGGCCGAAGCAGGTCATGCGGGCGACGTCCTCGCCCGGGGCGAACACGCCGAACACGGCGCATTCCTCTTCAAGACGGTCGGGCCTCTCTCCCGGCAGAATCGAAGTGCTCATGAAACGCTCTCCTTGGCAGCTTCGTCGACGGCTGCCGCGTCCTCGGGGTTTGCAATGCTTTGCGTTATATCGTCGCTGGTCGACGCTTCGCTAACGTAGGCGAACAGCACCCAGCGGCCATCGCTAGCCAAATTGTCGCACGTGGAAAAGGCGAACGTGCGCGGAATGTCCTTCGCCGCCGGGATGCCCGATGCCACGACGACGGAACGGTCGATCTTGTCCTGCAGGTAGGACACGCGCTCGGCCTCGTCGGTGAAGGCGATCTGCGCGATGGGGTCGTCGGCTGCGCAATGAACAATGCTGAACGTGGTCAGCGCGTAGTTCGTCGTGGGCGAAAGGATATAGATGGTGCGGCTGGCGTTGAACGTGTCGGCGTCGCCGAAGCTGGCGAAGGCGGAGAACATCGAGCCGTCGTTGAGGTGGTGTCCGTAGATGATGTTGTTCGCATCGGAGAAGTTGGACTGGTTATCGGCGGAAAGGAAGATGGCGCCGAACGTAGCGATCCATCCAACGGAACCCTTGAAGTCGTGCTTCAAGTAGTATTCGTCGTCGGTGGTGTGCACGATGGGGTAATTGATGTTGGTGCCGGGGACGTAAATCCAGCCGACGACGTCGGGATTGACGGCGCGCAGGGCGTCCCAGTCGACCTTGAAGGAGGAAAGGCCCTCGGCGGCCAAGGTTTCGGGCGCGGGTTCGACAATGCCGATCTCGGCGATTTCCTTGTTCGTCTGCTGGCCTTGCCAATACGAGAACACGATGGCGCCGAGCGCCGCGAGCGCGCAGACGAACACGAGGATGGAGACGATAAACACCACGCGCCATGGCCCGCCGGAAGATTTGCGCGCGTGCGCCCCGCCGGCTTGCCCGGTCTTAGGAACCACCGTGTCTTCCCGCCGTTTTCGGCTGTTCATGAACACCTTCCCCCGAACGCCACGCCAAGGGCGGCGCCCCCGCGCAGTGCGATTTCGTTTCCAGAAAGGCTAAGTATACTCGACATCGGCCGGCTCCCCGACAATTCCATCGTCGAACGAGAGCGGCACGTCGGTGGGCGTTTCCGGGCGTTTCCCGACCGAATGCGCAGGCCGATCGCAGAAGAATAAAAGTGCCGCGCTAAGCGCCTTATTAACAAGGGGCGCTCTTGCGAACGCCCCTGCGAAAAACACGCCAGGAATGTCACCTGGACTGCAAGATCTCGCTAAACGCGAGTTCAACCCAAATTGAAAGCGCCGCAGGCGCGACGCAAGCCTCAAAGGGCGCCTTGCCCCTATGCGCGGGAGGGCTTGGACTCCTTCGCGGCGCGCTTGAGGAGCTTGCGCTGCTCCATGGCGTTGACGCACACGGCGGCGGACTGGTCGCCGGTGATGTTGACGGTGGTGCGCATCATGTCGAGCACGCGGTCGACGCCGGCCACGAGCGCGATGCCCTCGACGGGCAGGCCGACCGACTGCAGCACCATGGCGAGCATGATCATGCCGGAACCGGGAACGCCGGCGGTACCGATCGACGATAGCACGGCGGTCATCACGATGACCATCTGCTGACTCAGATCAAGCTCGATGCCGAACACCTGCGCGATGAAGATGGCGCAAACGCCCTGGTAGATTGCCGTGCCGTCCATGTTGATGGTGGCGCCGAGCGGAAGCACGAAGCTCGAAACCTCCTGCGAGACGCCCAGCTTCTTAGAGCATTCCATGTTCACCGGCAGCGTGCCCACCGAGGAGGCGGAGGCGAAGGCGAAGACCATGGCCTGCATCTGGCCCTTGAAGAACTGGATGGGGCGCATCTTCGCGATCACGCGCACCAAGCCGGAATACACGATGATCATATGCAGAATCATGGCGATGTACGCGATGATGATGAGCTTCAGAAGCGGCAGCAAGATGTCGGGGCCATTGGAGGCGACCACGGGCGTGATCAATCCGAAGACACCGAACGGTGCGATGGAGATGATCATGTGCATGATCTTGATGCACACCTCCGACATGCCGTTGACGAAGTCTGCGACAGGCTGGGCCTTCTTGCCGGCGGCCAGGATGCCGAAACCGAAGAACAGCGCGATGACGATGATCTGCAGCATGCTGGCGTCCGACATGGGCTGCACGAAATTATCGGGGAAGATGTTGACGATGGTCTCGATGAACGACGGGGCCTCCTTGGCCGTGTAGCTCAGCTCATCGGTGGTGAGCGAGTAGCCGCCGCCCACGTTGCCCACGTTGGCCACCACCAGGCCGATGATGATGGCGCAGGCCGTGGTGACCAGGTAATACACGATGGTCTTGCCGCCGATGGCACCGACACGCTTGATGTCGGACAGGGAGATGACGCCCGCTATCATCGAGAAGATGACCAGCGGCACGACGATCATCTTGATGAGGTTCAAGAAGATGGTGCCGAGCGGCTTGATGTACTCGGTGGCGATGTCGGGATTGCCCTGCAGGCACAGGCCCACCACCACGCCGAGTGCCAACGCGATGAAGATCCACGTGGTCAGCGAAAGGCGCTTGAACCAGGGTTTAGTGGCATTTTCCTCGGAAACCTCTTCGACGGTCTGCTCGACGTCGGAAGCCGCCTCCTTGCCAAGATCCTTCAAATCGGACATGAAAACCTCTCTTGCTTATCTGGAACGCTTGCTACATGCGCCTGAGCACATGTAAGTCACAATTGTAAGGGAAACGTCAACGAATCTTTGTCAATCTCCAGGTTGACGGCATCCGGATATTCTATAAACGGCAAGGTTTAACACATTGGAAACTAATTACCTTCCACCGCGGCTCGTCCATCAATGAAAAGGGGTATGCAAGTCAAGGTGGGTCGGCATGCTGGCGTCGCTGCTATCGAACCAACTGCTGTTCTTCCTGCTCCTCATCGTGCCGCTGGTTATTATACTTGCCGTCGAGATATCGAAGGTGGCGAAGCAGGCGCAAGAAGTGGCTCGAGCCGAAGACGAAGCCGCCCTCAGAGCGGCAGTAGAGCAAATCCGCCAAAAGCGAGCCCGCGAAGAGCAGGAGCGGAAAGACGACAGCGAAGGAGAAGGCGAAAAGTAAGGGCGACGGGCTAAACCGGCCCGCCCCCAAAAGAGCGCCGCGCCCTAACGGGCCCTTTTCGATAATGCCCGAATTGCGTTCGGCTTTCGTAATCCTGATTTTGGATTAACTGGTAAACAAA
>CAVHXL010000152.1:0-3720 GCA_963639885.1 bacterium | reverse complement strand
TACTAGCAAACAATAATCCCAGTTAACATATTGGAACTGCGCGCCCAAGTTCGAAAGAACCTCAAGAGCTTCTCGAAGCTCTTGGTCTTCCTGAAGCGGCCAAGATCGGCGTCCGCATCGATCATCCTGTTCCGGGAGACTAGCATTGTTCGCCTTCTCCTTAAACAGGACAACTCTGATTTCAAAGAGACGACCTGCTCTGCAACGATCGGATCGAGATCGCTCAAATTGTCATGTTCCATGGACTCGATCTCCACGATTTGCGATTGCAGCTCGGTTATCTTTCTCAAGTTCCGCTCTACCTCACGCTTGCTGCCCGCAGAAGCAATGAATCTCCTTTTGAGTGAGTCTAGGTAGGTTTTCTTAGCCCTTTCCGCATCATCGAGTTTCTTTTGAACCTCATCGATGCTCCCGTACTCGCCAAATAACCTGAGAAGTCTTGTTATTCCATCACTTTGCTTTTCATGGCTGTTTGCGGCAAGTGGCCTCGAGACGTCGTAGTTCTCTTTTCCATAGATGCGCATGAAATTGCTCGTCAGCCCTCGAAAGGTTCCGCCACAGTCTTGCATCCCGTACCGATCGACAAGCCATTCGTTGAACTCTTTAAGTTCGAGGTCATCGATCCTTTTGTAACCTTCATCGCAGATCCAAACGGCATTTCTATCCATAGGCGATCTCGAGAAGTAATAGCTCACCTCGTCAAAACTGAACGAAAAATTAATCCTGTGAGGTCCGACGTTTGCCAGCGTCGTTTCGCTCTTAGCGTAAGCACTTCCCCCAAAGGCGAAGTCAACGATCAACAAGAAAGTGCTCTTGCCTATGGAGTTCGACCCGTCAGACGCCCCGAGCACGATGTTGAGGGAAGGGCCGAATTTGATAGGCCCCCTTGGTATTCCTTCGTCATTGAACTTATCGCAAGAGATCTCAGTCAACATAACGTATGCCCCCCTCGCCGTCCGCGAAGTCTATCTTGCCCAGAGCGTACAAGCAGTCCATCGCCTCGATAAACTCGCTTATACCGATTCCTTTGAATTGGGTGTAAAGGGCCGACGGGCTCTTCTCGCCATCAACAAGCTGTTCCAGAATCTTGGGCAGCAAAGGCATAAGACTCTCGTCATACGGAGTGATTTTATTTGGCAATTTCATCGAACACCTCGCAGTTCTGAACGAAGAACGCCGCCAGTGCCTCGCATTCGACGGTTCTATCGCTGCCCGTCTTTAAAGCGATCCATGAGCAAATCCAGCTAAAAACCTGCTCCTGCGAGATCCCGGATTTCCTCAGTTTCAGATAGCAGTGTCTCACTTGGGATGCGAGCAACGTGAAATCCAAGTCGCCTTGTTGCTCGAGAATCTGCCCCTGGCACCTGATGAAATTATAAAAGTTGACGTTGTAAGTCTCGATTTTAAGAATCAGCAACAGCTCTGAAGCATCGATCTTCTCCCTGACCCTCAAGGCCTTCATGGGAAGCTTCCCAAACTCGTCATAATCGCGAACCTGCCCGAGCCGTGTCAGGAGCATTGGGAGGGTTTTCTCAATGTCAACCGAAGATATTTCGGCAATTAGATCGTTGCGTGCCCTCAGCTCCCGCTTTTTAGCCAAGAGGGTTGCGAACACATGCGGATCCTGCTCGTTTTCGTAGCGACATGCACAGTCCAGACAAAGCGCGATTCTATCACCGGCCGATCCAAGTACCGGCATTTGGGGAACGGCTTCCTCGTATTTACGCTTCTCGCGATAGTCCTTCTTCGCTGTCGCCGGAGTTATCCCAACAACTCTGTATCGCTTTGAGGAGCCTTCCGAGCTGATGGGACTACCACAAAGAGGGCATGTTCCGCCTGTTTCAAGAAACAGCTCAGCTTCCTTTGTTCCCGCAGTCTTGGATTTCAGGGGCAGTCTGGCTTCACCTCCATTCCGAGGCTTGTCTTTAGCTGACCTGAGAATGTCCGCGAATTTCTTGGCAAGTTGCTCCCCGATGTTTAGCGAATCCATGTCCGGTATCTCATCGCCGTACTCATCGATAAGCATATTTATGACGTCGGTCGGCAAACCGTTGATTTTGGCTGCGAACTTATCGGTGTCGAGATTCTTCAAGGCCAGGCCGGCAACTCGGGAGATTCCCCTACCTTCTTGGAGGTAACCCCTGTAAGTCGACTCTTCCATGTCGCGCAACGGATTGTCGCTGAAGTTGTCATAGGTGGTTATGTCGAGAAAGAGCTGGAGAACTGCGTTCCCTTTATTCAGGTCCGAATAAACAAGCTCTACGAGCGGCTTAGCAAATGTTCTGAAATCCAAAGCTCTCTCCAAACTGATCAAAACTGATCAAGCCTGATCAAAACGCCTCGGGTGAGATTTCCACCTATTGAATGATGTTCGTATGGCTTGCGCAAGCCCTCTTTCAATTAACCGAATAGAGAGGAGAAAGCCATGCTTTCTGCCCAATCAGATGCCAGCAATTTGACCGCCGGCATAACAAACAGCGAGCGAAAACTGCGGACGATAGCGCCTGGTGGCTTTTGCTCAAACATCGACCGCAAGCTTTCGCCGGCATGTGAGCCTCGCTTTCTGACGCAAGATTACAGGAAGGAGGCCTACGATGACTAAGCGCAATTGTGAACGAGCGGGATGCAGAGACGTATGGAATGCCTTCCTGGTATCTTCTGCCGACTACGAGGGGTTCTTCGAGTTTCCCGTAATTCAACCAGAAAATAGTGTTCCAAATCAGCTGGTCTCCTTCTCCAAGGCAATCAGAAGCAGCGATTACAACCAATGGGTGCACTTCTTTGAGGATGATTACCTATTCGAGCGGATCTGGCGTAACCCCAAGCGTTACCTCAGCATCCTCAGGCGCTTCAACGGCGTGATCCTGCCAGACTTCAGCGTGTACCGCGACATGCCCTATGCGATGCAGCTGTGGAATATCTACCGGAGCCGCGCCATAGGGTCCTGGCTTCAGAAAAACGGCGTGAAGGTCATCGTCAATATTCGATATGGCGACGACCGTACTTACGGATTCAGCTGCGACGGCGTGCCCCATGGTTGCACGATTGCTGTCGGTACCCACGGCACCCTCAAGCGCTCTGACGATAGGCGCTGCTTCGTCGAAGGACTCGAGGTGGTGATTGGGAAACTTCAGCCTTCGGTTATCGTCGTGTACGGCTCGGCGCCCGAGAATGTATTCGGAGCATATCGCGAAAAGGGCATAAAAATCGTTCAGTTCGATAGCGACTTTGCCCGTGTCCATGGAGACAAGTAATGGGCTCCGGGGTTCACGGTGGGTTCGGCAATACGGCTGGAACGTCGAACGATAGCGCTAGTAGAATATTTACTCGCGTGCGGTTCGAAGGGTCCGTAAAGGTTAACGGTGTAGTGAGGGATGTTAGCCGCAGGGTTTACCAACGCAATGATATCGATTTCAAATATCGTGACCCTGAAACCGGGAAAACCAATCTTCAGCTTATGCAGGCGGGAAAGGCTCCTATCGGTAACGACGGCAATCCTGTTCAGCTTCATCACGTTCTTCAAAAGGAAAGCGGCCCAATGGCCGAGGTGAGAGAAGTTACTCACAGCGAATACCATCGGACACTTCATGGGCTTGTTGAGAGCGGTAACAGCTTTAGGAACAATGACGATTTGATGAAGCAGTACAATAACTTCCGCAAAAAATATTGGCGCTGGCGTGCTGCGGAGTATCTGAAAGGCGGTAAATAGATGAACGGCAA
>CAVHXL010000151.1:0-3787 GCA_963639885.1 bacterium | reverse complement strand
CCTGGCTTGCGAACGGCCTGTTCGGCGTCGGTTTCATCATCTCGAGCTTCGGCAGTGCGTTCGTGGCGTCCATCGTCATCAGCATCGTCTCGAGCATCATGAACGCCATCGTCGGCGTGGACGATTAGGGAGTGCGGGCACGGCGCAGGCGTATCTGGGTGCAGGCGGCCGGGCACGGCCAAGCGCGGCTGGGCACGGACGCGGGCGCAGCGCCGCAATATGGCGAAGCGTCGCAGGGCGTGTGCACGTCGCGTGAAATTCCGGCGGAAGCGGCGAGGGCATTCCCCAAGCGGAATAGTATGAATCCCCGTATCAAACGGCTCTGCACACCATCAAGCAAGGGGATGTATCACTCGCCATGAAACCGAATACCGGCGCCGCACGCGGCGCCAAACGCTCTGCGCGCTCCATCTGGACGCGCATGAAGGATTTCGTCGCCTCGACGCGCAACGATCTGAGGGAAATCCACGCCGAGATGTTCCATGGCGCCGTCACCCCACTTGAGCGCCTGCAGCGCTCCATGAAGCACGGGTTGTTGCTTCTTGGGCAGTTATGCCTGATCATGGGCGTGTATGCCGCCGGTTGCGCCATCGCTTCGGTGCTTCCCATATCGCTGCCGGGCAATATCCTGGGCATGGTGCTGCTACTCGTACTGCTCGGCACGCATGTGCTGAAGACGAAATACATCAGCGAGGCGTGCGACTACCTCATCGACAACATGTCGATCTTCTTCATCCCCGCCGGCGTGGCCATCATGGGCTGCTTTTCCCTGCTGGAAAGCTCGGCGGCGAAGTTCGCGTTCGTCTGCATCACCACCACGGTGATCGTGTTTCTGGCCACCTCGTACACGGTGCTGTTCGTGTCGTGGGTGATGGCGAAAATGGGCAAGGACACCGCGTTGGCGCCCGTGGCCGAGGCAGTCGCAGAAGCGGGAGCTGCGGGCGCGCAGGCGATGCCGACCACGCAAGGCGCGACGGCAGCCCAGCCGGCAGCGGCTTCGCAAGCGACCTCGACGGCGCCAGCGATACCGACCCCGAAGAGCGTCGCCGGCAAGGAGGCTTAGAGATGCTGCACCTCATAGCGACGCTCATCGTCGGCACCGTCGTCTCGTTCATCGTGTTCAAACTTGCCGTAGCGCTGTATAAGAAGGTGCGCTCACCGCTGCTCAACCCGCTTTTGGTCACGGTCATCTTCATTATCGTGCTTTTATGCGTCTTTCAGATTCCGCTCGAATCGTACGAGTCGAGCGTGCAGGCGATTTCGTTCCTGCTCGGGCCCGCCACGGTGGCGCTCGCCTATTCGGTGTACCGCCAGCGCCAAATTCTCAAGCAGCACTTCGTACCCATCTTCTGCGGCTGCCTGGTGGGCTCCGTCGTGTCGATGATCAGCGCTTATTCGCTGTGCAAACTTTTGGGGCTAGGCGACGACATGGCGGTCTCGTTCATCCCGAAATCAGTGACGACGCCCATCGCCATCGCAGTGTCGCAAGAACTCGGCGGCATCACGTCCATCACCGTGGCCGCCGTCATCATCACCGGCATTCTCGGCGCCATCTTCGCTCCGCTGATGACCAAGATCTTCCGCGTGAACAACCGCATTGCAAAGGGCGTGGCCATCGGGACGTGCAGCCACGCGGTCGGCACGACGAAGGCGCTCGAGATGGGTGAGCTGGAAGGCGCCATGTCCGGCGTATCCATTGCCGTATCGGGCCTGCTCACCACTGCAATAGTGATCATCGTCAGCTGCTTCATGCAATAAAATGCGGGCGCATTCGCGCCCGCATCGTGTCGCACGTCTTCTAAATCGCTCTAAACAGTTCTATCTAGATAGTTCTAGCTTCGGCTGCCTTGCCGCCTACAGCGCCAGGCGGTAGATTTCCGCAGCGTCTTCCATGGTCAGCTTCTTGAAGCTGCCGAACACCTCGCCCTTGTTCCGGCGCAACGTCGGGATCATCTGCTCGATAGCCCCCTCAATGTTCTCCTCATCGATGCCCAACTCCGCAAGTGAAGTGGGCATCCCCAGCGAAGCAAAGAACATGCGCGTCTCGTCGATGGCGGACAGCGCGTCGGACTCGATGTCGCCCGTCGGCGTCAGGCCGAACACCTCGTAGCCGTACTGCGCGAAGCGTGCCGGGTTCTCGGCGTAGACGTATTCCATCCATGCTGGGAACATGCAGGCCAGACCCGCACCGTGCGTGATGGACGTGTCGTAGGCGGAAAGCTCATGCTCCAGACCGTGCGTCGCCCAGTCCTCGTGACGCCCGCAGCCGGCCAGACCCTGGTGGCACAGCATGCCCGCCCACATGACGTTCGCGCGCGCGTCGTAATTCTCGGGCTCAGCCAGCACGCGCGGGGCCTCGGCGCGCACCGTCTTCATGAGCGACAGGTTCAGATTGTCCGTCACCGGCACCGACCCGACGTCGTCGAAGAAGCGCTCCAGCAGGTGACAGAACATGTCGGTCAGGCCGGCGGCCGTCTGGAACGGCGGCAGCGTGAAGGTGAGCTCGGGGTTCATGAACGCCAACTTCGGGCGATGGAAGTTGTTCGCGTAGCCGGTCTTCATGCCCAGCTCGTCGTTGCTGACCACGGTGTTCTTCGATGCCTCGCTGCCGGCCGCGGGGATGGTCAGCACCACGGCGATGGGCAGCACGTTCTTGTTCGGGCGCTTCGTGGCGAACAACTCCCACACGTCCTCGTCGATGCATGCGCCGTTGGCGATGGCCTTCGCCGAATCGATGACCGAGCCGCCGCCGACGGCCAGCACCCAGTCAACGCCCTTTTCCTTGCACAGGGCCACACCCTCGCGAACAAGCTTGATCTCGGGATTCGGGCGAACGCCGCCGAGCTTCTCGTATGCGATGCCGGCCGACTCCAGCGAAGCGCACACGCGGTCTATCAACCCGCTTTTGAGCGCCGACTGCCCGCCGAAATGAACGAGCACCCTCGTGGCACCGCGCTCCGCGAGCATCGGACCCACCTTTTCCTCGGCGCTTTTACCGAACACGAAATGGGTTGGGGACACGAACTCGAAATCCTCCATGGAGGCCGCCTTTCTTCCGGATGGGGACTGCTCGGGATTCAATCCCAAGCGGCCCACGTGCATTCCGTGCCAGTATACCGCGAGCGAACGGAGCGGCCGCGAAGGAGCGGGACGAATGGCCGCAGCATGCAGGTGGGACGAAAATCCGCCGACGGGCACCGAAGGGGAGCGGCGAGCGGGCAACGGCAACCCGGCGTTAGCCACCTTTTGCCGCCTGCCCGAAACCCAGCTCAAGCCACCTTGCCGCCGCCCGAAACCCGGTGCTAGCTACCTTGCGGCTGCCCGAAACCCGGTCCGAGCTCGCCCGTCCCCACAACCGATTGATCATCGAAGCCCACAATGCAGATATCGCGCACCCCTTCGAAATACGCTCCCACCTCATAGTTCTCCATCAGGTGGTACATGCCGTTTTTGCCCAGGCGGAAACGTTCCTCGCCTTCGAGTCCCAGCGTCGTCTTCGTCAGCTTCCCCTTGCCATCGGCAAGGATCTTGCAGGTCGTAGCGGTCACTTCGCTGGAACCCATCGACGACGGATTCGCCGCAAGATACGTTTCCTCCAAGCCGCCAGCCGCCCTCATCGGGCTCGCAAAAAACAAGCCCCCCGCATTTGCGAGGGGCTTGCTAAGTTTCGTGGAGCCAACGACCGGATTCGAACCGGTGACCTGCGCTTTACGAGAGCGCTGCTCTACCAGCTGAGCCACGTTGGCACACGGCTTCTTGCGAAGCGCGAATACGAACTATACCGAAA
>CAVHXL010000150.1:0-3790 GCA_963639885.1 bacterium | reverse complement strand
GATGTTCGACCATCACGTTCGACAAGGTGTCCGAGCAGCGCATATTCAAGGCGCTTGAAGAGGGGCGCTTCAGCGATGCGAAGCTGATAAAGAGCGAGTATGCGCACCTTAAGCAGCTGTTGGGGCGGATTCCCCGGCTGTGCGATTTCGACGAGAACGAGGCGATCGACCCGCTGATCATCATCAAGAAATACGGCTCGTACGCCGCCTTTCTGCAGCGCTACGACAAGGAGTGCCCGTTTGCCTTCGGGAGCAAGAAGCTGGCGTTTCTGAAGTTCATCTCGACGAAGCTTGCGAACGGGAAGCGCGCCGCCGATTTGCTGGCGTTGCAGCAGGTGCTGCGCGACGGGATTGCGGATGCGAATGTTGCCGATGCGGCCAATCCGGTTGCTCGGGCGGGCGCGGCGGCGGGATCGGCTGTGGGCGCGGGTGCCGCCGCTGAAGACGGCGTGGGCGCTCTCGCGCGCGAAAGCTGGCTTTCCGGATTGGGTGTGGACGCGGCTGCTCGCATGGGCAGAGCTGCGGCGGAGCAGTGCGTGCGCTCGGTGACGCGGATGTTGACGGGCGAGTTCTCGACGCAAGGGCAGGAACTGGTGCGCGTGGAGGACGGCCGGATGGTGCTTGCGGATGATTTCGCCGCGGCGCTTTCCGACGAGGCGTTCCGCCGTTGCGTGGCGGATGCGGTCGAGTTCGGGCTGATGAGGGCGCGCAGCAGGTATGCGCAGCCCTACGAGGACACCGATTTCGTTCTGTATGGGAAGTATTCGCGCGAGGACGTGGCCAAGCTGCTTCGCTGGGAGCGGGAGCCAAACTACCAAAATGTCGGCGGGTACTTCTACGACGAGGCGACCAACACGTTCCCGGTGTTCATCAACTACGAGAAGGATCCGGATATCAGCATCACGACGAAGTACGAGGACCGTTTCGTTTCCGATCGGCGGATTATCGCGATATCGAAGAGCAACAGGAGTTTGCGCTCGCGCGAGATCGTTCGGCTGGCCGAGGCGGAGGAAAACGGGGTGCGCTGCTATCTGTTCGTCCGCAAGAACACGCACGACAAGGACGACGGCACCGAGTTCTACTTTCTGGGGCGCATGCGGCCGACGGGTTGGTTCGAGCAGATCGTCATGGAGGGGACGGACACGAGCGCTGTCGAGATCGAATACGAGCTTGACCAGCCGGTTCGTGCCGATCTCTACGATTATTTCCGCAGCAGCTTCGAGGAGTAGCAGCTAACGGGCTGCCGGGCGGCTGGCGGGCTGGTGAGCTGCCGGCTGGCGCGCCTAGTTGCCGAATCGGGCTTTGAGGGCTTCGACGACTTCGACGTCGGCGGGCAGCCATTCGACGGTGTCGATGTGCGCCATGTCGAGCCATTTCGCCGCATGGTGCTCGAGCAGTTCGAACCCCGCTTCGCCAAGCGAGCAAAGGTAGCATTTCATGCTCAGGTGGAAGGTGGGGTAGTCGTATTCGACCTGCACCAGGAAGTCGTCGACGGCGATGGAGGCGTTCAGCTCCTCATGGATTTCCCGAACGATGGCCTGCTCGGGGGTTTCGCCGGCCTCAACCTTGCCGCCTGGGAATTCCCAGCCGCCCTCGAATTCGCCATAGCCGCGCTGCGTGGCAAGAATCTGGCGGTCTTTGACGATGATGGCGGCGACGACGTCGATGGTTTTCATAGGGATCCTGTCTGCTTGGCGTTTGGTGGCTTCGCTGTTCGGTTTGCAAGCATAGCACGACTGCGTTGCGTATTCCGGCGCTAGGGTTTGCATTGGCCGCAGGGGGAGTAGCCTTTGCTGATGAGCTCTTCTCGCGTGCCGGTGAAATCTTGCCTGTTCGCGCTGGCTATATCGCTGGCGGATGCGCAGTCGGGCTTGTGGAACTTCTTGTTCTTGACGTTCAGCACGTAGTCTTGTTGGGCGGATTCCTCACTGGAGGTTGTCGAACTGAGCGAGGCGGCGCTTGTCTTCGCCGAGGTTCTGGTCGCTTCGCCCTTGCTTGTCACGCTCGGCGTGGCATCCGATTCCCAGCTTTCGCCGGTGACGTAGTCGATTTCCACACCGGGCTCCACGTTGTAGATAAACACGTTGAACCGTATGGCGGATCCGCCGTCCTCGATGGATTCGGCCTCCATCTGCACGCCGCGCGCTACCAGGTCGTTCGCGGCGAACAGGGGCGTGACGCGGTACAGCACGTGGTTGCCGGTGCTGCGCACGTAGTTGCCGACCAGCTCCTCGTAGTAAAGCATGCCCACCACGTTGAACGTTCGCGTGCCTGTGATCAGGTTCTTCTCGTTGGCGTTTTCCCCGCATAGCTGGTGCGCTATGAGGTGGCAGCGGTTGTACAGGACGCCGTCGTCGACGAAGCTGTACTTGCGTTGCACCCAACCCGACGGATGGACGCTCGAGATATCGCCACGCGCCTCGCTCGACACGGTGTCGGGCCCTATGCGCGCGAAGGCCTCTCCGCAGCGGCCTTCGAAGTCCAGCTCGCTGAATTGCATGAACGTGTCGCGGGCCATGTCGTCTTCAGTGAACCCGGGCTGCCCGTCGTTGATGTCGATGCACAGCGCCCCGCTGAATTGCGGGATGTCGGCGATGGTTGCACGGGCGGCGCTTATGGTTTGCGAGGCGGCGACGTCTGCCGCTTGGCTGCCGCTTGGCGATTGGCTGGATCTAGCGTCCGTATCCAGCGTGGAGCAGCCGCCAAGCACAAGGCATGCGGCAAGCAGCAGCGAGGCAACGGATGCGGCGAGCTTCCTGGTTGAGCTCGAGCTCTTTTCGGCATGTGAGAATAGTCGGTTGCGCATGATCATCCCCCTCGCCTTAGGGCGGTGTGCCCCGTTTTGCGCATTGAAAGCCTTAGTGTAGGGGGTTGCTCAGGGCGATTCCATGCACCCGGAGTCTTTTCCAGGCGGTTTCGACAAGATAGCGAAAGTATGGGCGCGGGAACCTGCTCGCGCAGCGCGAAGGTGGTAGCGGATACCATAAGCGGATATATCCAAGTCCCCCATTTCGCTTCAAGGAGGCCGCCATGGCGAACCCGACCGACCTTATCCAATCCCTTGCAGATGTCGTTTCCAGCAATTCCGATTTGCTGCAGGGCTTTTCCGACAATCCTCTCGACGCCATCACTCAGGCTGCCGAAAATCGGCAACATAGACCTTGCCGGCGCCGATTTGGGCAGCCTTGCTGACTCGGTGAGCCCGCTGCTTTCGGGCGGCGGCTTCGACCTGGGGTCCATCGCCTCGGTTGCCGGCGACGCGCTTTCCGGCTCGGCCGCGGAGCAGGTGGAGGCCGTGACCTCGAATCTGGGTGGCTTCGGGGATATCGTGGGTTCAATCGGCGGATTCGCCGCGTCGTTGTTCGGCAAGGAATAGGCTTTCGCGGCGCACCTCGCGCTCTAATGGAGAGCGCGAGGTGCGCCGCCAACCTTTCCTCTTACTGGCAAACCTTGCCCGGGTTCAGGATGTTCTTCGGATCGAAAACCGCCTTGATGCCGGCCATCAGGTTGACCGCGGTGTCGCCGAGGTTCTCGCGCAGATACCCCTTCTTCGCGTGCCCGATGCCGTGTTCGCCGGAAACCTGGCCGCCGAGCTCGGCGCACTTCGCGTAGGCCGCTTCCATCACCTTGGCCGACTGCTCCAGGAATTCGTCCTGGTTCATGTCCTGCCCGCAGCAGTAGATGTGCAGGTTGCCGTCGCCGGCGTGCCCGAACGAGCGGATACGCACGCCGTGCCCCTCGCCGACGCCGAGCACGTAGCTCAAAAACGACGGGATCTTGTCGACCGGCA
>CAVHXL010000149.1:0-3887 GCA_963639885.1 bacterium | reverse complement strand
CATAGGAGGAAAGCTTCTGCGAGGGGTTCGGCAGGATGGCGTGGTGGCGCTCGATGGAGTTCACCGTGCCGCCCGCGTCGCCGCGGCCCACCTCGTGCATGAAGGCGGGCTTGCTTTCCAGCAGCAGGATGGCGAAGTACCTGCGGGAACGCGCGGCGTAGGCGGCGGCATCCTCGGCGGTAGCCGCAGGCGTCGTTTGGGAATTCTCGACTGCCAAGTCGCCGGGAAGGCCATCGGAGCCTTCCGCGTCCTCGCCATCCTCATCGCCCGCGTGCACCTGCGCAGGCGGCTCATCCTCGAAATCGACCACGAGCACGTCGCATGACGTGGGCTTTTCCATGCGAGCGAATTCCGTGGAAAGGAAGTCGGCAATCTGCGCGGACAGGTCCATGAAGGCCACGTCGCCGCACAAATACGCCGCAAGTTCGCCGGCGAACGGGCTATCGGGCAAAAACTCGCCGCGACGGTTCGACATGCCGCCGAGCGCATGCTTGCACATACGCGCGACGTAGGACTTCACGTTCTTGTTGTCCAGGTCAAGCTCTTCCTGGGAAATGACGGTGACGCACGACTCGAAATCGAGCACATGCAGCACGGCATGATTGATGGAAAACATCGACACCCTTTCCTATTCAAACCGCAAGGCGGCACGCATTCGTTGCCGCCTTGCACGTCTTGTTATTCGGAATCCGAGAAACCCCACATGCGCACCTCGGGTTCAAGACGCACGCCGAACGCGTCGAACACGCGCCGCTGCACCTCGCCGATGAGCGCGCGCACGTCGGCGGCAGTCGCGTCGCCCGCGTTCACGACGAAGCCCGTATGCTTCTCGGAAACCTGCGCTCCCCCGACGCGAAAGCCGCGCAAGCCGGCATCCTGAATGAGCTTGCCCGCGAAATACCCCGTCGGGCGCTTGAACGTGCTGCCCGCGCTCGGCATCTCGAGCGGCTGCTTCTCCTCGCGACGCGCCTGCAAATCATCCATGCGCGCCTGAATGGCCTGCGGAAAGTCAGGGCGCAGTTGCAACTCGGCCTCAAGCACCACAAGACCGCGATCGGACATCATCGAGTGGCGGTAGCCCCAGCAGGCTTCCCAGGCCGTGACGCCAACGACATCGCCTGCCGGCGTCAGGCACGAAAGACGTGCGCATACGTCGCGAAACTCGCCGCCATACGCGCCGGCGTTCATGATCGCCGCGCCGCCGATGGTGCCCGGGATGCCGCTCGCGAACTCATAGCCCGCAAGGCCCGCCCGCTGCACGGCGCGCGCGACGGCGGCGTTCGACGCGCCGGCGGCAACGCGCACACGGGATCCCTCGACAGCCACGTCGGAAAGATTCTCGGCAAGGCGGATGACCACGCAGGCCACGCCATCGTCGGAAACGAGCAGGTCGCTGCCGAGACCCAACAGGCGCCAAGGCGCTGAAAGCTGGTTGCAGATTCGCACCGCCTCGGCCACTTCCTCGAAGCTCGAAGGCTCGACGAGCACCGCGGCCGGTCCGCCGATGCGAAACGTCGTCAGATCCTTGAGAGGAGCTCCCGCCCGCACCGCACCGGGATGCAGCGCATCCTTAAGCGCCGCCGCAACCAAAGAGAGATCAACCACGCACTACTCCTTACGATCCAAAAGCGATTGCGCCTCGGCTTCCCCGAGGTCGATGAGTTCCTGCCGGGTATGCACCCCGCACTTCGCATAGATGCGGCGCAGGTGCGTGTCGACGGTGCTTTTCGCGATGAACAGCTCCGCGGCTATGCGCTCGGCCGTACGCCCGCGCAGCGCCATGGGAAGAATCTCCGTCTCACGCTTCGACAGTTTGCAGCGCTCGGCAATGGCGCGGCAGGCGTCCCCGAAACGGTCCGCCTGACGAACGATGCGCGAGAGCGCCAAGAAGTCGGCCTCCGTGAACAGGAAGAGATACACGAACAGCGTGACGAGGCCCGCAGACGACGCCACGGCGAAGGGCATGTCGCCTCCCGGCGAAGCAAGCTGCAGCACGTTGCCGAGCGCAAGACCCGCCGCCTCCCCGAAATACAGCGCCGCAAACCCGCGCGAGAACGACAGCGCGCCGTCGGCTCCGGCGATTTTCGCCATCAATACGAACAGCGAGATGAGCACCGCGCTCAAGCCAAGGTAGCCCGCGAGCACGATTGCGTCGCCCGGCACCCCGAAGGGTTCCAGAACGGGGATGAAAAGATAACCTGCAAGCATCACGAGCATCGCCATGCGGTACACCGACACCAAAAGCGCGCTGACGTTTTCGTCGCCCTCGCGCGCAGGACCGCCCAGGCCGATCACCTGCAATGACCCCACGCAGAACAGCGCGAGCAATAGCAGCGTCGCCGGGAATGTCGGCGTGGCGACCATGCCCGGGTCGGAGGCGTAGGTTTCCATAAGCCCGCCGGACACGCCGAACAGCACGGCGCCGGAAACGACCTTGCGCGAAAGGCGCATCGACTCGACGCGCTCTTCCTTAGAGGCGATCAAACGCTCGGAAAGCGGGGCCGCGCCAGAGGCGGTACCGGCAGAAGTGCCGCTGCCTGCACCTTCGGCGCCCTTGCGCTGCGCCCCGTCGCAAAACGGCTGCGTGCGCGAGAGCAGAAAAGCCGCGGCAAAGGGCAGCAAGTTCGCCAAATAGAGCACCTGCGGCACCAAGCCGGAAAACGCCGAGAGCAAAAACGAGAACACGGCTGCCAATGCGGTCGAGAGCAGCACGCCCCGCACGCTCTGCGCATGCGGGATGGCCATGAACGCCCGGCCCCAAGCACCGAGCATGCAGCCAAACGGCGCTCCGACGACAAGTCCTTCGATCACAAGACCCAAGACGCCCGTATCCAGCGGCAACGTCACCGACGCGCCGAGCGCCATCAGAAAGGCATAGCACCACAGCAGGTTGCGTGTGAGAACGGCGTCGCGCACCAAGGGCGTCACACGCCGCAGAATCGCGAGCACGCACGCCATCGAGACGAGCGCGAAGAACACGTCGATGCGCTCGAAGGCCCACGGCCCGAGCGTCGCGGAGCGATTCCAACCCATATAGAACAGCGAGAACAAAAACGCTTGGTTGCAGGCGAAGCCGATAAGGGTTCGCAAAACCTCGCGCCACGTCGGCGCAAGGGCGCCCGCCCGTGCTGCAGTGATTTTTGTCCCCTTTGCGTCTGTCATAGGCTTCCAGTTTACCAGCACCGCTTTACGCCCATGGTCGCTAAGCCGACATGCCCACAAAAGAAGGCGCCTCGCAGGACGCCTTCCGGCAGAAACGATATGCGCTTGGAACCTTACTCTTCGGCAGCCGGGGCCGTCTTCTTGGCGGCAACCTTGACCTTCTTCTTCGGAGCGGCCTCCTCAATGACTTCTTCGACAACGTCCTCATCGTCATCTTCGATGTCGACCTTGCCCTCGTCGCTGGCCATGCCATCGCGCAGACCCTTCACCGACTTACCGATGGCGCTGCCGAGCTTGGGAAGGTTCTTCGGCCCGAAGATCAGAAGAACGACCACCAGGATGATGAGAAGCTCAGGTACGCCCATGCCGAGAAATTTCATGTGTTCCTCCTTGTTCAAAGCCGCCCGCGCCCATCGCGCGGCAGCCTCACTCCTTCGCGTCGCCTCGTCCGCAACGCCTTGTATCGACAAGAGGGATTCTGCACGAAATACGTGCAGCGGCCTATCATGCAAAAGGCGGAATTCGTACTAATCGACGAATTCCGCCTTGTCATGCAAAGTAAGTATTTAGTGCGTTATGCCTGTTCAGCGTCCTACTCAGACTGTTTCACCAATTGACGGTAGGCAATCAGGTCCAACCGCGCCATCACAACGTCCTCAACCTCGAAGCTAAACGGATACAGGGAAGCGGCCGGCGAATCCTCTTCGTAGGACGTGCGTACGTAC
>CAVHXL010000148.1:0-3890 GCA_963639885.1 bacterium | reverse complement strand
CATAGGAGGAAAGCTTCTGCGAGGGGTTCGGCAGGATGGCGTGGTGGCGCTCGATCGAGTTCACCGTGCCTCCCGCGTCGCCGCGGCCCACTTCATGCATGAAGGCAGGCTTGCTTTCCAGCAGCAGGATGGCGAAGTACCTGCAGGAACGCGCGGCGTAGGCGGCGGCGTCGGCTGCTGCCGATGCGGACGCGGGGGTTTCTTGGGTATCGTCAGCTTCGAGCTCATCACTTGCGAAAACGCCGGCGCTCTCCGCGCTTTCGCCAGCGTCGTCTCCTCCGCGAACCTGAGAGCTCGGCTCGTCCTCGAAATCGACCACGAGCACGTCGCACGACGTGGGCGTCTCCATGCGGCCGAATTCCGCGGAAAGGAAATCCGCGATCTGTGCGGATAGATCCATGAATGCGACGTCGCCGCAAAGATACGCCGCAAGCTCGCCGGCAAAGGGGCTGTCGGGCAGAAACTCCCCGCGGCGGTTCGACATGCCGCCGAGCGCATGTTTGCACATGCGCGCGACGTAGGACCTCACGTTCTTGTTGTCAAGATCAAGCTCTTCTTGGGAAATGACGGTAACGCACGACTCGAAATCGAGCACATGCAGCACGGCATGGTTGATGGAAAACATCGATACCCTTTCCTATTCGATTCGGATAGCGGCATGCGCACGTCGCCGCCATCCGCTTGTCTCGCTATTCGGAGTCGGCGAATCCCCACATACGCACTTCGGTTTCAAGATGAACGCCGAACGCGTCGAAGACGCGCCGCTGCACCTCGCCGATAAGGGCACGGACGTCGGCGGCAGTCGCGTCGTCCGCATTCACGACGAAGCCCGTGTGCTTCTCGGAAACCTGCGCTCCCCCGACGCGAAAGCCGCGCAAGCCGGCATCCTGAATGAGCTTGCCTGCGAAATACCCCGTCGGGCGCTTGAACGTGCTGCCGGCGCTCGGCATCTCAAGCGGCTGCTTCTCCTCGCGACGTGCCTTAAGATCATCCATGCGCGTCTGAATATCCTGCGGCGAATCCGGACGCAGCTGCAACACGGCCTCAAGCACGACATAGGAGCGCTCGGACATCATGGAGTGGCGGTAGCCCCAGCAGGCTTCCCAAGCCGTGACGCCGATAACCTCGCCTGCAGGCGTCAAACACGTCAGGCGAGCGCACACGTCGCGGAACTCGCCGCCGTAGGCGCCAGCGTTCATGATCGCAGCACCGCCGATGGTGCCTGGAATGCCGCTTGCGAACTCGTAGCCCGCAAGACCCGCTTGCTGCGCGACGCGCGCCACATCGGCGTTCGACGCGCCCGCGGCAACGCGCACGCGGGAGCCTTCCACAGCCACGACGGAAAGGTTCTCGGCAAGGCGGACGACCACAGCGCAGACGCCCCCATCGGAAACGAGCAGGTCGCTGCCGAGACCCAACACACGCCAAGGCACTGAAAGCCGATTGCAGATACGAACCGTCTCGGCCACTTCCTCGAAACTCCCAGGCTCGACCAAAACCGCAGCCGGTCCACCGATGCGAAACGTGGTCAGATCCTTGAGAGGCTCACCGGCCTTCACCGCACCGGGATGCAGAACCTCCTCAAGCGCCGCCGCAACCGAAGAGAAATCAACCACGTGCTACTCCTTACGATCCAAAAGCGTTTGCGCCTCGGCTTCCCCGAGGTCGATGAGTTCCTGACGGGTGTGCACCCCGCACTTCGCGTAAATACGACGGAGATGCGTGTCGACGGTGCTCTTCGCGATGAACAGCTCCGCCGCGATGCGCTCGGCCGTGCGCCCGCGCAGCGCCATGGGAAGAATCTCGGACTCGCGCTTCGACAGCTTGCACCGCTCGGCGATCACGCGGCAGGCATCCCCGAACCGGTCTGCCTGCCGCACGATGCGCGATAAAGTCAAGAAGTCGCTCTCCGTGAACAGGAAGAGATACACGAACAGCGTGACGAGGCCCGCGGACGACGCCACCGCAAAGGGCATATCGCCCCCTGGCGAGGCCAGCTGCAGCACGTTGCCGAGCGCAAGACCCGCTGCCTCCCCGAAATACAGCGCCGCGAACCCGCGGGAGAACGACAGCGCGCCGTCGGTACCGGAGATTTTCGCCATCAGCACGAACAACGAGATCAGCACAGCGCTCAAGCCGAGGTATCCCGCGAGAACGATGGCGTCGCCCGGCACCCCGAACGGTTCTAAGACGGGGACGAAAAGATAGCCCGCGAGCATAACGAGCATCGCCATGCGATACACCGAAACCAAAAGCGCGCTGACGTTCCCGTCGCCTTCGCGCGCTGCTCCTCCCAGGCCGATTATCTGCAGGGAACCGACGCAGAACAGCGCAAGCAGCAGCAGCGTCGCGGGAAACGTCGGGGTGGCGACCATACCGGGGTCGGAGGCATAGGTTTCCATCAGCCCGCCGGAGATGCCGAACAGCACGGCACCGGAAACGACCTTGCGCGAAAGGCGCATGGTCTCGGCGCGCTCTTCCTTGGAGGCGAGCAGGCGATCAGCTAGCAGACCTGCAGCGGCGGAGGCAGGCTCAACACCGCTGCCGCCCTCGTCGCCTTTGCGCTGCGCCCTGTCGCGAAACGGCTGCGTGCGCGAAAGCAGCAAAGCCGCGGCAAAGGGCAGTAAGTTCGCCAAGTAGAGCACTTGCGGTGCCAAGCCGGAAAGCGCCGAGAGCAAAAACGAGAACACCGCCGCCAGCGCAGTTGAAAGCAGCACGCCCCTCACGCCCTGCGCATGCGGGATGGCAACGAACGCACGCCCCCAGGCGCAAAGCATGCAGCCGAATGGCGCGCCGACGACCAAACCTTCGATCACGAGCCCTAAAACGCCCGTGTCCAGCGGCAACGACACCGATGCGCCAAGCGCCATCAGGAAGGCGTAGCACCACAAGAGATTTCGCGCAAGGACGGCGTCGCGAACCCAAGGCGTCACGCGGCGCAGCACCGCAAGCACGCACGCCATCGACACGAGCGCGAAGAACACGTCGATACGCTCGAAGGCCCATGGCCCAAGCGTCGCGGAGCGGTTCCAACCCATATAGAAAAGCGAGAACAAAAATGCCTGATTGCAGGCGAAACCGATAAGGGTCCGCAACACCTCGCGCCACGTCGGCGCAAGGGCGCCCGCCCGAGCAGTTGAAAGCTTTGTCCCCTTTACTTGTTTCATAGCACCCTAGTTTAGCAGCATCGCCTCGCGAGCATGGGCGCTATGCCGACATGCCCACAAAAGAAGGCGCCCCTAAGGACGCCTTTCGAATCCGAACGATATGCGCTGCGAAGTTACTCCTCAGTGGTCGGAGCCGCCTTCTTGACAGCAACCTTGACCTTCTTCTTCGGAGCAGCCTCCTCGACAACCTCCTCGACGACATCTTCCTCGTCGTCCTCGATATCGACCTTGCCCTCATCGGAAGCCATGCCCTCACGAAGGCCCTTGACCGACTTGCCGATGGCGCTGCCGAGCTTGGGAAGGTTCTTCGGCCCGAAGATCAGAAGCACGACCACCAGGATGATGAGAAGCTCAGGTACGCCCATGCCGAGAAATTTCATTGTTCCTCCTTGTTTTGAAGCCGCCGCGCTATCGCGACCGACCTCGTTTCTTCCGCGTCGCCTCGTCTGCAACGCCTCTTATCGACAAGGGGCATTCTGCATGAAAATCGTGGTTCGGCATATCATGCAAAAGGCGGAATTCGTACGCATCAACGAATTCCGCCTTGTCATGCAAAGTAAGTATAGTGTGCGTTATGCCTGTTCAGACTCTTGTTCGGTTTGCTTTACCAGCTGACGGTAGGCAATCAGGTCCAACCGTGCCATCACAACGTCCTCGACCTCGAAGCAAAACGGATACAGGGAAGCGGCCGGCGAATCCTCTTCGTAGGACGTGCGTACGTAC
>CAVHXL010000147.1:0-3947 GCA_963639885.1 bacterium | reverse complement strand
GGAGAACTGGTAGTTGTGCATCACGCCGCCGTCGATGCTGCGGTAGGTGCCCGTGTATTCCGTTTTACCACCTGATAGAACTCGGCGCAGATTCTCGACGCTCAGCTGCTGGCGCAGTCGATCTTTGTCCTCGTCGTGCACGCGGAAGTCGATCCAGCGCCCGAGCACGCTTTCGTACGGGAACACCCGGTTCTTGAGCGCCACGACCTCCGCGAGGTCGTAATCGGTGGCCACCTTCAGGATCTTCGCCGTGCCTTCGTTGATGTTCGCCTGATAGACGTTGCGGTAGTTGCGCGAGAGGATGTCGAAGATGGCGATCTGATCTTCAAGTTCGCGCTGGTGGGCCTGTTGGATCTCGCGTTGCCTTTGCTGTTCAGCGATGATCTCGTCGATGTTCTGGAAACCCGCGACAATGTAATCGGCGTTGTCGATCCTGAGGTATTTGTACTGGTAATAGTGCATCTCGCCGTCGGAAAGGATGCGGTAGCTGCCGCTGTATTCGTTTGCGGACTCCAGGTGCGCCCGCACCTCTTCAAGGCTGATGTCCTTGAGCATCGTGTCGCGGTCTTGAGGGTGGACCCGCTCGGAGACGTATTGCTTCTGCACGACGTCGTAGTCGTAAATGACGTCCGCGTCGAATTTCAAGCCGGTGGTCACGTAGCCGTTCAGCTTGAGGATTCGCGCCTTGCCGGTGTTGGCGTAGATGAGGTATACGTTTGCGTAGGCACCCGCGAGCGCGCTGAAAATCGCCAGTTGTTCAGCCAGGTTGCTGTCGTGGTCTTGCGCCGATGCGTTCATATCGAACATCCTTGTCATTGCAGCCGTGGAGGGCGTCGTGCTCGCTGGGGCTTAAGGGGAACGGGCTTTGCGAGCCGCTTCTATGCCGTTTGGATGATTCTACCGTGACAACCCACCGCTGCGCTAGGGTGCGCGGGGGATGGTGCGCATCGGTTGGGTCAAGCGGCAGTTGACATTGCAGGGCTTAAGGCGCGCCCCGCGCTCGCGCCCCGCGCCATGCTGTTGCCGGCGTGAATTTTTTCTTCTCGCTCACGCGATTTGCTTTCGTGTGGAAGAATAGGACGCACCAAGCCCAAGCTGAGTGCTTCGCTCATTAATCCAAAGGGGTTCCTATGATCAGTGTCAAAAACGTCAGCAAGTCCTACGATGGCGGGAAATCCTATTCCGTGAAGGATTTGTCGCTCGAAATCAAAGACGGCGAGATTTTCGGCCTGCTCGGTCCGAACGGCGCCGGCAAATCGACCTTGCTCAACATGATGGTCGGCGTGCTCGACCCGACCAAGGGCTCCATTGAGATCGACGGCATCGACGTGGCTAAGTCTCCCGTGGAGGCCAAACGCCGCCTGTGCTACGTGAGCGACTCTCCCGATCACCTTCTGCGCCTCAAGGGGCGCGAGTACTTGCAATTCATCGCGGACATTTACGGGGTACCCGGCGATACGCGTGCCGAACGCGTCGCCAAGCTTGCCGAGGAATACGGCATGGCCGGCGAGCTGAACAACCAGATCCGCTCCTATTCCCACGGCATGCGCCAGAAGATGATGGTCATGGGCGCGCTTCTGCCCAACCCCGACGTTTGGATTCTGGACGAGCCCATGACCGGCCTCGACCCGAAGGCGTCCTGGCTGCTCAAGCAGTCCATGCGCGAGCATGCCGACGCGGGCAAGACGGTGCTGTTCAGCACGCATGTGCTTGACGTCGCCGAAAAGGTGGTCGATCGCGTGGGCATTGTTGCTCACGGCAAGCTTCTGTTCGTGGGCACGGTGGACGAGATGCGCGAGCAGTTCCGCAACAACGCCTCGCTTGAGGAGATGTTCCTGGAGCTCACCAGCGCGCAATCGCCTTTCGGCAACGGCAACGCGGCAGCGGGCGGGGCTGAGTAGCATGGCGGATTTCTCTTTTGCCCAGTTCCGCACACTCCTCTCCGTCATGCGGCATGGCGAGGAGCGTGATGAGCTCAATGGCGAGGATCTGCTGGGCACCTCCTCGTCTAAGCTGTCGTCCGCGGGGAAACGCGTGTATGCGGGCGTGCTGTTGGTCGTGCTGTGCATCGTGCTTTTCGGCGCGGGCTATATTATGGCTCCCTCCGACCTCGACATCGTCCAGGTGTTCTTCACGATGGTCGCCTCGCTGGTGGTGCTGGTTGTGATCATGGGTTTCTACCAGGCCGTGAATATGCTTTATTTCGTGAAAGACATGAACTTCTACCTGGCGCTGCCCATTTCAGCGGTCACGATCATGGCCGCGAAGCTGGCGAACTACATCCTCTCGCAGGTGGCCATCAATTGCATCGTCATCGCTTTCGGCCTGGGATTTTTGGCCGGTCGGGGGGCTGACCCGGCAAGTTTCGTGATCTTGGTCCTGGCGTTTCTGCCCTGCGTGATCGCCGCCGCGTTGGCTCTCATCATCGTCGTCATCCCCGTGATGCGCTTCTCGCGCGTCGCCGCCGACAAGGATAAGTTCGCGCGCGTTTTCGGCACGCTGGCCACGATAGTTTCCCTGCTCGTCGCCGTCGCCGTGAATTTCGGTATGCGCTCCGCCTCATCATCGACGATGTCTTCTCTGGGCGATGCCGCCTCGCATGGCGTTGTGGGCGTCGTGCTGGCCGTCATATGCGCTCCGACGCTGCTGGTTTCCGAGGTGTTCGCGGGCAACGTCGCGTTGGGCCTTGTGGGCATGTACGCTCTTGCGCTGGTCTACATCGCGGTGACGGCGCTGTTCGCCAAGAAGTGGTATTTCGAGGGCGTTCAGGGTATGCAGGGTGGCGCGGGAAAGAAGAGCCGCAAGCGCTATTCCGCCGGCGAGCTTGCGGGCGCGGTGAGGCAGCGTGGGCAGTTCAAGGCGTTTCTCGCGCAAGATGTGGCAAGCCTGATCCGCGTGCCCGCGTTCTTCCAGCAGTTCGTGTTCCCCATGATCTTGGAACCGTTGGCTCTCGCGGCGGTTGGCCTCTTGAGCATCTATTTCCAGGATACCGAGGCGTTCGACGAGATGATTGGTTCGATGCTGACGTCGAGCGTCGATGCGAACACGCACCTGTTGTTCCTGTTCTGCGTCATGGGCGCCGGCATTTTCACTTGCCTCACCTCGCATCTGTTCTCCTTTTCGCTTGGGCGAGATGGGGAGGATTTCTTCTTCCTGCTTGCCATGCCCCTGAACATGCGGGATTACGTCGTGTCGAAGTTCGCGAGCGGTTGCCTTGTTGCGCGCGTGCCGGTGTTCGTGGTGTTGCTCGTCGTTGCGATCGTGGCGGGGGTGCCCATCGATGCGACGGTGCTTGCGGTGCTGGCTTTCGCTTTGCCCCTGACGGCGGTTGATTTGCTCATGTTCGCCATCGGTAGCAAAAAACCTCATCTTACCTGGGAGAATGAAGCGCAGCTATTCAAGCAGTCCGACCTGTACCTGTATATGTTCATCGCGATTGTTGTCGGCATCTTCGCGTTCGCGCTGCCGGGCGTGGCGGTGTTCTGCGTGTCCGCGGTGGGTATGTCCGGGTATATCGGCGCGCTCGCGATGACCGTCATCTGCGTCGCCGAAGTTGCCGGCGCGGGTGCTTTCGCGCTTGCGGCCGCGCCCAAGAACATGGAGCGCGTCCGCAGGTAGGTAGGTTTGCGCGCGGGTGCGGTTGCTTGCGGTTGCGGCGGTTGGAGCGAGATGGTGTACTGCACGGAATATGAAACGGGCCTGATCGGGAAGCTTACGCTGGCGTCCGACGGCGCAAGCATCGTCGGCTGCTGGTTCGAGAACGACCGGTTCTTCGGCGATACGGCCGAAGGGCCGTTCGTTCCCGACGATGACCTGCCCGTATTCCGCAAGGCGAAGGAATGGCTCGACCGGTATTTCGCCGGCGGCAGGCCTGCCATCGGCGAGTTGCCTCTAAAGCCGAATGGCACAGCGTTCCGCCATCGGGTGTGGGGCAAGCTCAGGGAGAT
>CAVHXL010000146.1:0-3969 GCA_963639885.1 bacterium | reverse complement strand
AATCCACGCTCCCCGTGTGGGGAGCGACCAAGTGCCTGGAAGCCGCAAAAGCAAACGGCTGATTTCAATCCACGCTCCCCGTGTGGGGAGCGACCGCTACATATTGTAGCAAGACCTACAATAGCGATTACCTATTGTGCCCTCAACATAAAACAGATGAAAAGGTTAGGCTTCATAGCCGCAATTCGCGCAAATAAGGAGCGAAAATAGGTGCGAACCTCCTACATGGCACATGTTCGCCCTATGCTCGCACTACAACGCCAAAAAGCCCTCAGGGTCGTAACTCGGCTTCGCACCATAATGCTCAACTTTACCATGCCACTTATTCCCAAGGTGATAGATGCGGATACTGTCTTTTTCCTCGCTCATTATCTCGAAAAGCAAAGCCTTCAACGCAACTAGCGTAGCGGCGTCGACATCGCACTCAAACACAGACGCCTGCACCCGCTGGCCATAATTCACACACGTCTTCGCTATCCTTCGCAAGCGTTTTCTCCCGGAAGCATCGGTGGTATCGATGTCGTAAGTAATCAGCACCATGTCCAATCCCCTACTTCCACAAAAATGGAGGATACGCATCCAGGTCGCCACGAAGGTACTTTGCCAACAGTTGGGCCTGAATGTTGGGAACCAACCCACGCGGGATTTTCTCCTGTGTGAAAGGATGCGTGATCTGCTCTCGCTTCTTTTCTTGCCAAGCCTTAAACAGCGCCCTACGAGCGCCGTCCGTCAAGCGAACCTCTCCCGTTTCCCGCATCTCAAAATCCGAAGCGCTCACCACGCGGTTGTTAATGGCGGTTAGCACGAAACGATCGACAAACACAGGACGAAACTCCTCCATGCAATCAAGCGCCAGAGAATCCCTCCCCGGTCTATCCACATGCATCAAGCCAACTGCCGGATCGAGCCCTACGCCCAAAAGGGCAGACGAGCAATCTCGCGCTAGAGTTGAGTAGAAAAGGGATAGCATCGCGTTAACGCGATCTTTCGGAGGACGGCGAGAGCGCCCCGGAAAACAAAAATCGTCCTTATCTCGCAAGATCAATTCATCGAACACTGAATAGTAAACCGCTGCCGCATCGCCCTCGATCCCTCGCAAGGACTCGAGCGAATCGCATTCGCGAATAGACCGCAGCGCTTCAGCCAAATGCGCAATTGCAGTCCTTACAGCCTCCCCATCGATACGAAGTCCATGATCTCGCAAAGCGCGGTTTAGCACCCATCTGCAATTGAACACTTTCCCCAAAATAAAGTTTCGCGCGATGGGCAAAGACAGGGCCTCATCCTCCGAAACCCGAAAGTGAGCCTTCTTGAGAAGCACATTACCGGCAAGCCCTCCTCGGGCATCTGCTAGATAACGTCCTGACGGAGAAAAGAACGTAAGACGAATTCCGCGCTCACCGCATGCCCCCATCAGTGCAGGACTTGCCCCTGCATACGAAAACAGGCTGATCCCCTCAAGCGTATGCAGCGGAACGCGTCCTAAAACATCTCCCCCGCTCTTTGCAACAACATTCTCACCATCAAGGGCCAGATAGGCGTCTTCGGTAAACACATACAATGTGTTCTTGATTCTCTTCATTCCGATCCCTCCAGCGCATCTTCGATATACGATTGCGCCGAGCGCTGTTGCAGCGACGGAAGGCACTCTTCAGCCAGAGAACATGCCGCACAATGCTTCCCCTTGCGCACCTTCGGAACATAGCCGCGCTTAAGCAAACTATGCATTTCGTCAACCGCACTTCGAACGGCTTCACGAAGATCACCGCTAAATACAACCTGGTCACGCGATTGCGTCTGCTTATAAAACAGGAAGCCGCTCTCTATATCGCACCCGAGCATTTCCTCGAGACACATAGCCTGAGCGCAGACCTGCAACCTATCGCAGTCTTCAGCCTTGGCCTTCCCGCGCTTGTATTCAATGGGGACGGGCTTCCATAGGCCATTCTCACCCGCAAGAGGAACGCCATCACCATTCGCGCGAAATTCCACGACATCGCACACACCGGAAATTCCCAGGTCGCTTGATCGAACGAAGAGCCCTCGCACGATAAGGAGGTCGCCTCGACGCTCCCGCATCTCTTCGTCATGGGCTCGCCGATGCGCTACCTGGCCAGAAGCCGTTAGGTAGTTTTCCTGCCACCGTTGTTCCACATGGATAAGCGCCCATTGCCTGCGGCAGAACGCGAAATGCTGGATGCCGGAAAGTGCGAGGAACTCTTCGTCCGAATACATTTCCGCCCCTACAACTTGGTGATAACCTCGACGCCCTCAGGAATCACGCTCTTATCAATAACGATATCCTCATAATCTTTGAAGGAACGTGGCGCCTCGATACCGGCCTTCTTCTGAATGCTCACAGCATCAAATAGCTTGTACGAAGGGGCATTACCCAGCTCAGACTCATGCTTGAACACAATCAGCGAACGCACAGCCATCTTCCCTCGCGCCGCAGAATGGTCGTGCTCGAACATGCCGATTATGGCATTCCACAAAAGCTCAAGATCATCTTCCGAAAAGCCGGTGGTTTTACGGGCGAGATTAGCCGACACGAAGCCCTCGCAGCGATACAGGCCATAAGGAACCATGTACTTGCGGCCCATCTCGGTGCCTTTTTTCGCCGCATCCTCTTCCGTAGTGATAGCCACGCGCGTAATGGTTACCTCCTGGGGAATAATCGGATCAACGCTGCGGGCGAAGGTCAGCTGCACAGGGCCGCGCACCTGACCGCAATTCAGATTGTTTTTCACAAACGTCGTCATAACCGCGCCGAACGTACGCACATCGAAAAATGTTTGGCACATGAAATCGCGAAGCTTAACATCAAGCTCAGGATCGCTCTTCTTTATCTTCTTGATTTCTTTAGGATCGATGTCGAAGCGCTCAAAGGCACGCCTGTCGCTCGCATTCAGCGGCACGCCTTCCTTGATATAAATCTCGAAGCCCGGCTCGTCCTCTTTCACCGTCTCGACGTAATTCCTGATCTTGCGCTTAAGGCACACGTCGGTAACCAAGCCGTAGCCCGATTCCGGATCAACGCGCGGCATGTTGCCTGCATCTGGATCGCCATTCGGGTTGCCGTTCTCAACATCGAAATACACCACGAAATCATAACGATTGGAAATAGGATTGCTCATGATATGCCTCCGTAACAAAGTGGGATTAGTTGCGCTATTCTTGATTGCTCTTCTTCTCGTATCTTGCCTGTTTTTGCTGGTAGTAGCCTAAAAGGAAACTTCCTTGATCAACCAGCGATAAGCGTTTGGGAAGCTCAGATCCAAGCTGAGACATCAGCTCCCCTAGCTGTTTTTCCAAGACAATGCCCAAGCCAGGCATTTCTCGCGATAGCTTTGCAAGATGTGCAACGCTGAGTTTCAACAAGATAGGAAACGTTGTTGCCGGCGTTGCGCATGCGGCGCTTAAATACCGGTCGGCAATGGTCGCTTTTCCGTTCGCTGCTTCCTGGATATGCTCAAGTACGTAAAATGCACGGCCGAGCACGTAGGCGGTATCTTTACTGGCGGTATTCACGTTCACGGTAACCTCGCTTTCGCTTTTCTTTGCATTCCTAATCAGATATGCCCTGATAATTGCGGCATGGGCACGCTTTACCGTCCTCTCGGCGCGCACGCGCAACAAAACGTTTTCATACATTGCCTCCGGATAGCGACCGCCCCGCAAAATCGCCTGTACGAGCGGCGCGCTTAACTGCGAGCTGATGACAGGTTTTTTGGAATTCGGGTTTTCCAAGCTACTCAGCAGCCAATACGGAGACACGTAGGAAAATTCATGGGGAGCATGAGGGACATCAGCAATGCGATAATGATCGGCAATATGACGCATCATCTCGCCGAACGAACCGCGCAGGAAAAAACGCACCGAGAGGCGAGCAGCGTTTGGAGCCAACCCGAGCAGGAAAAAATCATCCCCGAACGAAACGCCCTCAAGATCGATCGCTTTCCCTAAAGA
>CAVHXL010000145.1:0-3997 GCA_963639885.1 bacterium | reverse complement strand
TTCGCTACTTGAGCTGCTGCACTCACTCTTTCCTCCTCCTTACGATGAAACAGTTACGAGCCCAAACCCTTGGTCAAATCAACCATGCATTGACTTTGACCCTTTCCAAAGCCGATGCATGCTCAACCTCTTCACATACTATTCACATGCCAACTTAAGTTCCAATAGATGGCGTTCGATGTTTTGAGAAATGTCCATTAATGTTTCGAATAGATTGCGAAGCTGAGTGAATACATCTAATCTGAACTGGGGTTTTGTTAAAAATAAAGGCGGGGCCGTCCTGCTGAGCGGCCCTGCGATAATGAGCTATTTATCTTGACATCTGCAAAATACCGTAAAAAGTTACGTAACAAATTGGTTTCGTGAGCGGTGGTTTGCGTCCTATGAACGGTGATCGGTCGTTCCCGCTTCCAGACCGCCATCGCCGATGATTCCGAGCATGCTGATGCGCTCTACCGGCTTTCTGACGATACCGAGTCCCTTGAAGGAGGCGTAGAGGACGAAACCGTTCTTGCATCTGAATCCGCATTCTACGCATGGTTCCTTGTTGCAGTAGACGAAAGCATCCTCGTCCGCGAGTGCGAACACCATGCGATTGCGCTTTTTGGGCAGCGCGTACTTCATCTGGGTGCCCGTGAAGGTTTTCATGAGAACCCATTCAACGGGATGCTCGGAGGTGTCATCCCATGTAACGATGATGCAATTGTTATTGAAGCCACCGTTGATCTGGTAGTCAAGCGCGCATTTTTCCGGCAAGTCGGCTTCTGCGAGCAATGGCGCGCTGGGCAGCGTTGCCGATTGCGGATCGCTTGCGGTGTTGAGTTTCGCGTACGGAAGATGGCGAACCTCGATAGGAGGGCGATCTGTCAGCTCGACGCCGGTATCTCCTTTGATTCCCGAAAGAACGTTGCCTGCGCCATCGATGAAAAAGGGGATGTCCTCCTCGCTTACGCGGGGCTTGAAACTTGCGCGCGTTCTGGTGATGCTGAACTCTTTGGCTCCCTTGGCCATAGTGCCCTCCTCGTCTTTGAAAACGGACCGTATCTTTTCGGATGACGGCCCGATGCCTCCCTTTAGCTTTCGGCGCTCATTCGCCGCTTCAGCTCTTCAGCAAGCTTGTAGCGTTGAACCTTTCCTGTTGCCGTGCGGGGAATCTCCGGGATGAGCTCCAGCCTTTCCGGCCACAGGCGTTTCGAAACGCCATGCTCTTTCAGGAAATCCAGGAGATCCTGAAGCTTCGGCTCCTTGCCGAATGACGGGTTCGCGACGGCGAACAGGCAGATGCGCTCACCCATTCGCGCATCGGGTGCGCCGATGGTGGCCTGGTCGGCGATGCCGGGCCACAAGCTTGCGGCCTCGTCCACCTCGCGTGCCGATATGTTCTCGCCGCCGCGCACGACTATCTCCTTCTTACGGCCGTTGATGCGCAGACGCCCCTCTTCGTCCATGTAAGCGAGGTCCCCGCTGTAGAACCATCCATCGTCGTCGAGGACGGCGTCGGTTTGCGCGGGGTCGTTGAGGTAGCCAACGAACACATTCGGCCCGCGGCTCGCCTCCTCGCCCTGAACGCCCGGCGCCACGGGGTTTCGCGCATCGTCGACGATGGCGATCTCGATTCCCGGCAGCGTGATTCCCGACCAGGCCCCGTTCCAGTTCTCGCATTGCTCGGGCGGTACGTAAACATGCGGGCAGCTCTCGGTGGAGCCGTAGCACTCGCACAGGGTGATGCCGTGGTCTTTCGCGCAGCTTACCAGCGATCCTGGCAGCGGTGCGCCTCCTGAGAGGAACAGTTTCAAGGATGGGGTGCGTGTGCCGTTGCGGTCCATCGAGCCGAGCATGTCGTAGATGAATGGCGTGGCACCCATCGACCAGGTGCAGCCGTGCTTGTTGATGAATTCGATAGCGCGATCGGCATTGAAGTCCTGCTGAAGCACCGTCGATGCTCCCAGCAAGATGGGCGAGATGATCCCATGGAAGAATCCGGTAGCGTGGTTCAAGGGGCTCGGCATGAACATGATATCCTCGCTTGAGCGGTTGAGCCCTCCGATGAAGGCTCGTTCGCTGAACAGGATGTTGTTATGCGTGAGGAGAGCTTGTTTGGGCTTTCCGGTCGTTCCCGAGGTTGACAGGATCACGGCGACGTCATCGGATGAGACGTGCGGCCTATCCAGGGGCTTGACGCCTGAGGAAATTATCTGCTCGTAGGTGGGAAGGTCGGTTGTGGGCGCCGGGCCGCTTTTGCGAACGAGCATGATTCGCGAGCGGTCCAGCGACTGAACGTCGGAGACGCAGTCGAGCGCGAGCTTCTCGTGATCGGTGGTGTGATGGTGCGTCGGGCAGATGAAGGCGCGCGTCGACACCTTGTTCATGATGTAGGCTAGGTCGTCTTCGCTGTAGTTGCGAGCTACCGGATGCATGACGCCGCCGGCTTTCGCGATACCTAAGAAGATGGGGACGAATTCCACCCATGTCGGAAGCTGAAAGGTAACGACATCTCCTGCTCGGATGCCCACTTCGAAAAGCCATGCGGCGACCTTGTCCGATGCGGAATCGATTTCGGCATACGTTAGCCGACCCGACTGATCGTCCGTTACGAACACCTTGTCGGGGTTGAGCGATGCTTGCTTCGCCCAGATGTCGGCTATGGTGTCGCTGGTCCACCAGCCAGCTTCGTAATAGCGTTTCTTGGCATCCTCGTTGATCTTCAAATCGGTAATCATCCGGATACTCCTCCTGCATGCCGGCCCTTTTGGCATGAGTCTTCACTAAAACCATTTTCATTCGAAATGAGCCTGTGCGTCCAATAAGTCGTATTCCGAACTCATGATGTTATTTATTGGAAGAATCTATTGATAAGGAGTTGATTAAATGCGCCCTTCGCGTTTTTCGATCAGGTTCACGCTCATCGCGCTTTTGGCGAGGCGACTGCGGAGCGTATTTAGAGCACTCGTTTGAGCTGCTGTTTTTTAATCTCGCTTTCCAGAGAGGAGTGGACGATGTTCTCGAAGGGTCTCACATCCGCAAGGATGTCGGGGCACGAGGGGTCGCAAACCTTGTCGACGATGTATGCGATGATGGCCCCGGCATAGAATTCGGAGAGGAACCGGATATTGCCCTCGGCCAGATAGCGATTGGACAGGATGAAGCGGATATCGTCGGCAAGTGCGGGCACGTACAGCTTGCGCAGGTACGCTTGAAGGCTGTCGGGGCCGGATGCGCGCAGGACCTTGGCATAGTAGGATCGGCGTGCGTCGAAGCACGTGGCAAGCATTTCGCTGAATACGGAGCCATCCAGGCTGCGGACGCCGACTTTACGACGTACATAATAAGGTAAGCTTGGAAGGGTGTCCGGCGCGTCGCGTTCGTAGACGAGGTCTTCGCGGTCGATGCGTTGGTTCAGCACGTCGGCGAGGTCTCGTCGGAATATCCAGCGGATAAGGCTTTCCTTGCCTTCAAAATGGTAGTAAAACGTTTTGCGGTTTTTGCCCGAAGCGGCAACTATGTCCGAAACGGATATTTTCTGTATGGGGAGATGCTCAGCCAAATCGATGAATGATTTACCCAAAAGGGCCATTGTGTCGGTCGAACCCATGTGCCCCACCTTTCATTTTTTGGTGCAAGGTTACGAAAAGCCAGATAGCAAGCGCGTTAATCTCCGTAAATCTTTCGTTGAGTATATAGCAGCCGGACATAAATAAACAAGTGGGGAAAGTGTCGGAAGCATACCTGTTGCGTCATTAAGTGTTCGCACTCTTATTATTGTGTACCAAAACGCCAGGTCAATTAAACTATTTTCGAAAACTATTGAAGAGACCTCTTTTTAATAAGTTTTACCTATACTGCCCATTTTGGGTAAATATGGAAACACATTTTGAAATCTGACCGGTTCTCACTCGATTTTGGGCGCGTATGATACACGGCGAAGGCGGTAGCAAGTGCTGCCGTGAAGCAAGAGCTGTAAGCAAGTTCGAGCACAAGGAGAGAAGATGGACTTCAA
>CAVHXL010000144.1:0-4001 GCA_963639885.1 bacterium | reverse complement strand
CCATCTGCATTCCCGTCGCCGCCGGCCTGTTCAGCTTCACGGGCTTCACGCTCAACCCGATGATCGCCGCCGCGGCCATGAGCTGCTCGAGCGTGTGCGTGGTGTCAAACGCCCTGCGCCTGCGTGGCTGGAAGCCCCGTTTTGCCACACAAGACGCCCAGGCACTAGCAGCCGCCGTCGCAAACGGTAGTGAAGATGCAACAAAGGAGACCGCGGACGCTCAGGTGTCCGAGATCGATACAAGCGAAGTCGATGCGGGCACGCCCGCGGAAAAGGAGATTGTCATGGAGAAGAAAATCGGCGTCGAGGGCATGATGTGCCAGCATTGCGTCGCACATGTGAAGAAGGCGCTCGAGGGCGTCGAGGGTGTTGAGGAAGCGCTCGTCGACCTCGATTCCGCCAGCGCCGTCGCAAAGCTTTCGGCGGAGGTTTCCGACGAGGTGCTGAGTGCCGCAATCGTTGATGCCGGCTACGAAGTGACGGGCATCGAATAGCTCGAAAGGTCAATCTCGGCGATTCCTCGGTTTCCCTTCGTCCTTATCAGCGCTTCCTGGCGAGGTCGTGTTTTCGCTCGACCTCGCTGTTTTGCATGGTGCGAAAGCGGAATCGCAAGAACGGTTGAGGCGCCGTATCGTCCCGCAATAGCGTAAAGCGCGGTGTGTATATGCATGCGATAACCTTCATGCGGGGGCTTCTCAAGACATATTGCGAGGCCCTTTGGCCCTCGCCGCGTTAATGTGACACGATGGCGCGCATGGCTGAGATGAGCTTCTGGTTCTCCGCGCGTTTTCTGACGGAAACGCAGAACCGGGTATTCGGCTCGATGCCCGGTGTCTGATCGAGGGTTCGCACGAGAAAACCGCGTGCCTGCAGTTTTTTTACGAGTTCTTTTTGATCGGCGGCGCCCAGGCTCAAATTCTTCCCGGGTTTGTATGAGCACATGACGAAATTCGCTTCAGCCGGGTAAATGGTGATCCCAGGTATCAAGCTCAGCATGCATTGCATCCAGGGAATCTCGCTTTCGAGAAGCTCGCGGGTCCGCTCGATCTGCCCTGCGCTTTCAAGCGAGAGCCGCGCCAGCGCGTTCGCGAGCGGTGCCGATGCGGGTCCGGCGACATGATTTGCGACCCCGTTGATGATATCGGGCGAGCCAACGGCGCATGAGAGGGGAAGCCCCGGAAGGGAATAGATGTCCGTGAACGTTTCGATCACGATGAGGTTGGGGTAGCGCTCGATAAACGGCACCACGCTTTCCCCGCCCAGCGTGAGGTCGATTCCCCGTTCGTCGACTATCACCCAATCGCAGCATTCAAGGTATGTCCGCAAGGCATGGCGCGGCAGCAATCTGCTGGTCGGGAAGCCGGGGTTTGAGAGCAGTGCGGCCCGGAAGGCCTTTCCGCCCGCTTGAGCCGTCGGGCAGTCGGGCGTCACGTATCCTTCGGGGTTCTCGATAGCGACAACACGGTGTCCCGCCTGTTCGATGCACCTCACATGACTTGCACGGGTGGGAAGCGCCACTCCGACTTCGGTGGCATGAAACGACTTCGCGACCGCCTCGATAACGTCTGATGGCGTCGAGCTGACCGCGATGTTCTCCGGTTGCACCTCATAGCGCTTCGCGAGCAAGCTCGGCAATTCTAGGGTCGCTTGCGCCGCTGTCGTCGAATGCGCTCCGTTCATGCTGATGACATGCATGGCCGCAATGAACGAATCCGGGGTACCCAGGGGGTTCAGCGTTTGCGAGAAATCGTGCCAATCGATGGCGGTGCGCTCATCGCAGGGCAACACGGGCGGGATATCCGGCAGTGCTGCGCCGTAGGAGTTAACGCGATACGTATGCAAAGCGGTAGCCATAGATGCCCCTTTCTCGGTTTCGAGACGTCCCCTTGACATCATGCTAGCACACGTCGCCGAAGCTTCTTTTGAGGCATGCTATTCTTGTGCCCATGACACAGGAAAACGCTCAACATACGGTATCTGATGCCGCCGCATTTTCGGAAGCGGGGGAGGCGACGTGCGGACAGGATTCGCGCGATCTTGCCGCATCCGATTCCTTCGAGGGGTTTTCGGGCTGGTCGGGGCGTGCTGTGCTGCTGGTCGACCTTGATGCGTTCTTCGCGTCCGTCGAGCAGCTCGACCATCCCGCATGGCGTGGCAAGCCGGTGATCGTGGGTGGAGATGCGACGCGCCACGGCGTTGTCTCGACGGCTTCGTACGAGGCGCGCGCTTTCGGCGTCCACTCGGCCATGCCCGCAAGCCAGGCTGCGCGCCTGTGCCCCGACGCTATTTGGGCTCCTAGCAGATTCGGACGGTATCGCGAGGTCAGCAATCAAGTTATGGCCATCCTTCACGATGAGACCCCGATTGTCGAACAGGTCAGCATCGACGAGGCGTTCATGGATGTTTCGCCCACGCGAACCAATCGCGAGCACCCGCTTTCCATCGCTCGACGAATCCAAAGGCGGGTTGAGCAGATCGGCGTAACCTGCTCGGTCGGCATCGGGACAACCAAGACCGTCGCGAAAATCGCATCCGATATGGACAAGCCTCGCGGCATCACCGCTGTGTTCCCGGGAACGGAGCGCGATTTTTTGAACCCTTTGCCCGTGCGCGCCATGAGTGGGATCGGAAAGGCCGCCGAGGGGCGTCTTCGCGCCCGTGGCATCGAAACGCTCGGTCAGCTGGTGGTTGAGGGGCAGCCGCGCTTGGAGCGCCTGTTCGGCAAGAATGGCCGCACCATGTACCTGCGCGCCTGCGGGCTTGATGATGCGCCCGTTGAGCAGGACGATGGGGTGAAGTCCGTTTCGAGCGAGACCACCTTTGCCGACGACCTTACGTCGCGCCTCGATATCGAGGCGGCCATCAATACCCAGGCCGCGAAGGTGGGCCGCCGCCTGCGGCGAAAGGGCCTGCGCGGTTCCACCATATCGCTGCGCATCCGCTTCATTGACCGCACTATGCGCTCGGTGCAGCGCAAACTCGATAACCCGACCGACGACGAATTGCTCTTCGGACCGCTTCTGTGCCGCATGCTCGACGAGCTGTGGAATCCCGGAACGCCCGTGCGCCTGATTGGCGTTGCGGTAGGGGGCTTCGACGGCTCCGGCGCGATTCAGGAAAGCCTGTTCGACGTGGCAGAGGTTGCTCCGACCACTCAGGAAGCCCGTCCGAAGATCACGGATGAGGCGAAACGACGCGGCCTGCTTGAAGCCACCGACCTCGTGAAAAACCGTTTCGGAGAGGGTGCGGTGCATTATGGCCGCGAAATGCGCAACGCCAACAACACAACCGGCACCGCAGCAAAGAACCCCGCCGACTACAAGTAACGGCTCACCTGCGCTCGAAGTATCGTGGTGCGACGCGCTTGGGGTTCGTTAGCGGGCGCAATGAAAGGGTTCCTCGGGGTATACTACGTTCGTTAAAGATATTCCGCCATCCGCCCGGGAAAGGAAAAGCCCATGTCCAGAAGCTTCGAGCTGGTAACCGATTCCTGCTGCAACCTCACTGAAGAGATCATCGACGAGTACGGCCTTCATGTGCTGCCTCTCACATTCATGGCCGACGGCGAGGATGCGGTCTACCAAAGCTACTTGAAGGGCGCGAAAACCGACCTGGGGCAGTTCTACGCGATGATGCGCGAGGGCAAGGTGTTCCGTACCTCGCTGCCGAACCTCGCCGACACCGAAGCCCTGTTCCGGGAGCTGCTCGATGCCGGGCGCGATATCCTCTACCTGGGTTTTTCCAGCGGACTTTCCGGCACTTACGAAGCGACGGAACTGCTTGCGCAGCAGATGCGCGGCGAATACCCCGAGCGGAAGATTCTCACGGTCGATACCCTGGCTGCTTCCGGTGGTGAAGGGCTGCTCGTGTGGCATGCCTGCCAACATGCTGCTGCCGGTGAGGATATCGACACCGTCCACGCGTGGGTTGAGGAAAACAAGCTCAAGCTTGCGCATTGGTTCACCGTCGACGACCTCATGTTCCTCTGGCGCGGCGGGCGC
>CAVHXL010000143.1:0-4222 GCA_963639885.1 bacterium | reverse complement strand
CACCCACCAAGGCGCGAAGCAATAGTATACGAGTCTTCGCGAAGAGTGCAACCCCCAAATTGTGAAAATTTTTTCGCCAGCCCCATGGCGGCAGCATCCATAGCGTTTTAAGGCGAAATCGCTGCGGCGCAATCCAAGCAGGACCCCATCCCCGGACGCTACTCTCTTTTAAGAGCGCGCGCATTTCCCAATCCCCCCCCATCACGCTGCGCTCGCCGTCCACCCCGCCTTATGCAGATGCGTGACATTTCATCTACCATTTCGGAAAGCACTCACCGAGTCCTCTACAATAAAAGGGAAGCACGCACGTATTACAAGGACGCCAATGGAAACATTACTTCTCATCTTACTGCTCATATGCGCGGTGCTTGTGTCATCGGTTGTCAGCCAGCTCGTACCGAAGGTCTCAAGCCCCCTTATTCAAATCGCCCTCGGCTTGGTCATCGCAATGTTCGCGGGAGGCCAAATCGACATCCTCTTCGAGGAGAACGAGCTTTTCCTCGTGCTTTTCATCGCCCCGCTCCTGTTTCACGAGGCGAAAGAGGCGGACAAAGTCGGACTCTGGCGCAATCGCCATTCCATTCTCGCTCTCGCCATCGGACTGGTGCTCGCCATCATCGCAAGCGTCGGCTTCTGCGTTAACGCCATGATCCCATCGATCTCGCTTGCGGCCGCCTTCGCCCTCGGCGCCGCGCTCGGCCCCACGGACCCGATAGCGGTTGCCGCCGCCGCGAAGGATGCCGACATCTCCGACCGCTGCAAGGCACAGCTCAAGGGTGAATCGCTCATCAATGACGCATCCGGCATCGTCGCCTTCCAATTCGCCGTCGCCGCCGCCGTGACCGGGTCATTTTCCCCCACCGAGGCGCTCGGGGAATTCCTCATGGAATTCATCGGCGGCATCGCCATCGGTCTTGCTCTCGGCTATATCGGCAACATCATCGTGCGCATCGTGCGCTCGTGGGGCCTCGAGAACACCACCTTCCACGTGCTCTTCGAGGTATCCATTCCCTTCATCGTCTTCCTGATCGCCGACCAGCTCGGCGGAAGCGGCATCTTGGCCGTGGTCGCCGCCGGCCTCGTGAACGTTATCTCACCCCGAACCGCAGGCCCCTCCATTTCACGCCTCAACATCGTCTCAACAAGCGTATGGCGCGTCATATCCTTCACCCTCAACGGCATCGTGTTCGTGCTCCTCGGCACCCAGCTGCCGCGCGCCATGCAGGTGACCTGGAACAACCTGAATATCCCCAACTGGCAGCTTCTGCTTTACGTCCTGGCGATCAGCCTGATCCTTATCGTCGTTCGCTTCGTTTGGGTCCTTGCGCAGGAAAGAATCCATCACAAACGGGAGGCGAAGCGAAATAAGAAGCTCGCAATGCAGACGGCTCAGATTCCCGAACCCTGCAAAACGCTTTCCCACGACCTGCGATCGACCGCGATCATGACGTTCGGCGGCGCGAAAGGCACCGTCACCCTCGCCGTCATCCTGACGCTTCCCGCCTCCATCGCCCAACGCAAGCTCATCATGTTCCTGGCCTGCGGAGTCATCGTCGTCACGCTCTTGCTTGCCACATTCGTCGTTCCCATTCTTGCACCACGCAAGGAAAAGGGTAACCCCGAGCAGAAGCAGCGCGATGTCGAGGCGAATCTCGACATCTTGCGTACCGTCATCGAAGAGCTAACCGGTAGACAGACGCCCGAAAATCATGCGGCAACGCAAATCGTGGTCGGGCAATACAACGACCGCATCGCGCGCATCAAGGAAAACAACGGCATCGACGACGAGCCGAACATGAAACTTCGCCTGAAAACCCTCGCTTGGGAACGCGGATATGTAACGGGCTTGATTTCGACCGGTGCCGTCGATCAGCTGGTAGGGTATCAATACCTTACGCGCCTAGCACGTATGGAGGACCTCATAAAGCATCACCGCTCCATCCGCGCCAACCTTCGAGAAGCGCTTACGCGCCTGCGCACGCTCGGACGGCGAAGCATACACGAGATCGCCCATAAGGTGCCTGGAGCAGAGATATCGGAACATGCCCAGGCCATGCGCGCGCTGCAAATCAAATCCTATGAGCACGTCATCAACAAGCTGCACGAAGAGCTTGCGGGCGACTCGGTGGCAAACGCTGAGGATATCTCGAGACTCACCATCGAATACCAGCGCCTGTTACGCACACTGCGCACGCAAGCGCCATCCATCACCTCCATCGCTCGCACGCAGGACAACACGCAGGATATCGAGCGCAAGGGCTTGCAGATCGAACTCGAGCAGATTCAAACCTACTATGACGACGGCATCCTTTCTCGCGGAGCCGCAAAGCGCCTGCGCGAGAACGTTCACCTCATGGAGATGGACCTCGAGGACAAGGTGTAACGGCATAAGACGCCGACATGCAACCCTTCGGATAATCGCGAACGGCCCTGTTTCCCATCTGGGAAACAGGGCCGTTCGTTATATATGCGTTGAAGAGGCAATGCGACGGCGCCCCTCGTCCGGGTGTCGCATGCAGTAAAGGGCGTCTTGATCGTCACCAGACCCGCCAAGACACCACGCATTCGCTACATGCGCTCGGGAGCACTCACGCCGATAAGGGAAAGAGTCAACGCCAGAACGATTCTCGTTGCGTCAGCCAAGGCCAAGCGCGCGCTTTGAATCGTCTCGTCTTCGCCAACGATGTGGCAGTTCGTATAGAACTGGTGGAACAGGCTCGCCAGCTCCTGCGCATAATGCGTCAAGCGGAACGGCGCACGATCGCGCGCGGCAAGCGCAATCAGCTCGCCGAAGTCGTCCATCTTGCGCATCAAGGCGATCTCCGTCTCATGCACAAGCGGCGCGAGGTCGACATCAGCAGGGATAACCCGAGCCGACAGCTCTTCGGCCGAAAGATCCTTATCGCAGCCTGCAGCCTTGCGCAGAATCGAGCAGATGCGCGCATGGGCATATTGGACATAGTAAACCGGATTGCTGGCATCCTTCTTCTTCGCAGCCTCAATATCGAAGTCAATCGGCTGGTCAGAAGAGCGCGAAAGCATCAGGAAGCGCGTCGCATCGACACCGACCTCATCAATGAGTTCGGAGAAGGTGACCATCTCGCCGGTACGCTTCGACATGCGAACCGCCTCACCGTCACGGAACAGGTTGACCAGTTGCCCCAAGACGACCTCGAGCGCATCGGGATAACCCCATGCCGAAAGCATAGCCTGGCAACGCTTGATATAGCCATGATGGTCAGCGCCCCATAGGTCGATCAGATGATCGAAACCGCGCTGCATCTTGTCGTAGTGATACGCGACATCGGACATGAAGTAGGTGTACTCGCCGTTTTCCTTCAGAAGAACGCGATCTTTGTCGTCACCAAAATCAGTTGAGCGGAACCAGGTGGCGCCATCCTTATCGTACAGATAGCCCTTCTCGTCCATCACCTTCAACGCACGGGAGACGCTCGATTCGCCATCCTCTCCGATAACATAGAGACTGCGCTCCGAGAACCACGTGTCGAACGTCGTTCCGAAATCACTCAGCGTCTGCTTGACAAGCCCGAGCATTTCGCCATATGCGAGTTCACGAAAGGTCTCGAGGCGATCGGATTCCGACACCTTTTCCCATTTATCACCATCGCGATCGATGATACCCTGGGCGATATCCTTCACGTAGGCACCGCCATAGCACTTCTCCGGCATCTCGATGTCGTGCCCGAGCAGCTGCATGTAACGTACGGAAACGGAATTACCGAAGACATCCATCTGAACGCCGTGATCGTTTATGTAATACTCCTCGGAAACCGTGTATCCGGCGTGCCTCATCACCCGGGCGATTGCGTCACCAAGCGCAGCCCAGCGCCCGTGACCAACATGCATGGGACCGGTCGGGTTCGCCGAAACGTATTCGAGGTTGACATTTTTCGGCTCTCCCTCGCCAAGCGTTCCGCGCCCGAAATCAGAACCCTCCTCGCGCACGCGCGCAACCACCGACTGGAACGCCGACGAGGAAAGCTTGATGTTGATGAAGCCAGGACCAGCAATGCCAACCGATTCGATAAGCGTATTTTCCGGAAGGTGCTCAACGATGGACTGGGCAATCTCGCGCGGATTCTTACGAGCGATCTTGGAAGTACGCAGGGCAACGGTGCTCGCCCAGTCTCCGTTGGAAAGATCACGCGGGCGCTCCAGCGCAGGAGCCGGTGCGGAATCAAGCTCCAAGGAACCATCGCTT
>CAVHXL010000142.1:0-4306 GCA_963639885.1 bacterium | reverse complement strand
GCCAGGTGAGCATGTTCGACCTGTTCGCCGATGACGAGGATTCGGGTTTCCAGGAGGAAGTGCCCGAGCCGGACGGCATCGAGTGGCCCAAGCGTCAGCTGCTGACATTCGAGAAGGAGATCATGAAGATCTACGTCTCGGATCACCCGCTCAAGCCGTACGAGAACTACATCTCGCATATCACGAAGTACCAGCTGGGGGATTTGGCCGAGCGCACCAAGGAGATCAAATCCGCCGTGTTCGTGGGCATGGTTTCCAACGTGGTGACGAAGCTGACGAAACGCGGCACGAAGATGGCCACGTTCGAACTTGAGGACACGACGGGCCACATCGAGTGCATCTGCTTCAAGTACGAGGATAATGCCGAGGCTATCCAAGAAGACGCGATCGTCAAGATCAAGGGCAAGTTCGAGCATTCCGACCGCGGCAACCAGATCATGGCGTTCGAGATGGAGACGCTTGAGCTGAGCGAGGAGGATGCCCGACCGCGTCGCCTTGAGCTGAGCGTTCCCATGTCGGCTTTCGACCAATCGAAATCGATGCGCTTGAACCGCATTTTGAAGTCGTATCCCGGTCGCGATGGCGTGGTGCTGTTCGTGAACCAGGCCGATGGGCATAAGTTCCGCGCAGAGCTGCCGGTCACGGTTGACTCGGCAAGCCCCATCATGCGCTCCGAGCTGCGCGACCTGTTCGGCTCAAGCGTGATGATCGCGTAGGGCGTACGGATATGGTGATGGAAGACGCCCGCAAGATGGGCGGGGGAATCGAAGCTGCCGGCGTGAGCGGACAGGGCGTCGGCGGTTTGGCGACGGCTCAGACTGTTTCGCGCGCGTCGGATGCGGAAGGGTTCGTGCGCGAGACGCCGGACGAGACCTACTCGCTTACGGTCTCCTACAATGGCGCGCCCTTCAACGGGTTCGCGCGCCAGCCAGGCCAATGCACGGTGCAGGGCGAGTTGGAGCAGGCGCTGTCGCTGGTGTTTCGCCGCCCGATCGAGGTTGTCTGCTCGGGGCGCACCGATGCGGGCGTTCACGCGCTCGGCCAGGTGGTGTCCTTCGATCTGAGCGCTGGAGAGCTGGGCGGGCGCACTTTGCACAGCTTGCGCCGCAGCCTGAATGCGCTCACGCATGAGGGCATCACGGTGCGCGAGGTCGAACAGCGCGAGGCCGGCTTCTCGGCTCGCTTCGACGCGCGTTGGCGCGAGTACCACTACCATATCTGCATGGGGGATGTGCCGCCGCTGTTCATGCGCAATTTCTGCTGGCATGTTACCTCGTCGCTCGACGTTGACGCCATGCGGCGCGGCGCTGAGTACCTGGTGGGCGAGCACGATTTCAAAAGCTTCTGCATGGCGGCGAGCGCCGTGGGCAAGCCGACGTGTCGCAACGTGATGGAGCTGTCTTTCTCGCGCGAAACCGTCATGGACGAGGATGTGCTGACCATCAAGGTGATTGGCAACGCGTTTCTCCATTCCATGGTGCGGACCATCGTCGGCACTCTCGTGGCGGTTGGTCGCGGGCAGCGCTCGCCCGAATGGGTGGGCGAGGTGCTCTCCGCGCAAGATCGCAGGGCGGCGGGGGAGAATGCTCCGGCCGCCGGCCTGGTATTTTGGCGGGTGCAGTACTGATGCGGCAGAGCGAGCGCCCATCGGAGCGCGCAGAAGAGCTCGAAGGCGCCGCCGCAAGCCTCCTTCGCGAGAAGCTGCGCGATGCGCGTCGCGACCGCAAGGAGCGCTTGGCCACGTTCTCGCGCTACTACGAAAGCCGCGATCGGAAGCTGTGCGTGTTCGAGGATGAGCATGGCCATTTCACGAGCGTGCGGGCTGATCGTTTGGCGTAAGCGCGTCGGCACTGCCCGCGCTGCGTGCTCTGGCGGCTGTTGGCGGCGGCCTTCCGCCTCGGTGGCGCTTCGGTCTCACTCCGGCTCCGCGTTTGTGCTAGTCCTAATAAGAACGTATCGTGAACGCGATATATCGTGTCGTTTCCCCCAGTTGACCCTCAAGGAGGCTGACCATGCAGCGTAAACCCTTAGCCCTTGAAGTTCCCCCTGTCGCCGGGTCGCGCGTCCTCGGTGCCCTTGGCGCCCGCGACTCCGCCCCCGCCTCCGGCGGCCCTCGGTCGCGTTTTGGGCGTGTGGGCCGCGCGTTCCTTTCCGTTGCCCTCTCGGCATCGCTTGCGTGCATGGCGCCGCTTCCCGCCTTCGCCTCCGATGCCGATGCGGAAACGATCGCGAGCTGGGTTGATGCTGCGGGCGAAGAGATTGACGATCCCGCATACCAGCCGTATTCGTATACCACCCCCTCGGTGTCCGTCGCGGACGCGCAAACCGCCTCCGAGCTTCCCTCGAAGTACGACTTGCGCGATCCTAACGGAGACGGCGATCGGTCCGACAGCGTGGTGACGCCGGTGAAGATGCAGAATCCCTGGGGCACGTGCTGGGGGTTCGCCACCATCGCCGCTTGCGAGACGAGTATTCTCTCCGAGTTGGGCGAGACGGCCGCCGAGACCGGCATGGACCTCTCCGAGCTGCAGCTCGCCGGCTCCGTGTACCGCAACGGTGGTGCGCCTGAGCGTTTCGTCGGGAGTGCGCAGGCGGGCGAGGGTTATCACAACAGCTCGAAGAACACCAACGCGGGGCTTGATTCCGGCGGTTTCGCAACGTATGGCTCAAGCGTCTTCGCGGCAGGCGTGGGGCCGCTTTCGGAGGAGGAGGTTCCGTACAAAAACGCCGAGGGATTGAAGCATTGCAGCGTGTTCCTCAAAGGGGAATCCTCCGTCCGGGCCTTGACCGATCAGCAGATAGCTGACCTGCGCGTGGCGGGAGCCGTCGTCATCGAGCAGTATTGGGCAGGCAATTACACCGAGGACGGCGAGACGCTGACTTACGCGGACTGGTCGGTGTCGGAGGACGTGTGGAATGCGTCGGAGTACGAGCTGGAAAGCGGTAACATCCTTCCTTCGACGAAGGTTTACGACACCGAGACGTATAGCTACAAGCTTGACACGCGCGGGATGGAGGCGGTCAAGACCGAGATGCACGACTTCGGGCGCGCGGTGACCGTGATCTGCAACGTGAGCGATCACATCAACAAGACGAATTGGGCGGCCTACACGCCGGATAGAGCCAACCCGAATCATATGGTTACCATCGTGGGTTGGGACGATACGTATTCGAAGGAGAATTTCGTCAACGAGACCGGCAAGCTTCCCGAGGGAGATGGGGCGTGGCTGATCAAGAACAGCTGGGGCTCTGGATCCGAGAACTTCCCGAACGGCCAGATCTCGCCGTGGGGCATCGTCGAGGACGGCGTGAGCACGGGATATTGCTGGATTTCCTATTACGACGAGAGCATCGGGGCGATGGAGTCCTTCGATTTCGATGTGAACTCCTATGGCGCCAACGACGAATACTACATCGATCAGTACGACTATCTGCCGCTTCGGTTCAGCATGACGCGTACATCCGAGAAGCCCATCAGCTCGGCGAACATCTACACGGCGGAGGGGGACTTGGCGCTGCGCACGTTGGGCGCGGCAACGTATGCGCCGAACTCCACGGTGACCTATCAGGTGTATCTGCTCGACGATGAGGCTTCGACGCCAACCGACCCGGAGCATTCGACGTTGGTGTTCTCGGTTGATGATGTGTACCGCTATGGCGGCTATCACCGCATCACATTGCCCGAGAGTGACTGGATCGCCATGCGCGAGGGTCAGCGCTATGCGGTCGTGACCACGCAGAAGTGCAACGATGACGGCCTGTATTACCAGGGCGTTGCGTCGAACGTCGCCAAGCCGTCGGAAACCGATGTCGAGGCATATCGGAAGACCGTCAGGAATGAAAAAGAAAAAACCTACTACGACCCGGAATATCAAAGGGTGTACATCCAATGCATCGATGAGGGCATGGGCATCGAGGAGGCGATCGAAAAGGCAAAGGAAGCCGCCGAGAAGAAGGTCGAGGAGGCGGCCGCGATAATCGACACCCTTGTCGAAGATGCCGTCGACGCGTATGCCAACCGCTATTTCGTGGGGAAGGTGAACGAGGGCGAAAGCTGGACGAGCGCACCGCACGACGTGTGGCAGCCGGATTCGAAAAGTGCTGATGGCCAGGCAGAATGGACCGACTGGTCGTTAATTGCCAAGGAGCTTGAGAAGGATTACGGCCAAACGATCGATAACCTGTCGGTGAAGGCGTTCTCCGAGGTGCGCAGCTGGGCCTCCGTCGAGGAGCTGGATTCGCTGGCGCAGGCGCTGGCGAAGGCGAGGGGCGTGCTCGACGCCGCGGCGGTGAGCGATGACGGCTC
>CAVHXL010000141.1:0-4351 GCA_963639885.1 bacterium | reverse complement strand
CCTCTTCCATACGCTTCTTTCCCTCGAAAACGTTGATAAACGGTAATGTTAGAAAGCTACCATCTAAATGAATCCATTTGAAGCGGAGCCGAAGAAGTAACGAAGATTTCCCGAAGCGGGCGCGACAGGCGCGACGCGCGGCGGGCGCGACAGGGCGCGCGGGCGCGACAGGCGGCGAGCGGGCGTGGCGCAATGGGGCGCGAGCATTGACGCGGCAGAGAGCAACGCGGGGCGCGCGGGGGTTGACGCGGCAGAGCGCGACGCGCAGCGCAAACATTGACGCGACGGCATCGCAAGAAGCCATCGCGCCAACAAGGATTCGCGGAAGAGGACGACAAGGCGCCCGAAGCAAGAAGCGCCTTGAGACGCGACGACGATTACGGACGCTGGCCCATGCCGCCTTCGAGCGTGATGGTTTCCCCGCTCATGAACTTGAAATCGGGCCCGCACAGCTGCACCACCGCGCGGCCGATCTCGGTCTCAACGTTGCCGTAGTGGCCCATCGGGGGCATGTGCACGTTGGCCTCGTAGGCTTCGGGGTAGGCTTCCTTGAAGTTCTCGAGCGCCGCCGTCCAAGCAAGCGGGCACACGATGTTGACGTTGATGCCGTCGGGGCCCCATTCGGTGGCGGCCACGCGTGTCAGGCCACGGATACCCTCCTTGGCCGCCGCGTAGGCGCATTGGCCGTAATTGCCGAACAGGCCGGCGCCGCTGGCGAAGTTCACCACCGAACCGCGCGTCTGCTTCAGGTGCGGATAGCACGCCTGCATGTAGTAGAACGCCGCATACAAGCCTGAATACAATGCCAGGTCGAACTGCGCCGTCGTATGATCAGCAAGCGTCACGCCGGAAGCGGACGCCTGCGCATTGTTCACGAGCGCGTCGATGCGGCCAAAGGTGGCGACAACCTGATCGACGGCCTTCTGCACGACCGCCTGGTTATCCGCTTGAGCATTCACGTCGGCCTGAATGGGCAGCACCTTGATGCCGAACTCGCCCTCCAAGCGCTCCTTCGCGGCGTCAAGTTTCGCCGTGTTGCGCCCGGTGATCGCGAGATTCGCGCCTTCCTTTGCGAAGGCGGTGGCGATGCCGTAACCGATAGACCCGGCAGATCCGTCTTTCAGGGCGGCGAATCCAGCGCCGGTGATGATCACGGTTTTATCGGTGAAGTAGCCCATGTGCATCCTCTTCATATTCGACCTGGCATTTCTCCGTTACAGCCGCCGCCGATCATTCTGCGCTGAAAGGCCGTTGGCACGGCTTGCGGCGAGGCAAACGGTATGGCACCAGTGTAAGATTTACGTGGTTCTATCGGAAGAACCAGACCTGTATTGTTTCATGGAACCAGTTTGGACACTTCCTTTGTTACCATTTACGATAATGGATAGGCGAAATAGCGGATTCGCGGCGGATAATAGGCAAGTAATACGGGGTGAATTTTCATGAGTAACAAAAATAAGACTCAAATGCTCACCTATAATCTGGACGCAAGAGGCACCACATCAGTATATGTTTATCTATACCAGTTGATACGCGATGATATCGCACGAGGGGCAATCCCCCGCAACACCAAGCTGCCCTCGAAGCGATCCTTGGCCCAGCATCTCGGCATCGGCATCGCCACCGTCGCGGCCGCATACGAGCAATTGATCACGGAAGGCTTCGTGCGCGCCGAGCAGCGACGCGGATTCTTCGTCGAAGACGTGTCGCGATTCCGGTATAAATCGGTTACCGGAAACGCTGAGGAAAACGCTCACGACCAGGAGGGGGAACGGCCGAAGAGCTCAGCCGCCGCGCACGATGGCTCGACGCGCACGCGGGCCGCCGGCGGAGCCTTCGATTGCGAGGCCCTTGCCAGCAAGGCGAGCCCAGCCGCCTCGGCCGCCTGCGCCCCTGACGCCCCCACCGCCTCCGCAAGCGGGCGCGCACCCATGCAAAACGCCTACGACCAGAACTTCTTCGTCGACATGAAGGCGAACCGAACCAGCATCGACCTGTTCCCCACCTCGGTCTGGGCTCGCTACATGAGGGAAGCGCTCAGCATGCCCTCGCATAAGCTGCTACAATCCGTCCCGTTCAACGGCCTTCCCGAGCTGCGCGAAGCCATCGCCTCCTATCTGCACCGCGCCCGCGGGATGAGCGTGTCGCCGGAAAGCATCGTCATCGGCGCCGGCAGCGAGTACCTCTACGGGCGCCTGCTGCAGATGATGGGACCTGCCACCATCTTCGCCATGGAGAATCCCGGATACACGAAGTTCGCCGCCATTTCGCAATCCTATGGCAACCCCTGGGTGAGCGTCCCCATCGACGAGGCCGGAATGGTCGTGGAGGCGCTTGAGGATTCCGGAGCCGACGTGGCGCACGTGTCGGCGGCCAATCACTTCCCCACCGGCGTGGTGATGCCCATCACGCGCCGGCTCGAGCTGTTCGAATGGGCGGGGCGGGCGCGCAAGCGCTTCATCATCGAGGACGACTACGACAGCGAATTCCGCTACACAGGCCGGCCGATCATGCCGCTGTTCGCCGACGACGCGGCCGGCAAGGTCATCTACCTGAACGCGTTCTCGAAGACCATGATGCCGAGCTTGCGCATCAGCTATCTCGTGCTTCCCGACCGACTGATGGATCGATATCTCAGCACGATGAGCTTCTACGCATGCACCGTGTCAAGCGTCGAGCAGCACGCGTTGGCGCGCTTCATCGACGAGGGGCATCTCGAACGGCACATCAACCGCATGCGAACGTTCTACCGCAACCAGCGAACAAGCGTGCTGCACGCGTTGGAAGCCTCGCCGCTTGCGGGCATCTCCACAGTTGAGGAACGCAATGCGGGCACGCACTTCCTGCTGCGGGTGAACACGGCGCTCGGTGAGCGGGAGGTGCGCGAGCGCGGCGGGAAAGCGGGGCTGAACATCTCGATGCTAAGCGATTACCGGCTCGACGACGCCGAGGGCGGAAGCGGCAGCGTGACGATTCGGCGTGGAGAAGCGGGGCCAGCGAACGGATGCGGCAGCGTTGCTGCGGGTCCGAACAAGATAGCGGGCGAAAACGAGAGCGCGCGCGGCAACGATGAGGCCGATCCCCTCACGATCGTGGTGAACTACGCGGGGATATCCCCCGATCGCGTCGATGAGAGCATCCGACGCCTGGCAGGGATATTCCCGGAGTGCAGCAGCTGAGAAGCGATCAGATGCCGAGCATCGAGCCGCTGCCCGCAAGGGCGCGCAACATGGCTTCGCACCCCATGGAAGCCCTCGTTTACGGGCGCGGTGCGGGTGGCTCGAATCGGTGCGGGGCGATGCGGTGCGGCGCGGCTCGGCGACGCGGTGCGCTCGGCTCGGTGCGGCCGGATGCGCGCGACGCGGTGCGGCGCGGGCGGGCGCGAGCGACTCATGACGTCCACCGCCTGGGCGTCCTCAACTTTTCGACCCGCCACGCTGTCTGCCTGGGAAATCTGCGATATTCGGGTTCCAATCAGGCAAGATCCCGCAAAATCGGGGCGTGCTGATGCGCTACATCAGCCGGTCGTAGGCTACCGGGGCGGCGAAGAGGGCGGCGAGCTTTTCCCGATCGAGAACGCAGCTGCGAGCCGACCCGCTACCGTCAGCTGGCTTGGGGCCGCCAGTCAGCTCGCAGCCGCCAACCGGCTCGCTACCGTCAGCCAGGCCCATCGAACCCGCCGACTCGAACCCGCCCGACGGCACCGCCTGCGCCTCTCCCAGGGCCCACATCGTTTTCGCGAGCGCCGCCTCGCGCGTCATGTCGCCCGCAACGAGCACGCCGGGGCGGTTGCAGAACGCGCGACCCACCTCGTAGACGCTCGGGTCGCAGCCCTCGAGGGGGCATTGGGTGACGAGCACGACGGTCCCGCCCCCGTCCGCCCAGGCGAGCAACGCCTCGGCCACGCCGTCGCTCGAGGGCACGCCGCCGAGCCCGAACGCCTCGATGACCAGGGCGTCCGCATAGGGGCGCAACGCGTCGACGATGCCCGGGGAAACGCCCGGCGCCAGGGAGAGCACCTGCACGCGCGGATTCAGCCTGCCGTGGAAAACGGGCTCGCCATCCGTACGCGGCACGTCCGGCGGCAGCGAGCCGGCATCGCCACCTGCGCGCAAACCGTCGAGCGCCCCTTCGCGCCAGCACACACGTCCGTCGTCGTCGACGCGCGCCAGCTCCGGCAGGCCGATGCTCTCGAACGCGTTGAAGCTGCGCGTGCGCACCTTGCGAGCGCGCGTTCCGGCGATCACCGCCCCGCCGAATGCAACCAAAACCCCGCGCGCCGCGCCGTCGCAGGCCACGCGCACGGCGTCGAGCACGTTGCGTTTCGCATCGGTCCCCGGCGCGGCCATGG
>CAVHXL010000140.1:0-4393 GCA_963639885.1 bacterium | reverse complement strand
TCCTCGCCAACCGTCGTCTCCTGCTTATCATCAACGGAGGTGTCGGCGGAGGTCATATCGGGTTCGGCATCCTCATCGACGTCGTCGAGCGCCGCATCGTCAGCGAGAACCTCTTGCGCTACCGGCTTTTCAGCTGCGGCTTTCTTGGTTGAACCCTTGGATGCCGCACCTGTTTTCGCCTTGGAAGCTGTTGCTTGGTTCTTCGAAGCTTGAGCCACGTGATCTTCCTTTCGACTTCGATGCGCCCGCTGTTCTTACCGAAAAAGGGCGCAAAAATGCAAGCAAATACGATACCACACAAAAAGGTCTCTGGGAATACATTATTTTCGCTTTGCCGGAACAGGATCGGGCATCATCCGCGACCGAGGGCGCCTCAAAGGGAAAATCGCCTACAGCAAGCTTGTCGGGTCGACGTCCACGGCCACGTTCACCCATTTGTCGGGCTTGCGTGACCGGAAATACGGCAGCAGCACGCCCGAAAGGTCGGCATCTTCGGGGCACTTCACCACCACGTGCCAGCGATACGTGTTGCGCAGCTTCGCGAGCGCGCACGCGTTGGCCGGCAGCACGGTCCACCCGTCGCCGCCGAAATCGCGAACCACCCCCGCAAGATCGCCCTGGATCTTGCGGGCCAGCGCGGCGACGTCCGCCTCGTGCGCGCCCCACACCAGCACATTCGCCATGCGGACGTAGGGAGGGTAACCCAGCAGCTTTCTCTTGGGCAGCTCATCGCGCAAGAACAGCGCACGGTCATAACGTGCGGCGGCGCGGATGGGTGCGGAGGCGGCCTCGTAGGTCTGCACGAGCACGCGCCCGGGCAGGTCCGCGCGCCCGGCACGGCCCGCCACCTGCTCGATCAGGTCGAAAGTGCGCTCGTGAGCCCGAAAATCAGGCAGCTCGAGCTGGGTGTCAGCGTTGATGACCCCCACCAGCGTCACGTCGTCGAAGTCGAGTCCCTTCGCGATCATCTGCGTTCCCAAAAGCACCGCCGCATCGGAGGAGGCGAACTGCCCGAGCAGGCGGGCATGGGAGCCCTTGCCGGAGGTGGTGTCGGCATCCATGCGGATGATGGGCACGCTAGGCCCCACGCCGACCATGCCGTCAAGCAGGACGCGCAGCTCATCCTCGACGCGCTGCGTGCCGGCTCCGAACTTCTTCAGATACGGGCTTTTGCATTTCGGGCAGACCGGCGGCGTCGGACGTCGATGCCCGCAATGGTGGCACACCAAGACGTTGCCGCGCTCGTGATAGGTCAGCGAGGTATCGCAATGCGGGCACTTCGGCACAAACCCGCACTCGCGACAGAGCACGAATTTGGCGAACCCGCGCTGGTTGAGCAGCAGAACCGCCTTGCGACCAGCCGAAAGCTCCTGCTCAAGAGCAAGCCTCAAAGCGGCCGAGAACATCGATCGCGAACCTGAGGAAAACTCGTTCGCCATGTCGACGATGCGTACCTCGGGCATGGGCCGGCCGTTCGCCCGCTCGGGGAGGCGAACCTGCCGCCAGCGCTCATCTTTCGCGCAACGGTACAGCGCCTCGATGGAGGGCGTGGCCGACCCAAGAACCACCGCCGCGCCCGAGCGGCGCGCCATCCACAGGGCCACCTCGCGCGCATGGTAGCGCGGGGCGCTGTCCTGCTTGTACGAACCCTCATGCTCCTCGTCGATAACGATGATGCCGACATCGGAAAGCGGCGTGAACAGCGCGCTGCGGGCACCCACCACCACGCGCGCGGCGCCCGAGCGGATAAGATCCCACTGATCGTAGCGCTCGCCTGCCGACATGCGGCTGTGCATGACCGCCACCGTGTCGCCGAAGCGGCCGCGGAAACGCCCGACGGTCTGCGGCGTCAGGGAGATCTCGGGGACCAGCACGATGGCTCCACGCCCGCGCGCGAGCACATCGGCGATCGCGCGAAGATACACCTCGGTCTTCCCCGAACCCGTGACGCCATCGACCACGACCACGCGCCCATCGCCGCGCTGAACAGCATCGCCGATGGCCAAGAGCGCATCGGTTTGGCCCGCGGTCAACGATACGGGGCTTGCCCCGCCGCAGGCTCCGGGTAAGCCGGGGGCACCGGAAGCGGCCGCATCCACAGCAGCAGGGGCCGCCAGATCCGCGGAAGCCGCGGCGCTCCCGCAAGCGACGGGGGCCCCAGCACCGCCGGGCCGTTCGTTATCGGGCACCCCGCGCATCCTCCGACGGCGCTCGATGGAAACGACCCCTTTCGCCTCAAGCGCCTTCAGGACCGAGGAGATGGATCCCATCTGCGCGGAGAGCTCGGCCACGCGCACCGGACCGCCTGAAACCGCAGCTACGACCTCGGCCTGTCGCGGGGCCCTTCTCCGCGGCTCGAAATCGGCCATAGCGGGACCAGGAACCACCCAACGGTCATCAACCTCCCCCACCGCCGGCTCCTCGAGGCGCCAGCGGCCGTCGCGGCCATGCACGATGCGGGGAACGCCGCCTGGCGGCGTGAACAAGCGCACGCAGGCGGAAAGCGGAGCGATGTAGCGATCGGCAAGCCATTGCGCGCATGCAGCGCCTTCCTCATCGAAATACGGCTTGCTCACCGCGCGGATAACGCTTTTGAGCTTGGCAGGGTCAAGCCCCTCGGGCCACCTATCTTCGCCCGGCTCGCATTCACGGATGCCCACCACGAATCCTATGGCGCGCCTCGAGCCGAACGGGACGAGCACCGCGCACCCAACGGCGACGGCGAAAGATGCCGCCGGCGCCGTCGCACCCGCAGGGTCGCAAACCCCTCGGGTCCCCGGCAAGCCGCACGCGCCGTCGCCCCCGTCAGCTCCGAAGCCGTCATCGAAGCTCGCATCTCCGAACAACCCCAACTCAGGCACCACATAGGTGTAAGGCGCATCAAGCGACTGGGTCGGTATATCCAAGATGACGGATGCAAGCTTCATAAGACCTCGAAAATGAAGAAGGGGTCCCGACCGATCAAGACCGCGGACCCCTTGCGAACAGGGAAAACATGACGCCCCTTGAACGGGCGAGACCGAACTAGGCCAGACCGCAAGCCTTTGCGAGCACGGCAGCCTTATCGGTACGCTCCCAGGTGAACTCGGGAAGCTCGCGGCCGAAATGCCCGTAGGCCGCCGTCTTGCGATAGATGGGACGGCGCAGGTCGAGCTCGTCGATGATGGCGCCGGGACGCAGGTCGAACACCTCGTTTACCGCACGCTCGATATCGGCAACCGGCACCGCCTCGGTTCCGAAGGTGTCCACCATGATGGACACGGGGCGCGCAACGCCGATGGCATAGGCAACCTGGATCTCGCAACGCTCGGCCAGGCCGGCGGCCACGACATTTTTGGCAACCCAGCGCGCGGCGTAGGCAGCCGAGCGGTCAACCTTCGTGCAGTCCTTGCCCGAGAAGGCTCCGCCGCCGTGGCGGCCCATGCCGCCGTAGGTGTCGACGATGATCTTGCGGCCCGTCAGCCCGCAGTCACCCATGGGTCCGCCGATGACGAAACGCCCAGTCGGGTTGATGTGCAGCTCGGCGCCCTCGGCCAGCGTCACGCCCTCATCGGCGAGCACCGGCTTGATGACGTGCTCGACGACATCGGCGCGCAGCGTCTCGTTGTCGATCTCCTCCGCATGCTGGGTGGACACGACGACCTTCTCCACATCGCGCGGCTTACCGTCAACGTAGCGAACGCTGACCTGGGTTTTCCCGTCGGGGCGCAAGTAAGCCAGCGTGCCGTTCTTGCGTACGGCGGCCAAACGCTCGCTCATGCGCTGCGCAAGGTAGATGGGCATCGGCATCAGGGTTTTCGTCTCGTTGCAGGCGTAGCCGAACATCATGCCCTGATCGCCCGCGCCGACGGTCTCGTACTCATCGGCGGCATCGCCATGCTGAGCCTCGAAGGACTCGTCGACGCCCTGCGCGATATCGGGCGACTGCTCGTGAATGGCGTTCATCACGCCGCACGTGCTGCCATCGAAGCCGAATTTCGCGCGATCATAGCCGATCTCGCAAATGACCTCGCGCACGATGGAGGGCACATCGACATAGGCCTGCGTGCGAACCTCGCCGGCAACGACGACCATTCCGGTGGTCGAAAGCGTTTCCACCGCGCAACGCACCTTCGAAAGGTCAGCCGGCTGGCCGCTCGGGGCAACGTAGCCCTCCCGCTCGAGCTCGGCCTCCTTTTCGAGAATGGCGTCCAAGATGGCATCGGAGATCTGGTCGCACATCTTGTCGGGGTGACCCTCGGTGACGGACTCGGACGTGAACAGATAGGTGTTTGGCGCATCAGCCATGGAAAAGCTCCTTCTTCATCGGTGTCGGCCGGACCACCACGGCGCCCCATGCGCCAGGTTGGTGTCGGGATCCGCGAGCCAACCCTCTCCCCCGACTCTCGATAAA
>CAVHXL010000139.1:1017-4404 GCA_963639885.1 bacterium | reverse complement strand
TCTTCAGGCTGCGGATGATGTCCTTCTCCTTGGGAAGCTTCTCGATGGGCGCGTAAGCCAAATATGGCAGCGCATCCATCTTCCACGCCTTCAGCTCGACGCCGTCCTCCACGAACGGCTTCTTCTTCTTGAACGGAGGACGCGGCAGACTCGCGGGAAGATCGGCCGCAATCGTCTCGCCATCCTCGGTCACGCCGCGCCAACCGCCGCGCTTCTTGTATATAAGACGGGGAACGAAATCAGGCTCGAGGATGTGACCGCGCAAACCGATGGTCACCCACTCCTCGCCTTCGACCTCGAAACGATAAACAGGCGTGTTGTACACCTTGTCGGCCTTAGGCTTTTTCGCCCCCAGAAGCGTCGCAATCTTGGTCGCGGCGTCGTTCTTCTCGGTTACCACCAGCTTCATGTGGCTTCTCCTTTGTATTGTACGGGCCGACACGTCGACCACTTCGCTCACACGATTACCCCATTCGTTTGTTTTACGTGTGCGGGGATGCCGCGCAAACCGCGAAGGCGGCAAGCGCAACGCGTAGCATACACGATTGCGCGACGATGGGAATAGATGGATTGCGCCCGAATAGCCAATAGGCCGAAATTTCGATGTATGCGCGCCATATATTGCTAAAACAACCTTCTGTCCATTCCATCAGGGGAAATGACGATATGCACATGCCGCGGTGGGGAATGCGTGTTGATTTCGTCGCTACAACGCGAAGGAATGACGGCGGTTTCAAGGCGATGAGCCGAAATAAGCCGGCGCTTCGCCGTGTTCAGCTAGCCTATTGCAAGGGATGCCGTCGAACAGCCGCATGATCGCACCGAAATGCACCACGTTCGAACTACCGACGGCGCCCGCTTCACCATGTTGACACGCATAAAGGGCGCCAGGGGTGGCGCAAGGGGGTACTCACATGGCCAGAAAAGCACTCGGGATCGGCATCACAACCGTGGCGCTCATTGCCGCCGCAGTCGTTTGCGCGTTTGCGCTCACCCCAACTCAGCACACGCAGGCCTCCTCGGCAAGCATCGTCGATAAGGCGAAAACCACCGCTGTCAACCAAATGATCGATGCCTCGGGAGTCAAGGAAGCCGTGCGGGACGCTCTGCTGTCCCACGCCCATGACATCGCCGGGGCCACCGGCATTTCCACCTCGCAAGTGCAGACCGTCATCAACGACCTCGACATCGACGACTGGCAAGCGATCACGCTGCCGGAGAGCGCCGTCGAGGATATCACCATATCCGGTACCGCGGCCGGCGTGCCCGCGACGCTGACCACCTACGATGACCCTGGATACGTTTCCGTCACCGCTTATGGCCAGACCATCGATCTCGCCGTGCCCGCATCCGCCCAACAGTACCTTCCCCTCATTTCGCAGGCGGCTTAAAGCGGCTTGAGCGATGCTGCGCGCCATGCGTAACATTCAGCTCACAACGGTAACCCTCCCGAAATACGCCCGTAACGACCCTGCCCGAACATTGGGATCATGATGAAATCGTCAAGAAACACCATCATCCCGATTTCGCACAAAGGGGTTTGCCATGGACGATCTGGTAGCGCACACCGAACGAATCAACAAAGAGCTGGCACGCTGGGGCGTGAAATTCGGCTTGTACAAAAACGGCCAGTTCAACGAGCGTCTTTTCCCTTTTGACGCCATCCCTCGCATTATCCCGGCCGACGAATGGGAGCAGCTCTCCTGCGGGCTTACGCAAAGGGTGCGCGCCCTGAACGCGTTTTTAGCCGACGTGTACGGAAAGCGATCCATCATCGCAGATGGAGTCGTGCCCGAGGACTTCGTGTTCTCCTGCCCCGGATGGCTCGCGCAATGCGACGGCATCACCCCGCCGCGCTCCATCTACAGCCACATCTCGGGCATCGACCTGGTGCGCGGACGCGACGGACAGTGGTTCGTCCTCGAGGACAACCTGCGCATTCCCTCGGGCGCAAGCTACCCGCTCATCGCGCGCGCCATCACCCGCCGCTGCTCGCCGTCCACCTTCGCGCACGCGAACATAGCCGACAATCGCAGCTACGGGGCCATGCTCAAACAGGTGATGGACCACGTGAATTGCGGTGGGGCCAATGTCGTGTTCACCCCCGGACGCTACAACGCCGCCTATTTCGAGCACAGTTACCTAGCCGAGCAAACCGGCGCGGCGCTGGCCGAATGCGACGACCTTTACGTCCGCGACGACAGGCTCTACCTGCGCAGCTGGGACGGCGATGTTCGCGTGGGCAGCCTCTACAGGCGCATCTCGGACGAATATCTTGACCCGACCTGCTTCCTGCCTGAAAGCGTCATCGGCATCCCAAACCTTATGAGCGCCTATCGGGCGGGCAACGTGGCCATCATCAACGCGCCGGGTAACGGGGCCGCCGACGACAAGGGCCTGTACTACTTCGTGCCGAAGATGATCGAGTACTACCTGAAGGAAAAGCCCATTCTGCACAACGCCCCCACCTATCTGCCCTTCTACCAGGAGGACCTTGCCTACACCCTCGAGCACCTGGACAGCCTCGTCATCAAGGACACGGCCGAGGCCGGCGGCTACGGTGTCCTGTTCGGCGCGAACCTCTCGCCGCAAGAGCGCGAAGACCTCGCGCAGCGCATCGCGTGCGAGCCGCGGCGCTGGATCGCGCAGGAGGTCATCGACTTCGAGGAACTCGACGTGCTCATAGACGGCGAGATCGTGCCGCGCAAGGCCGACCTGCGCGCCTTCGTGCTCACCGACGGCACCGTCGAGGCATGGCCGAGCGGGCTGACGCGCTATGCCCGCGAAGAGGGCAATTCCATCGTCAATTCGTCTCAAGGAGGAGGGTTCAAAGACACATGGGTTCTCAACGCATAAGCAAGGAAAACCGCCTGTTCTGGCTTGGCCGCTACGTCGAGCGTGCCTTGGTCACCATCCACTACATCAGCAAAGCCTGGGATCAGTCCCTCGATGGCGCCGACGTCGATTACGCCGATTGGTGCAGCCGCATGCAGATTCCCTGCGACTACACGTCCCAGGATCAGTTCCTCGAAAGCTACCTGTTCGACGCCCAAAACCCCAACTCGGTGCCCTCGAGCATCGACCGCGCCTTCGATAACGCCGTGGTGCTGCGCGAGGTTATCACCTCGCAGACGCTCGCCTATCTTCAGATGGCGAAGAACACCATGGACAATGCGAGCGCATCCGATGCGCCCATGCTCGATCTGCAGCAAGTGCGCGACTACCTGATGGCGTTCAAGGGAGCAGCCGACGAGAACATCGTCGATGGCAATTCGCGCATGACGCTCAAATGCGGCTTCACCATCGAGCGAATCGACATGATGGTGCGCATGGACACCGCAAGCGATGCTGACTTCGAGCGCGAGGTCGAAAGGCTCGGAAGCCGCC
>CAVHXL010000139.1:0-1007 GCA_963639885.1 bacterium | reverse complement strand
CCGCCTTCGCCGCACGCATTTGGCGCGCGACGGCCGCAGGCTGCAGCTGCTCGGCGACATGGCGAGCTGCCCGAATATCAAGGCTAATCGCGAGGTGTTGCTCGACTGCGTCGAGAACTTGCTGCCCAACGTGTAAGGGCGCGCGAGGTTCACCATGAAGCATTTACGTTATTCGTTCGCGACGACGGTCGAGTTCAGCGATGCCGTTGGCGACCACTCCTTCGTGCTGCGCTGCATTCCCGCGACACGTCCCGGGCAGACGACGCGCGCGTCCGTGGCCCTCGACCCGCCCGCCCGCTTCTCGCTGCAGCGCGACGGGTTCGGCAATGTACTTGTTTGCGGAAGCATCGAGCCTGATCACAGCTCGTTCTCATATCGATCGTTCGGAGAGGCGGACGTCGATGGCGCCTCCGGGATCGCGGAGGAGGCCCACCCGGCCTTCCGCTTCCCCGGCGCACTCACCCACCCCGATGCAAACATGATCGATTGGTTTTCCCGCCTCGAGCTTTCACGCCTGGCCGAAAGCGCCGGCGGTCTTGGCGCCGAAGGTGCCGAAAGGGGCGGCGCACGCGGAGGCGATAAGCTTCATGCCGCCTGCGAACAGCTCATGAGCGCCATCCACGACCGCCTGAGCTACGAGCCGGGCGCAACGAATGTGCGCACCACCGCCAGCGAGGCTTTCGCCGCGCAAGCGGGTGTTTGCCAAGACTACGCGCACATCATGGTCACCCTGCTTCGCTCGGCCGGCATCCCCGCACGCTATATCTGCGGCATAACCGAGGGCGAGGGCGCAACGCACGCATGGGTGCAGGCCCATATCGCCGGGGTTTGGCGCGGATTCGATCCCACGCGCAACAAGATATGCGACGATAGCTACCTGATGATCTCCTGCGGCCGCGATTGGTCGGATTGCCCGGTGGAGCGCGGCGTGTTCCGCGGCAACGCCGACCAGACCCAAACCGTGTTCATGGAAGTGATGGATCAATAGATGAAAATGGAAGTCGTAA
>CAVHXL010000138.1:0-4409 GCA_963639885.1 bacterium | reverse complement strand
GCGCGCCGCGGTCGTGCTCGAGCGCGCCTTCAAGGCCGGCGTGCTGAGGTAGGCCGCGCGGCCGGCCGGAGTGCGCGAAGGGCGTCGCCCCGGCCGGCCCGGGGCGACGCCCTTCGCTGCTCTTGCGCCGCGTGCGGGGTGCACGCCCCATCATCCTTATCCGACTTACAGCATTCTTACCCATGCGGGCACAAGCTTCGTCGAAAGCGCTTGTACAATAGGCGGATACTCGCGTACGAAATATAATCACTTTGGTAAAATCTTCGTAAGTTTTCGCCTCGTGGTTCCCGATGTTAAGGAGCGTGCTTGCCCGTGAAGCGTATCGCGGCCATCATGTGCCTCGCCTTCCTGGCCCTGTTCGCCCTTGGATGCTCAGCCGGCTCGACGCAAAGCGCGGACCCAAACCCCGACAAGCCTGTCCTGAAAATCGGCATCGACATCTACGAACCTTATACCTACTATGACGACAACGGCCAGCTCACCGGCGCGGATCACGATATCGCGGTCGAGGCATGCAAGCGCCTCGGCTACACGCCCGAATTCATCGGGATTTCCTGGGAAAAGAAGAACGACCTGCTCGCATCGGGCGATATCGACTGCATCTGGTCGTGCTACAGCATGACGGGACGCACGGACAAATATCTATGGGCCGGCCCGTACATGAACAGCTACCAGGCGGCTGTCGTGCGATCGGACAGCGGCATCACGTCTCTTGAGCAGCTCGCCGGCAAGCGCGTGGCCGTCGAAGCCACCACCAAAAGCGAGGAGGCGTGGGTGCGCCATGCCGGCGACGTGGTTCCGCAAGCGGCCGACGTGCTGACCTTCACGTCGATGGATGAGACGGTTTCCGCTCTGCGTCTAGGCGGCGTCGAGGCGACCAGCGGCCACGTCGGCCCCATGAGCGCACTCGTTGAGAAATCGGATGGGATGCTCACGCTACTGCCCGAGGGTTTCTACGCAACGCAGATCGGCGTGGCCTTCGACAAGGGTTACGCGAACACCGAGCTCGTAGAGGCGCTTGACGCGACGCTCGACGAGCTGATCGACGACGGCACCGCGAAACGCATCGTCGAGAGCTACGGGCTTGATCCCGACGCGGTCGTGGGAGGGGTACGCGATGAGCAGTAGCTTCGAAACCGGCGCCGGCGGCGCGGCCGAGGGCGCCGTGGCCGCGCCCGACAACGAAGCGGCCGCAGCCACGTCCGCCGCAACCAAAGAGGGCATGAGCAGCGCCGCTTTCGCCGCCATCTGCCTTGCTGTGGGGATCATCCTGTTCGTTGCCTCCTACGTCGTTTTAAGCGATCGCGCCGTCGATGACGCATCGGAGGTTGCCCAGAACACCATCGCATTCGCCCGCCAAAGCGTGCAGCGCAACGAGGAGAACATCTCCAGCTCGAAGACCAAAAGCGTCACCTCCGTCTGGGAAAAGCTCGAGGAGCTGGAAAACCGCTTCGACCTCACCAACGACGCGGACGCAGATGCCATTGAGGACTACCTGGACCGCACGAACCTCGATGCGGTGTTTTTACTCGATGCCGACCGCACCATCGTGCGCATCGCGGGCAAAACCACCGTCGTCGACGCCGTCGCGAGCACGATAGCGACCGACGAGGGCCTTGAGGACCTTTCCACATACCCGGCGAAGAGCTATCTCTCGCGCACGATAGAGGCAGGCGAATATTACGACTACGCGGCATGCAGCTCCCCTTCCCTTGACGGCGGCATCGTCGTCGCCGTCAAGCACGTTGAACGGGGCGACGTGAACGACGGTCAGTCGATGTTTCGCACCATGTTCGACAACTATATCTTCAGCATGAACGGCGCTGTCGTGGTCGCGGACAAGGACGAGGTGCTCGCGACGAACGTCTCGAGCGTAACGGAATTCGCGCGCAGCACCTTCGATGAAATGCTCGACCTCTCGGTAGACCATGCGACCGGAGGGCTTGCGAAAGGATCCTTCGACGGCAACCCCTGCTACGGGCTGTCCACCACCTCCAACGGATATGACCTGTTCGTGATCTTCCCCGAATACCAGGTGATGGCGCAGCGCGACACGCTTCTCGGCGTCGGGGCCATCCTGTACATGATGATCGTGCTGGCCGCGCTCACCATTCGCATCAAAGTGAGGAGTTCCAAGCTGATTCGCGAGCGCGAGTACACGGAAAGCCTCGAGCGCGCCAACGCGGCCAAGACCGACTTCCTGCGCCGCATGAGCCACGACGTGCGCACGCCCATCAACGGCATCCGCGGTATGCTCGCCATCGGCGACCACTACGCCGACGACATGGAGAAGCAGGCGGAATGCCGCGGCAAGATGTGGGAGGCGTCAAGTTTCCTGCTCGAGCTGGTGAACAGCGCCCTCGACATGAACAAGCTGGAGAGCGGCGAGATGCGCATGGAGAGCAAGCCCTTCGACTTGAAGCGGGCAACGCAGTCGGTCGTCGACGTGCTGCAGATCCAGGCCGCCAATGCCGGCATCGAGCTGACGTCGAAGATCGACATCGAGCACGCATATGTCCTGGGCAGCTCGCTGCATGTGCGCCAGGTGCTGCAGAACCTGGGCAGCAACGCCATCAAGTACAACCACGCAGGCGGCTTCGTGCGCATCGAGGCGACGGAGCTTGGCGAGAAGGATGGCCGCATGCGGGTTCGTTTCGTGTGCCGGGATAATGGCATCGGCATGAGCGAGGAATTCCAAACACACGCCTTCGAGGCATTCGCCCAGGAGGATTCCAGCTCGCGTGCGCAATATCGCGGAACGGGCCTGGGCCTTGCCATCACCAAGCAGATCGTCGAGCAGATGGGCGGCACCATTGAGCTGGAAAGCATCAAGGACGAGGGAAGCACGTTCACCGTCGAGCTCGACTTCCCGATCGATCGAAACTCGGAAGAGGCCGAACCCCGAAGCACGCCCATCGATAGCGGCTCGCTTCGTGGCCTGAATGTGCTTTTGGCCGAGGATAACGAGCTGAACGCCGAGATCACCCTGTTCATGCTTGAGCAACAGGGCATCTCGGCCGACGTGGCGAAAGACGGCCGGCAGGCGGTTGAGTGCTTCGAGAAATCATCGAACGGCCACTACGATGTCGTGCTCATGGACGTTATGATGCCCATCATGGACGGCTACGAGGCAGCCCGAGCCATTCGCCTGCTCGACCGCCCCGACGCCAAGACGGTGCCGATCATCGCCGTCACCGCGAACGCATTCGCCGACGACCGCGACTTGAGCACGAAGGCCGGGATGAATGGGCATGTGTCGAAGCCGCTCGAGGTCGATGTGCTGGCAGCCGCCATCCAAGCGACACGGGAGTAAGCGAGACCCCGAAAGCAACGAGCCTGCGGCAAGGTCCTCCTTGCCGCAGGGCGCACCGCGAAGGCGCGCGGCACCTTCGCGGTGCGCCCGGGCAGGGTCTGGGGCGCGCCCGAACCTGCGGGGTTTTTCGCGGGGGGGCATGCGCCCGAGCCGGCAAGATCTCGCTGGCAGGAGGTTGCTCTTAGCGATCGGCTCCCTCGGAGTCTTGCGCGCCAGCGGGGTCTTGCACGCCAGCGGCCGCTTCACGCTCGAGGCGAGAGCGGCGCGCGCTGTAGGCCGCGAGGCCCGCGCCGGCGGCCGCCACAGCTGCAAGCGCGGGCGCAAGCGAGGCGAGCGCGCCATCGCCGGTTTTAGCGGCGGCGACACCCTTGCCGAATCCTGAACCGCTGCCGTTGCCGTCGCCGCCGTAACTTAATCCGCCGCCGGACCCGCCGTCGTTGCCGTCACCCGAACCCGAACCTGAGCCGTCGCCGTCGTCCGACCCCGAACCCTTCGGCGTCACATCACCCGGAAGCACCTTCCCGTTCGGGTCGTTGTCGACCGCCGACGCGATGGTGAGCTCAACGGTCTCGGAGTTGCTCTCGGTCGTCCCGTACACCGTCACATCGGAGCCATCGACGGCCACTTTGCCGGTATTCGGGTCGACATAACTCAGATCGGCCGACGACGCATTGACCGTGAGCTTCCTCTTGCCGCTCCAATCCGCCGGGATGTCGATGTCGATCATGAACGTGCGCGTCTGCCCGGGAATGAGCACCGCATCGCCGTCGTCGGCCACCAGCATGTTCTGCTTGGTCGCGTCGGACAGGGTCTCGTCGTGGTAAGCATCCTCGTACAGGCCGCTGTTCTGGGCGTTCTTCGCTTGCTTGAAGTTCAGGACGGCGTCCCCGATGGACGCGCCCGTCTCGGCGTCGACGAACTCGAGCTTCGCCTGCGTGAGCACCACGTTGCCGGTATTCCTCACGGTGATGGCGAAGGAGTTGCTCTTCCCCGCCGAAACCGCGGCGGCAACCGGGCTGACCGCGTCGGTCGCGATGGAGAGCAAGAACGGCACGCTGAACGAGTACAGGTCGGCCTTCGACGAGTCCGCCTCGGT
>CAVHXL010000137.1:0-4437 GCA_963639885.1 bacterium | reverse complement strand
GGCGAGATGGCTGCTCGGCCAGCAGAGGTTCTAAATCCTCGAAAGGGCACTCCCCACGCCCCCCGTGACCCCATGGCATGACCCACGGCCCGCGGAAAGCCGTGACCCAGATTCGACCGCATGCCCGCACGGGTTTTTGCGAGACTCAGCGTCGCTGGGACAAACTGGAGCAACTGGGGTAAGCCGGAACAAACTGGATGTAGCCCTTAACGATCGAATGAGAATAGGTTAATAAGGCCTTGACAGTTCACGGCACTTAGTAGTCATATTTACAAAACCGCAGTTTAGTACGAGTGTTATTGGGTTTTCGATAGTACCCTTTCTTACGATTTGAAACACTCTACACGAGGTTATTTGTAAATGGATTTGCACATGGAAATCGGACCTATGAGAGCAGTCACGGGTGGCTTTTAACACAAAGAAGGCACCTCCTGCCCTTGGCCGAGGCCGTGAAAGCGCCTTATCTGCCGCCATATCGGGATAGCTAGAAGAGTTTGGAAACCGACCCGCGATCGTCTCGCTGATTGGGAGGAGTCTCATGCCCGCCTTTGTCCTTGTCTCCTTGAAATTTCTGAGGCTGTCGAAACTATTGGTAGCGCCCACGATACTGCGCTCGAGGTCGAGTTATAGCCCACCAAAGAGCCTTTAGGAGGATTCATCGGAAACAAAACCACTCCAGGCCATTCTAAGAATTTGGGACCTGCTTGACAGCTTCCGAATGCGAAGGGCTGATATTGCGAATGCAAACTTTGTGGACAAGGTTCAATATAGCTGTACACATAGTTTACAAGATAATGTAAACTATAACCATCCGCTATGCGGAGCTAGGAAAAGGAGAAGACGATGGCGACCGAACTAGGCAGATTCTTGAAGAAGTTGAGAATAGATAAAGACGAATTGATGAAGGACATGGCTGATCGAATGAAGATCGCGTCTTCGACTCTCTCATCCATCGAGACGGGACGCCGCAATCCACCAAAAGGATTCGTGGAGAAGCTGGCATCAGAATACGGAATCGAAGGCGCACAGCTAGAAGAGCTGAAGACGGCTTCGCTCCGATCGATGAACGAAATATCTATGAGGATAAGCGATATGACAGATGGGGATCAGCACCTCGCAGTTTCTTTTGCACGAAAGTTCGAGAACCTTAGCCAAGAAGACAAAGATCGCATTCAAAGGATTCTGAATGAAGATTAGCTCGCAAAACCGGGATCAACACGACTACGGTTATGAAGTGCCAGCCTGCTCTAGGCGCGAGCTTTTGGAGATTGCCAATTCAGTGCATAAGGCGGTTGGATACAAGGGCGAAGGTCCTTTTCCTATCCTGCATTTGGTCGAGAATGTGTTTCCCGTCGTGTACGGCAAGTACGATTTCATGGTTGTAAGCGAAAAGGAACTCGGGGACAAAATGGGGGAGACTATCCCAAATGAACACGTCATGAAGATTCGCGAAGACATCTACGATGCGGCATGTGCGGGAAATGCCTTCGCTCGGTCAACAATTGGTCATGAGGCCGGTCATCAAATAAAGCACGAAGGAATACAGCTGGCATTCGCAAGGAAAGCGAATAGCGATCTTCCCGCTTACAGGTCTTCGGAATGGCAGGCAAACGCACTCTCGGGCTCACTCCTCATGCCGTGCAGCAAAATCTCATCTCTCTCAATCAACGAGATATGCGATAGGTACAAGGTCACCAAATCGGCGGCCATAATACAGAAAAATGCTATCGAAAAGGAGATGAGATCTGGAGTTATCCCTTTTTTGTAATTCTCGATGCATTTGAATAATGCTCGCCGGCAAGAACAAAAGGAGATGGCGAAGTTGGATGTCGCAAGAAGCTCCGCATAAAAGAAAAAACGCGCGAACGAGTCGCGCGTTCCCAGAAAGACCGTAGTCTTCCTCTAGCAAGCTCGATTATGGCCTTTCTGGAAAGCGGGCACAATGTTATTGGCCGATTTTCATAGAAAGGTTGCCTACCATGAGCAACATCGACAACTCCTCTGGGAGCTCAGCCAAGCGCTGTCGGAGATCCGACAGGGATGTTTTCCACGCCTACATGGTGAAAGGAGCAAAGTTCGAAGGAGCATTCGACATGCCCAAGCTCGACCCCGTCAAAGTAGAGGCAAGGGAGCTTATTGCGTTTCCAGACGCGATATCCGCAACGACGCCTGATGAAAATAAATTCGTTCACTTCTTCGTCGACGACTGGCGATTCGAGAGGTTCTGGAACAACCCCTACAAGTACCTTGAAAAACTTAAGCGATACGCTGGGGTAATCGAGCCCGACTTCAGCACATGCTCCAATTTTCCAGAAGCCCTGAAGATCTGGAATACATATAGGAACAGGTCTTGCTCCAGATGGCTCCAAGACAACGGCGTCATCGTCGTCCCCAACCTCAGGGTTGAGCCAGACAATGCAGACTACTCTCTTGCTGGAATTCCTAGAAGGTCGACCATCGCGATTGGGGCTAACGGCTGCGTGAAGAATCGCGCCAATAGGCGCAGGTTCTCCTACTCGCTGAAATACGCAGTCGACAAGCTGCTGCCTTCCAATATCATCGTTTACGGATCAGACACGTACGATGTATTTGAATACCCGAAATCGAGGGGTATACCGATTTCCTTCCATATCGAGGGAATCAGGGGCAATTACGGGGCTGATGCCAATGAGCGCAAAGTTCTCTAGCCGTCATTTCTATGAAACAAACGGAAGCACAAGGGAAGTCCTTGCCGAGATCTTCGGTTTTCCGGATGAGCCGACAGCAACCGTTTGGCCCCACATTCACCCGACCCAATCAAACTATCCTGGAACCCAAATTCCCCGATCGTTCGTCATCGACACCGAGCACGGTTCCTTTTGGACTCATGGAAACGCTACGAAGCACATGAACGAAGCGGTAACCGCGTTGAAAGACTCTCAAATGATGACGAACACAAACCCCAATCTCTTGTCGCAATTTGTGCTCTACGACTACAGGAAAGCCCTGAACAAGGTGGCATCCCAAGATGTCAAACTGGGTTACATGTACGAGAGTGATCATTGGAGCATCATGTTAAAAAAGAAAAAAAGCGACGCAAACACCGTAGTCGTCCATGCGTTATTCAAAGGATTCAAATAAGGAGGCATTATGAGCATCAGTTTTATCGAAGGAAACTCCTTTTCAAAGGTGGTAATGGCTGATTACTTCCCTATGTATGTACTCTTTACAGAAGAAGAGCCCGACCTCCTTCGCCATTACGACATCGCAAAACGGCCAACCGATTGCATCGAGTTCGCCTGTGACTACGACACCAATCGTCTACTGAGGTTAAACCTCGTTCTTGCTAATTCGTTCTCAATTGTCGGCGGTCATCTTGATCTGGATGATTGCCCCCGCGGCTCGCTTTACCTCGAACTTCCCAAGATCACAGAAACAAGCGTTTTTCATACCAAAATCTACGACGATGGTATTGAGGTTATCGCTTCAGAACACAAGTCCATTAGCTTCTGTGGGGTGGGCAATGTCCGCATTGGTTTGGATGCAGATGGCAACGTAGCAAGCGTTTCCTCATTAGCGATGAGTCCGGTTGCGATTGCCCACGCGAAAGATGAGGTCGAATCGCTCATTGGCAAGGAATGCTAATCTGCAGATGAGGCATCAACGCGCTTCTAACGTCACGAAGCACGTGCCTTAAGCTTCTTCGAACTTCCGCAATTAAGCTGTTTTACGGTAGCGCTGCTATGCTTATATTTTCAGATACGCGATGTGCTGGAGGCAAGCTTGGCTTCAGCCCGCATTGCCTTATCGGTTTCGAAACTTCAAGATAATTCGAGTTTCGAAACCGATAAAGAGCGGATATGATTTGGGCCGGCAGGGAAATGTGCAGGCGAGCGCCCTGAATCGCTCGCGACATCTCCGAGTCATACGGCTACATCCGCGACGTCTGCAAGACGATCCTCGCGCGCGATTTGGTGCAGAAGTTCTCCCTGCCGGACACCAGCGTGCTTGAGAGGGAGCTCGCGCCGCTGCTCTCCATCAGAGACGCGTTCCCGAAGGTCCTCATCGCCCGCACCCGGCACGAGCCCTACACCCGAAAGGGCGTGGTCGTGCTGAACCCGGCGAGATGGCTGCTCGGCCAGCAGAGGTTCTAAATCCTCGAAAGGGCACTCCCCCACGCGCCCCCGCCGCCGTAACCCCATGGCGTGATCCAGATTTGACCGCATTCCCGCACCGATTTTTGCGAGACTCGGCGTTAAGTCACTGTACGCGGGAACAGGGGGCGTAGCGCTGTTCCAGCTGATCACGTTGCGGTTCCAGGTCGGCTCCCCACATTTGCGACAGACCAACCGCAGGAAAGCTAGCTGTCCAGGTACCGCCGCTAGCCTTGCAGCGAGGCTCCGAGGGCACGCACCTCGGCGAGCTTGGGGCTGGCGGCCATGTCGCCCTTCTCCACCA
>CAVHXL010000136.1:0-4471 GCA_963639885.1 bacterium | reverse complement strand
TCTACCACGGCCGCAACATCAACACGCGCAAGGAGAACCTCTTCGAGCTGCGCAAGTCGATCGGCATGGTCTTCCAGCAGCCGACGCCGTTTCGCAAATCCATTCGCGAGAACATCCTGTTCGCGCCCAAGCGCCACGGCCTGGTGCGCGGCAAGGATGCGTGCGACGCGCTGGTTGAGGAGAGCTTGCGCGCCGGAGCGTTGTGGGATGAGGTCAAGGACAAGCTCGACCAGTCGGCTATGGCTCTTTCCGGTGGTCAGCAGCAGCGCTTATGCATCGCGCGCACGTTGGCCATGCATCCTGACGTGGTGCTGTTCGACGAGCCGTGCAGCGCGCTTGATCCCATTTCCACCTTCACCGTCGAAGAGACCATCCGCTCGATCGCCCAGGCCGGCATCTGCGCCATCATCGTGACGCACAACATGGAGCAGGCAACGCGCGTTTCCGACAATACCGCCTTCTTCTACGTGGGCGACATGGTGGAGACGGGTCCGACGAAGCGCCTGTTCAGCGATCCTGAGGACAAGCGCTTGAAAGACTATCTGACCGGAAGGTTCGGCTAATGGGGAAAGGTATGAACGAAAACGAATGCGGTGCTGCCTCGCCTGCTGTCGGCGCGAAGGTTGCGAACGCGGCGGCGGACGCCGGCGACGTGATGATCTCCATCCGCGATTTCGACTTGTGGTACGGCGATTTTCAGGCGCTCAAGAACATCAACCTCGACATTCCGAAGAACAAGGCCACGGCCTTCATCGGGCCGTCTGGCTGCGGCAAGTCGACTCTTCTGCGCACTTTCAACCGCATGTGCGATTTCGTGCCCACGGTGCGCACGGAGGGAGCCATCGAGGTTGGCGGGCGCGATATTTTCGCCGCCGACGCGAACGCTTTGCGCGTGCAGGTGGGTATGGTGTTCCAGCACCCCAACCCTTTCCCGATGTCCATCCGCGACAACATCCTGTATGGGCCGCGGCGTATCGGGCGCATGAGCAAAGCCGATGCCGACGAGCTGGTGGAGAGGTGCCTGCGCGACGCGGGCCTGTTCGACGAGGTGAAGGACAAGCTCGGCCAGAACGGCCTGGGGCTTTCCGGTGGCCAGCAGCAGCGCCTGTGCATCGCGCGCGCCCTTGCGACTGCTCCTGAGGTGCTGCTCATGGACGAGCCAACGAGTGCGCTCGACCCTATTTCGACGGCGCTGATCGAGGAGCTGATGGTGCAGCTTGCTGCCGAGCGCACCGTCGTGGTGGTAACGCACAACATGCAGCAGGCCACGCGCGTGGCCGACAAGACGGCGTTCTTCTACCTGGGCGAGCTTATCGAGGCGGGGGACACCAAGCAGCTCTTCGCCAATCCCTCCCAGCAAAAGACCAAGGAATACCTGACAGGAAGGTTCAGCTGATGCAAACAAGGACCAAGTACATCGCCAAGCTCGAGGATCTTGACGAGCTTCTTTCCGAGCTTGCGGAGAAATCCGTTGCAGACGTACGTGCCGCCGGTCGTGCGTTGGCGGGCGAGGAAGGCGTGGCCGAAGAGGTGCTGGCCGGAAACAAAGCGGGGCATCGTTTGCGCAACGCCATCGAAGACGGCTGCTTGGACATCATGCTGATGCAGCAGCCGCTTGTGGCCGATGACCTGCGCCAGGTGTCGGGGGCATTTCGCGTGGTGAGCGATTTGGCGCACATCGACGAGATGACGCGCGACGTGGCTTATCTGTCCCAGCAGCTCACGCCGAAGGCGATTTCGCACTTGGCGGACGAGTTCGCCGACGCGACCGAGAAGGTGGCGCAGATGCTGGAGTGCGCGGTGCGCGCGTTCGACGACGCCGACGTGCAGCTGGCCCGGAGCGTGTGGGAGATGGACGATGCCGTCGACGAGCTCTACGACCGCTGCGAGGCTGCGGTGGTGCAGCTGATTCGCGAGGACAAGGCCGGTGCGAAGCATCTTCCTGAGCTTCTGATGGTGGCGAAGTACTTCGAGCGCATGGGCGACGATGCGCAGCATATCGCCGATTGGGCTGTTTTCCGCGCAACGGGCGAGCATGCGTTACACTCTAGGGACGACAAAAACGCCTAGGGTGCAGGGTGCCTTCTCCGCGCGGCGCAGTGCTTCGCGGAACCTTCGGCCCCTCGGGGCGCTGAGGTGCGGAGGGGTTCGATGATCTACTACGTCGAAGGGCCCGGTGGGCCCTTCGATCCCCGAGCACCGCGAAGCGGGGCGCAGGGCCCGCGGTACGGGCGGGCTTGCGCTGCTGGTCTGAGGTGCGGAGGGGTTCGATGATCTATTACGTCGAAGACGATGACAATATTCGCCAACTGGTGCTTTACGCCCTTGCGCAGTCGGGCATTGAGGCGCAGGGTCAAGCTGACGACGTCGCCTTCCGCGCGGCGTGCGCGAAACGCTTACCCGATGTGGTTGTGCTCGATATCATGCTTCCCGGCACCGATGGCTTGGGGATTCTCGAGCGCATTCGCAAAACGCCCGGCAAGCTATCTCGGGTGCCCGTCATGATGGTCACGGCTAAAAACTCGGAGCTGGATATCGTACGGGCGCTCGACGCGGGGGCTGATGAGTACATCACGAAACCCTTCGGCATGATGGAGATGGTCAGTCGCGTTCGGGCGATGCTGCGCCGTGCGCCCGAATGGACGGAGGCTGGCGGCGATGGCCTTGTCGTCGTCGGCCCGCTTTCCCTTTCCGCTGAATCCCGTGAGGCCATGGTTGATGGGCGGGCCATCTCGCTTACCATGCGCGAGTTCGATCTGCTCGCATACCTGATGGAGCATGCGGGCAACGTCTTGAGCCGCGACGACTTGCTGCAGAACGTCTGGGGATGGGATTTCTCCGGGGGCAGCCGAACGGTCGATATGCACGTGCTCACGCTTCGCCAGAAACTCGGGGCCGCCTCTGGAATGATCGAAACCATTCGCGGGGTAGGATACCGCTTGGTCAGCGAAAATTAATTATTGCGGCGTGGTCGAGCCTGCCGGCTTGCATCGCCCTAGGATGCTTGGGCGACCGTGCGCTTTTCTCGCGGTCGCCTTCCCGTTTCTCCATGATATCGCGTGCTCTCGATGCCGCACGTCGTTGCTCGCATTACAATCATCTGCAGCATAACGACGAGAAGGAGAGACATATGGGCGATCAGCTGACGCATATCGACGAAAAGGGCGATGTCCGCATGGTGGACGTCGGCGACAAGGACATCACGAAGCGCACGGCGGTCGCGGAGGGCTTCATCAGCATGCATCCTGAGACGCTTGCGCTTATCGTGGAGGGCAAGGCGGCGAAGGGCGATGTGCTTGCCTGCGCGCGCGTGGCTGGCGTCATGGCCGCAAAGCAGACGAGCACGCTGATCCCGATGTGCCATCCGCTCAACATCACGAAGGCGAAAGTGGAGTGCGAGCCGGTGCGCGAAGGCGAGCGCGCTGACGGTCGAGTGGGTATCCACGTGACCACCACCACGGGAGTTACCGGCAAGACGGGCATCGAGATGGAGGCGCTTACCGCCGCGAGCGTGGCATGCCTGACGATTTACGACATGTGCAAGGCGGTCGATCGCGGGATGGAGATCATGGATGTGCGCCTCCTGCTCAAGGACGGCGGCAAGACCGGCCTGTGGACTCGTGCGTAAGCCCTAGCGGTTCTCCCTGCGCTTCCGCATAGCCTTCAGAATGAGGTAACAGACGATCGCCCCGATTGCGGCGGCAATGGTGTCAACCGCCCAGTCGGCGGGGTCGCAGCTGCGTCCGGGGGTGAAAATCTGGTGGAACTCGTCGGTGACGCCGTAGACGCTCGAAAGCGCGCAGGCGATGGCCGGCGCCCATTTCGACAATGCATCGATGGGCTTCGCCACCAGGGCCGCCCCGGCCGCGCCTTCGGGTCTCAAATGGAATCGCAGCGCGTTGGTGAGCGCCGCGCCGAGCACCCGGTATTCGCAGAAATGCCCCACGGGGCTGACGTCAACCTCATGCCCGGTCATGTTGAGCGCCTGCGCAGCAAGCCATTGCTTGATGGTGGAGAAGATGCCCGAGGCGTTGTCTATTTGGTAGCCGTCGCGGCAGGACATGGCGAAGATGAAGCCGAGCACGACGATTACGACGATCCAGGATGCGGCAACGACCGCCCGCTTGGGTTCCTTCCGCACCGTCTCGGTGTGCTTTTCCTGCTCAGGCATCGATTGCTGGGCTGTGTGGATGTTCTCATCGTTGGTCATAATGCAGCAAGTGTAGCAAAACGCCCCCGCAAGCGTTTGCACGACGGAGGCGTTGCACGAATTCTCGACTCTGTTTTTAACCTTGGCGAAGCTGTCGCGCTTGCCTGCGCGTCGGCTATGCGGTGGTTGCGAAAAGCCTAAGCCAGCCGATTGCGCCGGCTCGGGCGCATCGGCCATTGGGCTTTTCGCCCGTTTTCGCCCGCAATCCTACAGCTGGCGCAGGACGTTCGCCATCTCGATGGCGCCGACGCCGCACTCGAA
>CAVHXL010000135.1:2877-4479 GCA_963639885.1 bacterium | reverse complement strand
TGGGTGTACTCATCGGTCTCGAATTTCCAGTTGACCTCATAGTCGTCATATTTTCGTTCGCTACTCAATCTGATCTCGGTGCGGATGTCGCCGGCGAGGAACTGCTCGCGGAACTCGTCGGAGAGGTTGTGAATGGTGAGCAGCGCATCCGTCTTGGCAGTCGCATTCGATGTCGATAGCGCCGCGCCTCCATCGGCGAAGGCATGCTCGGCTTGCGCCAGATTCTCTTCAAGTGAAAGCGAGGTGTCGAGGCGCCAATTGAACATGACCTCGGTCACCAAGCCACCCTTGTCGAGTTGGACCATGACGTAGCGATTGTCGTCGAAGAAGTCGTATCTGTAATAGTCGTCGTCGAAGTCGCCGCCGGATAAGAGTCCGTATACGCTGTAGCCGCTGGGCCTGAACTCCTGGGCGGGGTCTCCGACGATTTTGGGGTTGATGCCGGCACCTTCGAACGCGTCTGTCAGAAGCTCGACCTGGCTGGAGGCGGCGGCGCGGCTGGCCCTCATCGACTCGGTGGCCGCGACGTACCAAGACCCGAAGGCGACAGCCAAGATGAGCAGCGGGATCGCAATGATCGCCACCACGGCCCGCTTCACGTTGGGGATGGGTACGCCGTAGGCATCGGCTATGGCATAGGCGTTACCTGCATACTCAGCCATCCTCTCGGCGGTCACGGCCACCGCATCCGCGGCGCCCGCCACGGTGGCTATGCCGCCGGCTGTCTGGGCGGCTTCGTTGTCGGAGCTGCGAAGCAGGCCGCCAGCAGCAACCAAGCCTGTGGCAGCAGCTGCCTCAGCAGTGCGATCGGTTTCATCCTGGGAAACTTGCAAACGCTCGACCAAGGATTGCCAGCGCTTGCCGCGCATACTGTATAAGGCCACGATATAGCAGTAGGCACCCACGAGCGAAAGCGCGAACGCGAGCGCACCGTATAAGCCGATGAGACAAGGTCCGAAGTCGTCTTTGCCGAATAGGTCACCCTGACCAAAGAACACGAATTCACCGACCATCATGCCGAGAATGAACGGCACGCCGATTATGAGCGCCATGGAAAGGGACTTCGTGGCGATATTCGGGTAGACGCAGCAACGCCGTATCAGGCGAACGTCCTTCTTACTGAGGGGTTCAGTGGTAAACATGCAGACTTCCTTAAAAGACCAATAAGCCAGTATACAAGCTAGGCAATGGTTTCCACCCGCTTGCGAAGGCAATCGCCGTGGCGAACTCGATGCCGGCCGCGAGGCAGCGGCGCCGTCAGAGCCCGTAGAGCTCCACGGGAAGCCCCTGCGACCGCAGAAGGTCCCCCTGTGCCATGACGCCGTAATCGACTACGATCTCAGATACGGCATCAGCATGAGAAGCTCGCCCTCATAGCCCGCGTTCTCGAACCTCGGGCGCATCATACCCCAAAGCACCGGCACGTCCTCGAGGCGCAGCAGAGCAAAGACGGCCGTCGCGACGAAGCGTTATGTTCTGGGCAAAAAGATAGCGTTCACGCGTTCCGAAAGCGCCCGGAGCCGTTCCGGAACCGTGCCGAAACCAACCAAGCCGGCCCGAAGCTGGCGTGCGGTGCATGCGGTTCATCGCGATCGCCAGTGG
>CAVHXL010000135.1:0-2757 GCA_963639885.1 bacterium | reverse complement strand
CGCCGAGCAGTTCGTCCTGCGGCAAAGTATGCGCTCGCGGGCGGTTCGCGTCTACCAACTGCAGGGTTCATTTTGCTCGCGCCAAGCAACTATCGGCTGCAGAGCCCAGTTCAAAGCCTGAAATTGATGCCTGCGCCATGGCGAGCGCGCCCTCCGACTCGGAAAACTCTGAGATCACCTGAATGTAAAAACTTTTTGAGCCGCAATTCGCGAAGCATCTCCAGTTAAAGAAAGCGCCAGAATCTTTCACGACAGGGCTTGGTGCCGTCGGCAAAAAAAGGCCGCCGCGAAAATTCGCGGCGGCCCCATCATTGCGCTGCGCTTCCGAGCTCACGCAGGATTCCTCTAGATTCTCCAGAATTTGAAGAAAAGCCATCGCGGCCATCCGACGCGTTTTCGGGCACTCTTGAAAAACGCTCGGTAGTATTGCTTGATCTGGTCGTATTCCTCGGCAGTCGCGGGCATACCACCCAAGCACACGCGCTCGTAGATATGCGTGATATCGGCGAAGCTCACGCCGCCAGCCCCTTCGGTAAACGAGGCAAGCGTACGCTGCGAGGCCGTCGCGTATTCGCTCGGCGTGAGGTACGGAGGCTTTTTCGCACGCATCCTGCCGAAACGCTTCAAGAAAAAGTTATACAGTACATATATCCTATAGGGATAAGGCTCCTGCTCAAGTTTTCTCAAGCGCGTCTCGCGCCAACGAATGCGCAGGAAAATAGCCAAGGCAAGCGCAAGCACGACGAGCGCCGCGATTACGAGGAGCATCCATCGAATGATGTTGTACGCCACGGCAAGCGTGTCGGCGTTGGGATCGTCGGCATTGTAGCCGGAAACGAGCTCCGTCATGCCGTTGATGAAATCGGTATAAGCGCCCGACGAAGCCCCCTCGCTTTCGCCCTTGCCGCCGTCTTCGGCATCTTTCTTGCTGTCTTCCTCGTTATCGTTCACATCGTTGGTCGTAACCTCAGCACTATCGACATGCTGCTGATCATAGGGATTGTTGTAATACTCCTTAGGCTGCATGCGATATTCGAAAAACGGCTTCCATTCAGGCGTCTGCAAGCCCATCGGGGCAACAGCTCCGTAAAACACGGCGCAACCGACGAACACGCAAACCGCGGAAAGCACCAGCGAAAGCGCGCAGGCGCCGAAAAAGCTCGGCGAGCTTGCGCGCTGAGCGGCTAGCAAGCTTTGCCGATAGGTCTGGAACACGAAAAGCGTCGCGGTGGCCACAAGCACCACGATCGTGACGATGTCGCCCATCGCCGTGCTCACCCAGTCGCGGTACAAATACTGGACAAGGCCGCAGGAGATGATATCAACGAACACGAGCGCGACAAGGCCCCACGGACGACGCGAGAGAAGATAGACGACCGTCGGAACCACGACGAGCAACAAGCAGAAAATAAGGTTGTTGCCGGCAACATCGATGGCGCTATAGCCCGAGGCGAGCGATTCGGTACTGCTCGCGATGCCGGCGACGATGGCGATGAGCGCTATTATGGCCACCGCCACGCCCGAAGGAACAAGCGCGCGCTTCGACCACGACCCCGCGAACAGCGCTGCGAGGACCGCAAATTCGGCAGCGCCCACCAAAAGCAGGTTCCCGTAGAGCCCGGCACCGCTGTTGAACGCATAGGACACCGTGAGATCAAGCGCAATCGAAAGCACCCATACCACGAGAAAATCGGGCACGACCGATCGCATGAAGCGCGCGAGCTGCCCGCTTGATGCAGCCTGCGTCCGCGAAGCGCGAGCAGAAGACGAGCGTTCAGCCGCACCCGATGCCTCATCCATTTCGTTTTCAGCCATCACACGCTCGCCTCCCCCAATTCATCGGCGCTCTCAAGCGCAATATAACCAATATTCGCCGAGCTCAACCGGCCAAGCCCCGAGCAATACATCTCGCGCTCGCGCCCAACGAGCCCCGGCGGCACAACGGCCACGAGCACGGGGTTGCGCTTGCGGGCCTTCGCCTCGATGAGCAGCGTGACCATGTCGGCGGACAAATCGGCCGTGCACACGACCAGGTTGTTCTGGCCGTTTTGCGAAAGCACGAGCGAACGCACGAGTTCCAGGGATTCCTGCGCATGCACGGCATCTTTTGCCATGCGGGGCAGTTCCTCGACGATCTCCGCAGCCGCAACACCATCCCACGAGAGCCTTCGACAGCGCTCGCCGTGGCGGTTCACGTAATGAAGCTCGGTATCCATGCCCTGCTCGCGCGCATATGTCGCCAACGAGAAACCCGATTCGACCACCGCGTCGAACATCGTCATGCGCGCCTGCATGTCATCGTTCTCGGCGAAGAAGTCCATGACGATCGCAGCGCCCGGGTTGTTGTAGACCTCGAACAGGCGCGTCATGTAGTTTTCCGAACGCGCCGAGATTTTCCAGTGGATGGTCTTGAGGGGGTCGCCCGGCACATACTCGCGCACCATGGCATAGTCGAGCGAATCGGCAAGCGTCGCCTTGTGCGCGCGCAAGGTCTCAAGCGCCGCGTCATTCGAGAACGCGATGCGTTTGATGGGAACCACGCGCGGAGCGACCTGCACCTCGGTTTTGCGCTTACAGGCGATCCTATGCGTGAACAGACGCAGGAAATCGCAGATCGTGACCTCGTAGATGCCGGCGCTATACGTTCCCACATGATCGAAGCGCACCTTGAAATCCATGGTGTAGCGAGCAAAGGGAGACAGCGCGAGCGTTGTCTCGGTTCGCGTGAGGGGCTTGCCATCGGCATCGGAAATATAC
>CAVHXL010000134.1:0-4507 GCA_963639885.1 bacterium | reverse complement strand
ACATCTTCTCCCAGTCGAACTGCTTGGTGTACAGGCCCATGCGGTTGTACAGGTTGGTCTCGTCGATGTAGAGGTCCATCATGCCGGGATAGGGGCGGCCGATCTGGGCGATGTTCGTGCGGCGCAGGCGGCGGCGAACCTGAGCGGCGGTGCACCACTGCTCGAGCTGCTTGGCGACCTCGGGGTCGCCGCCCTCGACGACGCCGGTGACGACGGCGTGGCGCTTGCCGGCGCGGTTCAGGTCGGCGACGACCTCGCCGGGAGCGCCGCAGGCGTACAGCTCGCCGAGCCAGATCGGGATGTCGGTGTTGGCGTAGTCGGGCTGGGCCTTCTTCTGCACGTTGACCACCACGACCGGCACGTCGAGATCGCGCACGACGGGCAGGACGTTGTAGCTGGTGGCGTAGGTGAGCATCTGCAGGATGACCAGGTCAACATCCTCGGCGCGGAATTTGTCGCCGGCTTCTTGAGCCTGCTCCTTGGTGGTCACCATGCCGCCGTCGATGATGTCGACGGTGGTGGGAAGGGTTTTCTTGAAAGCATCGTACTGACCTTCGAACTCGGGCACGAGCTGCGGGAACTGCGGCAGGTACGCGCCGAGCGCGATGGAGAAGACGCCGACTTTGGCCTTGGTTTCAACCAGCATGTTTTGCCTCCTTGTGGCATAACGGTGAAGCGTCTTTGCGAAAAACGCTTGCTTGCATGCCCATGATAACAGTTCCCGGGTGGCAAGGTTTGCATATCGCGTGTTCCTTGCCATCGGCGTTTTCGCTCGCCGAATCGCCCGCTTGCCCGTGCGCTACAATTTCGCTCGTTGTCTATCGAGAGGTTTCCTGATGAATCCCCCTGCCACTTCTTCGAAGGAACGTGAAATCACTGGGCTGTCCGCGGCCGAGGTTGCCGCGCGCGTGGCGTCGGGAGACGTGAACGTCGATACCGGTGTGAAGACGCGTTCCCTCAAAACCATCGTTTATGAGAACGTCTGCACGCTGTTCAATGCGATGAACGTCGTGCTCGCTGCCCTCGTTTTGCTGACGGGCTCGGTGAAGAACGCGGTGTTCATCTTCGTCATCATCTGCAACACCGTCATCGGCATCGTGCAGGAGGTTCGCTCGAAGAAGACGACCGATCGCCTGTCGATCGTGGCCGGCTCGAGGGCGCATTGCCTGCGCGATGGGCAGCGTCGGGAAATCGCCCTTGACGAGCTGGTGCGCGACGACGTCATCGTCTTATCGCGCGGCGATCAGGTGCCGGCGGACTGCCGGGTGATATCGGGGGAGTGCAGCGCGAACGAGAGCCTGCTGACCGGCGAGAGCGACCTGATCAGGAAAGGCGTCGACGATGAGCTCATGAGCGGGTCGTTCGTCAACGCGGGCACGGTTCACGCGCGCGTGGTGCATGTGGGCGCCGAGAACTACGCTGCGAGGATTTCGGCGGAGGCCAAGCAGCACAAGGCGGTCAACTCCGAGATCATGAACACCTTGAATGGCATCATTATCAAGTACGTGAGCTTCATTATCCCGCCGATCGGTATCCTGCTGTTCGCGCGCGAGTGCTTCATCTCGGGAACTGATTGGCAATCCGCGATTCTCTCGACGGTTTCGGCTTTGGTGGGCATGATCCCCGAGGGGCTTATCCTGCTCACGTCGACGGTGCTCGCGGTCGCGGTCGTTCGTTTGGCGAAGAGTCAGGTCCTCGTGCAGCAGCTTTACTGCATCGAGACGCTTGCGCGCGTCGATGTGCTGTGCCTCGACAAGACGGGCACCATCACTACGGGCGACATGGAGGTCGCCTGGGTGAAGCCGATCGAGGATTCGGGGTCGCAACGCCCTGACCGCCTGACGGAGGCCGACCGCGCGCTGGCTGCCATCGCTGCAGCTGATGAGAACCCCAACGAGACGGCCTGCGCCATCATCTCGCACTATGAAGCGGCTGGCGTCGCCGCGCAGCCTTGCGTGCGCATCATCCCGTTCAGCTCCGATAAGAAATGGTCGGGGGCGACCTTGGCCGACGGCTCGTCCTACGTGATGGGGGCCGCGCAGTTCGTCCTGGGCGATGCCTACGAAACCGTTCGCGTTCAGGCGGAGCAGCTTGCCAGCGAGGCGCGCCTTTTGCTTGTGGCGCGCGTTTCGGGCTTCAGCGACGAGGGCGACATCTTAGGAGCGCCTGTTCCCATCGGCTTCATCGGCATCCGCGATCAGATTCGCGCGACCGCTGCCGAGACCATCGGCTATTTCAAGGAGCAGGGCGTTCGCGTGCTCGTCATATCCGGCGACGATCCGCGCACCGTTTCCGGCATCGCGGCCCAGGTCGGCATCGATGGCGCTGATGATTTCGTCGATGCTACGACCCTTCGAACCGAAGAGGATGTCGAGGCGGCGCTTTCCCATGCGAGCGTTTTCGGCCGCGTGAAGCCCGAGCAGAAAAAGGCATTCGTTTTAGCCTTGCAGAAAGCGGGGCATACCGTGGCCATGACCGGCGACGGCGTCAACGATACGCTCGCGCTCAAGGCCTCCGATTGCGGCGTGGCCATGGCGGCCGGCTCGGATGCCGCGCGCAACGTCGCGCATTTGGTGCTCGTCGACAACGATTTCGCCAGCATGCCGAAAGTGGTTGCCGAGGGTCGGCGCTCGATCAACAACCTGCAACGCTCGGCTTCTTTGTTCCTGGTCAAAACGCTTCTGTCCATCGTCGGAGCCGTGGTGTTCCTCTTCGCGCCGTGGCAGTATCCGTTCCAGCCGATTCAGATCACGCTCATCAGCGCTTTCTCGATCGGGATTCCCTCGTTCGTGCTCGCGCTCGAGCCGAACCATGATCGCGTGAAGGGTCACTTCCTCGAGAACGTCATCGTTCGCAGCATACCCGGCGCGGCGACCACCATCGTGGCGGTTCTCGTGTTCAACATCGTTGGCTACGATGTTTTGGGCTTGGATTACTCCCAGGTTTCCACGCTGTGCACGCTGTGCTTGGCGTGGATCGGCGCCAATCTGGTGCTTCGCCTCTCGTTGCCGCTCACGCCCCTTCGCGTCGCGCTGCTGATCGTCGTCGTGGGCGGCACCGTCGGCTGCTCGGTATTCCTGCCCAGTCTGTTCGCCATCGCGGCGTTCACGCCTGAGATGACCATGCTTTACATCTTTGTCGCGCTTGTTGCCGCGGTGCTGTTCCATCTGCTGTTCTGGAAGCTCGACGTGTGGCATTCCGCACGTCAGGATCAGCTTGTCTGATGGTGGCTCGCGGAAAGCTCAGGGGCGGGGCGCTCGTCGCCGGTGGCTATTCGGTCGCTGAGCCTGGTTCGGCGGCTGCGGTTCGCGCCGGAGGTGCGCATTCGCGAGCTTGTTCGCTCCTCGCGTCGGCTCTTCGCGCTTGGCAGTGCGGGCTATAAGACCCAGAACCCGATGATTCCGCAGAGGATGCCGGCCGCCGCCCCGGCGATGACGTCGCGCGGAAAGTGCACGCCGGCGAGCACGCGGATCGTGCCGAGGACGCAGCCGAGCGCAAGGATAGCCGGTCCCGACCAGGTAAGTGGGCAGCATGCGTAAAACGTCATGCCGATGATGAAGATGCTGAAGGTGTGTCGGCTTGGAAAGGATTTGCCGAGGGTATCTTTTGCGATAACGGGCTGGGCGTTGAAAACCTCGTAAGGTCGCGGCGCGTTGATGGCGCGGCGCAGCAAGCTGACAAGGATAAACGATAGCGCGGGCACCGCCACTGCATAGAGAAGGGCCGCAGGGCCGTCGAGGGGTGTTCCCGCCTGCGCGTTGGCCATGCCGAGCAGGCCGGTGCTTCCCGCAGCTGAAAGGGGGTCGGTTCCCGTTGCGGCTGCTCCCTCGGCGAGGGTTTTGGCAGGCGATTCCGCGGCTGCCGGGACGGCGAATGCGGACCAGTCCCCGTTGAAGATGGCGGCAGGCCAGCCACCCGAGAAGAACAGCCATGCGATAAGGCATGGGTAGGCGACGTAGATGGCATCCGTGATCAGCGTGTTCGCAAGGCATACCGCGCGCTCCAAAGCAGGATTGGCGTGCAATGCCGAGGTCATCCGTATGTAAGTCGATTCCTTCATGGCCCTATTGTATCCTGGCCGCGCCGCTCGCGCTCCCGCGTTCATTGGGAAATCGATTCCAGCAGTTTGGGCCCCGACGGTTGTGGGAAATCGGTTCCAGCGACCTGGGCCTCGATGGTTGCGGGAAATGGAACCCAACAATTTTGACCCCGACGGTTTGAGGGGCGACCGGCTCATCTGTGACGTTGCTGCGCATTGCGTGCAGGATGGCGATGGCAGCGGCCTTGCCCCTGCAGTGCCGAACGCGAAAGCGCCGCCGACCGGGGTCGACGGCGCTTTCGCGTTCACGTATGCGCTTCGCACGTTTTATCGTTAACGCGCGCATGCGCTTGCTCCGCACGCGCGCGAGCGTGTCTTTACTTGATGGCTTCGAAGCCGGCGGCGAGGTCGGACAGGATGTCGTCGATGTGCTCGGTGCCGATGGACAGGCGCACGGTCGTCGGCTTG
>CAVHXL010000133.1:0-4525 GCA_963639885.1 bacterium | reverse complement strand
CCGATGGCACCGAGGCGCTTGACGAGTGGACGAGCAACGGTGCCGGCCACGTGCTCACGGGCCTGGTTGCCGGCAAGGAATACGTGCTGTACGAGTCCGAGGTTCCCGAGGGCTTCGCCAAGGCGGCCGACGTTACGTTCACGGTGGACGCTTCAGGCGCGATCACGCTGGTCGACAACGCGTTTGCCAAGGTCAACGGTAAGGACGTGCTGAACGCCTACGCCACCGGGTCGGACGTGTCGATGGTGGACTACAAGAAGAACGAGACCGTTGAGCAGAAGGTCGTCCAGCGCGAGCAGGCGAAGACGACCAACAATGCGGCGACGAAGTCCTCTACGGTGAAGACGGGCGACAGCCTGCCGGTCGCGGCGATTGCCGTAGTGGCCGTGGTGTGCCTGGCGATTGCCGTGGTAGCAGCCTTCGCAGCTCGCCGCCGCAAGGGGAAGTAACGGTCTGAGCGGCCGGCAGCTTGCGGTCTAGTGGACTGCGGGTTGCCGGCCGCTCTGCGGAGTTGGCGGTTGCTTGTGGGCTGTCGACCGCTGGTGGGCTGCTGGCTGCTTGCATGTCGCCGGCCGCTTCGGGAAAAACGATGTTGCGCCCACGGCGCTCCCCGGTAAGGGCTGAGCTTTTGTTCGGCCCTACGAAATGCCAGGTAGAAGCAAAAATCATGCAGAATGAACTCACAACGAAAACCGGACGGAACAGTAACCTTGGAGGCAAAATCTCTTAGGGCTGGGAGAGGGCGCGTTGTGCCGTCTACGCCTCCGTCACGGTGATGGTTGAGCGGATCATGCCCATCCAGCAGGTGTAGGTGAAGGTTCCGGCCTTCGTTGGGGTGAACTCGATCACGTTGTCGCCTGCCGACAGGGTTTTCTCGATGTCGAACTCGGGGATCTCGATGGTTCGGTTGCAGCTGGTGAGGGTCTTTTTCGTGGCGGAGATGGTCCACTTCACGGGTGTTCCGGCAACAACGGTGATGGGTGTGTAGCTGCCCGAAAGCGTGGTCTCGACCGTCTGCACCCCGTCGCCCATGGTGGCCGTCGCGCCGCTTGCGGACTTCTTGGGGCTGGAGGAGTTGCTGCTCGAGCCGTTGGAGCTTGAGGGGCTTCCGCTGTTCGAACCGTTGGAATTACCCGAGCTGCTTCCCGAGCTTGAGGAACCCGATGATGCGGAGTCGCTTTCGTTTGCCGAGCTGCCGCTCGCGCAGCATCCGCTTTGCGACGATGGTCCGCTTGCGCAGCAGCTGCTCGTCGTTTGCGACCCGCTTGCGCAGCATGAGCTGCCGATCACGCTTGCGATCGCCTGGCCGGCGTTGGGCAGCTGCACGGATGGAAGCCCCGCCAAAGCCCAGCCGTTCGCGGTCATGAACAGGCCCATCACCATGACGACGCATGCGCCGGCGGTCATGGCCTTGCGGGCGAAATGGCGGGAGAGGCTGCCGGCGACCGCCCCCAGCCCGAGCATGAGGGGGACGGTTCCCAGCGCGAAGCACAGCATGGAAGCGCCGCCGGCAAGGGCGCTGCCGCTGCCGAGCGCGTAGAGCTGCATCGCCTGCAGCGGTCCGCAGGGCATGAATCCGGACAGAAGTCCGACGACGAGCGGTCCTTGCAGGATGCGGCGCGGGCGCTTGGGTGCGGATGCGGGAGCTTCGCTCATGGCGCCGCTGGCTTCTGCCGCGGCGCTGGTCATGTCGGCTCCGTTCGCGCTGTTGCGCTTTTGCGGCAAAACCTTCCCGATAGCGCTTTTCGCCCGCGCGAAGAGCGTTGCCAGTCCAGGTACGAGACCGAGCATCGACAGTGCCATGAGCAGCATGAACGCACCGGCAACCAGCTGAATCGCGCTGCGTGCGGCAAGCGAAAGGGAGAGCGTGGCGCCCAGCGCGCCAACGACGGCGCCGATGACGGTATAGGACGCGACGCGCCCGATGTTGTAGAGCAGCGTGGGCTTGAAGGCGGTGAACGAGGGGCGCTTGCGACGGGGCTTCGCGCCGCGTTCCTGCGGGCTTGCGCCTGCCGCTGCCGCGCTTCCGCTCGCCGCGCTCGCCGGCATGCACTGGCTGATGTTGATGCCGCCGCACATGGCGACGCAGTGGAACGAGGTCAGCACGCCCACCACGAACAGCATGCCGTAGCCCATCCCGCTTGTGGCCAGGGGAAAATCAGTGCCGGAAAGGTCGAACCCGAGGATGCTCACGATTAGCCAGATGGCGACCGCGGCCAACGCGATGGCTGCGACCTTTGCGGGGGAATTTCCGGGTTGCGCCTCATCGGAAACGGTGTAGCCGGCTTCCTCGACGGCGCGCACGAGGTCGGCTCGGGACGCGCGCTGCTCGTCGAAGGTGACCCGCGCGCTTTTTTTCGCCAGGTTGACGCGGGCTTTCGAAACGCCGGGTACGGCACTGAGCGCGCGCTCGACGTTCGCCACGCAGGCGGAGCACATCATGCCGGAGATGTGCAGCGAGATCCGTTCCATGTATCGTTCCTTCCCGGTGACAAAAGTACTATGCATAGGGGAAAACTAGGTAATACTCTGATGCGTCGTGCATATTACCGGGAAGAAGGGGAGCGTGCAATGCCGTTTCAGCAGCTTACACGCACCTGAAACGTAAATACACCATTCGTTGTAGGCGGCATGGGGCTTGCCTCGCGTTCTTCGGCCTCTTTCGGACCTCGCGGTGCCGCAGCCAGCTTCGACGCATGTGGCTTGCCTCGCGCCCGCGCCCGCCCGGGCGACTTGCCGTCCGTCGCCGACGAGCCGCCGCGCGCCAGCTTCGACGCATGGAGCTTGCCGGACGTTTGCCAGCCTCTTTCGGACCTGTCGAAGCCGTAATCCCGTCAGCCGGTCTGCCTACCGGATCGATGAGTCGGCTGCAGCCCGGTTGCAAGAGGCTCGATTGCTTGCCGCTCGCGGGTGATTGATGATTTGCTTGTGACCTGTGTTGTTATATGCATTAAACTATATATTCAGCTGAGTATGATGCGCGGGTTTCCCATGGCTGCGCGCTCGCTTTGCAAGGCGAGCGCGCATGTCGTTCGCCGCAAGTGAAAGCCGGTCTGCTTTCGGGCGAATATCGACTACATTTGAAGCGGTCCAATGCCGGTCGTGCGACGCGACGTGGCGTTGAAGAGGCGCGTGCTCGTTCCTTCGGCGGGCTTTGGGCTTCTCGCGCGGCGCGGCGTTTCGCGTAGGCGAGGTGGCCCCGCATTGCGACGAAAGCTCACCTGCGAAGACGCATAGGGAGGCTTGTTTGTGAATAGGAAAAGAAGGAAAGCGAAAGATATCGATCCCTTCGTTTCGACTTCCGACTTTTTGGAAATGGCGGGCGTTACCCAAATGACGCTTCGCACCTACGAAAAGCAAGGTCTCATATCGCCCGCCTATCGCAGCGAGCCGGATATGTACAAGTACTACAACCTCGATCAAATCCCGCTCGTTAGTCTCGTCGATGCAATGCGCTCGTCGGGGGCGGCGCTCTCGGAAATCCAAGCAGCGTCAAGGCTGCTCAAACCCGATTTCCTCGAATCGGCGTATTGCGCGCAGGCTTCCGCTCTCCGCCGTGACCGCCGCATGATGAAATCCATCGTGCATACCCAGAGGCGATTGAATGATATCCTCAAGGCTGCAGAAAACGCTGGCGACGGATATTATTTGCGCTACTTGCCGCTTCGGTGGATGGCGATCATTCCCTTGACTCCTCACGAGGCCAAATTCGCGCCGAGCCGCTTGTTTATTGAGCGCTTTCATGACCTTATGCAGGTCGTTCAGGTTGTCGGGTGGAGCGGAACCATGACATTCGGCACGCTTATAAGCGTTTCGAGCGATTCTCGTGAAGCCTCGCGCTACGCCTACATCGAGCTTGCGAGCCCATCCATGCCGGTGACCACGGGATCGCAGGTGGTCGATGGCGGCTGTTATCACTGCATAGACGAATCGTTCAATGCCGATGAATGCGGTAGCGTTTCATGCGATGCGTGCTCGAGGTTCGGAAGGCGCCCGACCGAAGAGGAGCTTTCCCATTGGGATGCGTTCGATGACGATTCCGCGCTTAGCAGGGTCTATATGGCCGAAGACATAGAAGAGCCCGTCGTTGGCGGAACTTGGGAGGGCTACGAACGTCTCGTGCTTGCTGCTCGCAGCGATTCCTCGATCGATGTGACTGCCAAGGCGAACGACACCGAAGCGGTCTCAGGCGCGCCGATGGGGGAGAGCGAAGATGCTGAGCCCGCACCCGTTCCCGTTCGCATGCCGTGCTCGGTTCGGCTCCCCATGGGCGTGAGCGCTTGCGCGCTGCCTGCGGGTATTCATCTGTGCAGGCGCATCCCGCATTCCGATGAAGCCGCGAAACAGGATTTCATCGATACGGTTGAGCGGCTGGCCTCTTCGGCGCGCACGCCGTTAGAGGTCGCTCGGCGATGCGGGTCGGCTGGTGATAGCGAATGGGGGAGACCTCATGGCAAAGGGCCGTTTGTCGAGCCGTTTGCCGTGCCTCGCGCCCACGGCTCCTTTGACCTCGCAGGTTGGAGCG
>CAVHXL010000132.1:0-4542 GCA_963639885.1 bacterium | reverse complement strand
CGGTCATGGAGACCAACCCCGACAACTCCCCGGTGAGCGTCGACCTTCCCTGCGCGTTCCATCTCGATTAGCCATCGACATCATTCTCGCCGCAGAATAGCGTTTTCAAGCCATTTACGGCATAAGTGCCCGATCCGACCATTGACATTCGGATCGGGCACCCCTATATTCCCTCTCTGTAAAAGCCACGTAAAAGCGATTTCTGCAAGCCTTTAAGGCTTTCGCTTGGCTTTCATTTCATGCGGCGCTTCCGCCGCCATTTCAGCATCCGCATAGTATTGGCCTCGGGGTACGTTGGCGTAGCCTAGCCTGCGCATGTTCCGAGATTCGATTTGCGGAGGATTCAGGGAGGGAGACCCTATGTTCAGCAAGAAGCAACACCATCGTTTCGGGCGTGCCGCCATCGCGGCCGTGCTCGCCGCCGCGCTCGGTTGCGGCCTGCTCGCCGGCTGCTCGTCGAGCAGCTCATCGTCGAGCTCGTCGTCGAGCACGCAGGAAACCACTAAGACCGAGAGCGACTTCCAATCTAGCATCATGTTCTGCGGTTCCACATCGCTGTACCCGATCATCTCCTCGCTGGCCTCGTCGTTCACCGACGAATACGAGAAGTGGAACAAGGTCGATTCGACCTTCCCCGAGAAGAACATCTCCATTTACGTGGCGCCGGGCGGCTCGGGCGTGGGCGTGAGCGCGCTTGAGGAGGGCACTTGCGATTTCGGCATGGTGGCCCGCACGCTGAAGGATTCCGAGAAGGAAAAGCTCGGCGACTACAAGGAGTACGAGGTTGCCAAAGATGCGCTGACCGTTTCCGTTAACGCCAACAACCCGATCGTCTCCGTGGTCGACGATATGTCCACCGATACCATCAAGAAGATTTTCGCCGGCGAGATCACCACGTGGGACCAGGTTGACTCGTCGCTTCCCTCTGAGAAGATCCAGGTTTATATCCGCGATTTGTCCGGCGGTGCCTACGAGGTGTTCCAGAAGTCCGTCATGGGTGACGCGAAGGTGACCGATTCCGCCACGCAATCCGCTTCCATGACCGAGCTCGCCACCAACATCGCCAACGACCAGTGGGCCATCGGCTATGCCGGCTTCGGCGCGTACAACAAGGCCAACGCCAACGGCACCAAGCTCGTCGCAATGAAGGTCGACGGCGTCGAGGCCACCGAGGCAAACATCGTTTCCGGCGACTATAAGATCCAACGCCCCGTTATGTTCGTGGGCAAGGGCGAGCCGACCGCTTCCGAGCAGGCGTTCATCGATTACGTCTTCTCCGATGCCGGCATCAAGGCCATCACCGCCAACGGCTATATTCCCTCGTTCACCGCGAAATAGCGTCCTTTCCGGTGAAGCGTTTCCCGACAGGTGACATTCGAGCGATCCGCCCGCGCATCGTGTGGGCGGATCGCCTGCGTTGCGGGATGGTGAGGCTTCTCGTCATCCTGGCTGCGGCGGCACTCGCCTCCGTGCTCGTCACGGTTGCCCTGCAAGCGGCCCCCATCGTTACCGAGGTGGGCGTCGGAGCGTTCCTTGCAGGCAGCGATTGGGCCCCCATCGACTTCACCGGCGCGGGTGCGAGTTTCGGAATCGCGAACTTCGTCGCGGCGACGTTCGCGGTTTCGGCGCTCGCGCTTGCTTTCGCCCTCGTCGTTTCCATTGGAGCGGCGCTGTTTTTGTCGTGCTCCGTTCCGCCCCGCGTGCGCGGCGTGCTGTGCAGCTTCATCGACCTGCTTGCCGGCATCCCCTCGGTCGTCTACGGCTTCATCGGCCTGACCGTCGTGGTGAAGGCCCTGCTCGCCGCGGGCGTGCCCAGCGGCAATTGCGTGCTTGCCGCGGGAATCGTGCTAGCGGTCATGGTGCTGCCCTTCATGGTGTCCACGATGACCGAATCCATGGTTTCCGTGCGGCAGCGCTACCTCGCCCCTTCGTTGGCCTTGGGGGTGGGGAAGTGGTACGCGGTGTACGCCGTGGTCCTGCCGGTGTCGGCGCGCATGCTCTGGCCGAGCATCATGATGGCGCTGGCCCGGGCTGCGGGCGAGACCATGGCCGTGATGATGGTCGTCGGCAATGCCAACCTGTTTCCGCAGCTGTTGGGCAAAAGCGAGACCATCGCGTCGCTTATCGCGTTGGAGATGGGCACGGCCGAGGCCGGCAGCACGCATATGCACGCACTGTTCGCGGCGGGTTTCGTCCTGCTGGTTCTCGTGCTCGCGATCGACGTCGCCTCGACATTGCTGCAGAGATATCTGGCTCGCCGCATCGCTCGCCGCGGCGTGCGTGCGGGTGCGTGGGCGCTCGGCCGAGCAGGAGGCGTCATCGTCCGCGCTTGGGCGATCTGCGGCTTCGTCGTCGTCGCCGGCGTCATCGTGTTTTTGTTCGGCTACGTGTTCTGGCAAGGCGCCGGCTGCATTTCCTGGGAGTTTCTGACCGAATCGCCGAGCGGTGCCGTGCTGGGAAGCGAGGGCGGCATCTTCCCTGCGATCGTGGGAAGCGCTTGGTTTACCGGCTGCGCGCTCATCATCGCGGCCCCGCTGGCGGTTTCGGTGGCTGCTTGGCGCGTGTTCCTGGTTCGGCGCGCATGGCTTGCCCGAGCGGTGGGGCGTATCATGTCGGTTGCCGCCGGCGCACCTTCCATCGTCATGGGCCTGTTCGCCTACGCGGTGCTCGTGCGCGATGCAGGGCTGGGGCGCTGCGTGCTCGCGGGCGGCGTGGCTCTCGCGCTCATGATCATTCCCTTCATCGAGGTGCGCGCCGAAAAGGCCTTTCGCGAATTTCCCGCCGACTTGCTGCATGCATCGGCCTGTCTGGGCGTGTCGCGCATGCATACGCTGCGCAAGCTTGTGTGGCCGTACTGTTCAGGTGAGGTTCTTGGCGCGGTGGTGTTGGGGGGCTTGTACGCGCTCGGGGCCGCTGCTCCGCTCATCTTCACAGGCGGCGTTGCGTTCGCCCCGGTGCCAAGCGGTTTGGACAGCCCCGCCATGTCCTTGCCTTTGCATCTGTATTTAATGCTTGCTCAGGGCAACACCATCCCGCAGGTTTACGCCACCGCGTTCGTTTTGATGGTCATCGTGCTCGCGTGCAACATCGCGGTGAACGTCTACACCTATATAAGGAAGAGAAGATGGATGAGATCGTAGAAGAAGGCCGCCTGCGGACGCTCGGCGCCGAAACCGCGCGCTCGCCGGTGCTTGAGGTTCGCGGTCTGCGGGCTTGGTATGGCGAGCGTCAGGCGCTTGACGTCGATGGCTTCGTAGCCCTCGATCATTCGATTACGGCCGTCATCGGGCCTTCCGGGTGCGGTAAGTCGACACTGCTCTCCTGCTTGAACCGCACGATCGAGCTTGTCGACGGCGCGCGCTGGGAGGGCGATGTCGCCCTGTTCGGTCAGCCGATCGCCGACATGCCCGCCCGCGACGTGCGCGCCCGCATCGGCATGGTGATGCAGAAGCCTGCGCCGTTGCCGTTCTCGGTCGAGCGCAACATAACCTACGCACTACGTTACCGGGGCCTGCGTCGTGGCGATGAGCTTGCGGGCATCGTGCGCGAGCAGCTTGCGCACGTGGGGCTGCTCGACGAACTCGACGGCGACGTGCGCCGCAGCGCGCTTGCGCTCTCGGGTGGTCAGCAGCAGCGCCTGTGCATCGCCCGCGCCCTCGCCGTGAAGCCCGACGTGCTGCTGCTCGACGAGCCGTGCAGCGCGCTCGATGTGGCCTCGACGAAGGTCATCGAGGGGGTTTTGCGCGATGTGGCCGAAACGTGCGCGGTCGTGGTGGTCACGCACAACCTCGCGCAGGGCCGACGCATCGCCGACCAGGTCGTTTGCCTTGACGGGGGTCGCGTGGCATGGTCGGGTGAGGGATCCGAGCTGTTCGAGCAAAGACGTGAGGACGTGCTTGCGCCGCTTTACGGGGGCGATCTGCTGTGATGCGGCTGGAAATCCCTGGGCGCGAGGCTCTGTCGATCTCCCATCTCGCGCTTGACTTCAATGGCACCGTCGCGTATGACGGCGCCCTCGTGCCGGGTGTTGCCGATCGCTTGCTGGCCCTGTCCGCGCTCATGCAGGTCCATGTGCTGACGGCCGATACGTTCGGAACCGCCGCGCGGGAATGCGCGGGGACGCACGCGATGCTCGAGACGTTCCCGTCGGGCGCCGCCGCCGCGCAAAAAAGAGCAATCGTCGAGGGGCTTTCCGGAGGCGTGGCATGCGTTGGCAACGGTTTCAACGACGCCGCCATGTTCGATGCCGCTGATCTTTCCATCGCCGTGATCGGTGGGGAAGGGGCGTGGGCGGGCCTGCTCGCGCGTGCCGACATCGTGACGACCGGTCCGCTCGACGCGCTCGATCTGCTGCTGCATCCCGATCGCCTCAAGGCGACGCTGCGCTGGTAAGCGGGGCTTTGATCAGGGCATGATTTCCCGGCTTGTGTGCAGGTTGTGGGCGCTTTTTGATTCGGAAAATAATTCTTGAAGCGATCTTTTTCGGTACGTATAATGTCCAGTTGCGTCTGGTGACATATGGATACACCCGGGCGCGTGGAT
>CAVHXL010000131.1:0-4565 GCA_963639885.1 bacterium | reverse complement strand
GAAGGAAGAAGCGTAGTATGGCTAGCTTCATGTGCGACATCGTCACACCTGCTGCGAAGCTTCTGTCCTGCGAGGCCGAGATGGTTGTCGTTCCGGGCGTTGAGGGCGAGATGGGCTTTTTGGCTGATCATGCGCCGCTCGTGTCCGTGCTGGCCGATGGCGAGATTCGCTTGACGCCTGCTGATGGCGGCGACGTTAAGCGCTTCGACGTCAAGGGCGGCTACGTGCAGGTGACTGACGACAAGGTTATCATCCTTGCCGACAGCGCTGAACCTGCTGCTGCGTAGCGGTTCCGACTAGAGCAAGTATCAGCGGCCTTAACGGCCGACTGCTGGCAACGCGATGGTCGTGCCGTAACGGCTGACTTGCAAATCCCCTTGCCCCCTGCGGGCAAGGGGATTTTTGCGTTTAAGGCCGAGTGGCGAATGGATAAGGAGGAGAGCTTAAGGGCTAGTGGGCGAGGGCAAGTGGCCAGGGATGGGTGGCTAAGGGGAAGTAGGCGAGGGCTTTAGGGATGCAGGCGAGTGCCTATGGGCGAGTTTACGAGGCGATAAGGATGAATGACTAAGGGTGAGTGGCCAGGGATGGGTGGCTAAAGGGGGAATGGGCGATGGGTTTACGGTGAATGGTTGAGGGCATGTGGGCAAGGGTGAGTGGGTTAGGGACGAGCGGTAAGCTCTGCTGAATGGCTTGGGCTGTCGGCTCTTGGCACCATTGGCTGGCGGGTTGTTCCTTCGGCGTTCTAGATCTTGAACGCCTTGATACCGCGCACCTTGATATCCTTGATGCCCAGAAAGCTTTTGAGGCTGAAGCTGATAGCCTCGTCGTAGTGCAAGCCTTTCGTTTCCACGAATACCTCGCCGTAATCGGCGGTGTGGACGCCACAACCCTTCTCGCGCAGCTTCTCGGCTTCCTCCGCTTTCACGAAACGTGTTGCAAGCTCGGTGGTGTCGGCGCAGCAGCCGATGGCGCTGACGGTATTGACGGCGATGCCGGCATAGCCTTTCTTGCGCATGTAATCGACTAGATTCTGATCAAATGAGATGTGCACTGAATTCCTTAACTTTAAGGGGCGTACGCTTACCGAGTGAATTGAATTCTGCTAGCCTCGCTTCAACGCTTCAACGCTTCAACGCTTCAACGCTTCAACGCTTCAACGCTTCAACGCTTCGAGGCGTGCCTTGGCTTTGCGGCGGGCGAGGGCCGCGACGAGCAAGCTTGCCAAAAGGGTGGTTAGGGCTGCTGCACATCCTGTTGCGGCCGTATCGCCGGTTTTGGCCAGGGTGCTCTTTGTCGCCTTGTCGGAGGACGTGCTCGCCGTTTGCGTCGTAGATGCCTGCGTGTCCGTATCGGCCCCTGGCGTTGGTGTTGGCGTCGGGTCAGGGTTCGGGCTCGGTTCAGGTGCGGGCGTCGGATCCGGATCCGGCGTCGGGGTATCCCCGCTGATGGCCGCTGTGCGTATCCAACCCACCTTGCCCTTTTCGCTGTCGGAGTCTGACTGCGGTTGCGTCACGTACAGGTGGTTGTCCGCCCAGAACACCACGTTGGTGCGCCTGGTGGACGAGAAGCCCGCAAAGTTCCCGTCGGAATCAACCGCGGCGAGCTCCAGGGTGTTGGTCCAGGCTGTTTTGGTCTCCGAATACGTTGTCGAGATGGCGACGGCGCCATTTTCGGAAACGCTCAGCCGGGAGTGCGTCAAACCCGAGGCGATGCCGCCTTCGATTTTGGTGGTGTGCAGCGTGTTTCCCTTGCTGTCGATCACATGCAGCTCAAGATGCATGGCGTCGTTTTCCATGACGGCTGCCAACACGTAGTAATTCCCGTTCTTCAAGGTCAGATCCTCGATGGTGTATGCGCCGGGGAATGAAAGCTGGGTGTCGGACCTGATCTCCTTGCCTTCTGCGCCGCCGAGAAGCTTGTTTATTTCGCCTTCCGAGTATACAGACACCGTATAGACCCCGGTTGATTGATCGAGGTCGATGCCGGCAAGGCGCCCATCACCTAAAGCCTTAAGTTCCATGGCGAATATGCCGCTGGACCCGTTTGCACGCTTGTCCAAGCTTGCGTCGCTCGAGAAAATCTGCGTGATGGAGCAGGTCACGCCCATACCTGGCGATTTCGTCAACAGCGCCACGCCGTCGCCGAGCGGCGCTAAGCCTGAGAAATACAGATCCGTCAACTCTCGGGTGTCGAGAAGAGAGCCGGTAGCGGGGTCGATCCAGAAGGCCAATGAGTGGGTTTTCAAATCCTTGCCGCTGTATCCAGTCACCAAAGCGAATAGGCGCCCGTCGTTAAGCGCTATGGCTTTCACGGTGACGTCGCTGAAGTTCTTAACCTCGCTGCCCGTAACCGCCAGCTGGGTGCAGCTTTTGCCGTCGGAGGACAGTTTCAGCAGGCTGAGCTTCGTGCCGTTGCTGTCATCGGTCGATTGCGCTGCCACGATAACCTGCGTGTCCTTTGCCGCCACCGCGTTCGACAGCACTTCCGAGCTGCCGTTGAGGGAGTATTCGGTTTGCTCATATGTGCCCGACGACTCGAAGCTGATCGTTTTGCTGCGTGGTTGCACCTTGACGCGCATCTCTTGGGACGCAGTTCCGTACAGCTCGAAGAATCCGGCGGGAAGCACCAACTCGCAGCTCGAGTCCTGCGTTATGGTGCCGCTGGGAAGCTCGTAGTAGATAAGCAGCTGGGTGCCCTTGTTCAGCGCTCTGACATCGTAGCTTTTGCCGTCCACGCAAAGCGTCGCCCCGATGAGGGATGACTTTATCCAGTTCGGCTGCATCGACGTGTTGAAATAATAGGAGCCCACATCGAGGATCCCCGTGTTCGAGGCGGGGGTCACGGTGAAGTCCGTTGTGGGAGGCTTGGCATCGTGGCTGAACGTCACGATGCCCTCGGCGGGATCGTCCGCGTTGGTCACATCGATATGGATGCCCGTATAGCCCAATAGATCCTCGCGGAAATTGGTGGAGGGGGTTGTCGTGGCCCCGATGGACGCGCCGGTGTGGAAGGGGTTTCCCGTTTCGATCGCCGCTCCGCCATCCGAGGGACGCAGCGATTCGATAAGCATGTCGTGCTGGTTCGTCGCGCCGGAGCAGCTGAGCTCGAAATCGGTGCCGGAGGAATTCAGCTGCGCCTGAATGCGGTAGATGCGCAGCCCGCTCACAAGCCCGCCTTCGTACTTGAAGGCCTGATTTCCTGCAGGTCGGTCGTATTGAAGCAGGTAGAACCTGCAGAACAGCGACCCGGAAAGGATGCTCTCGTCCGACGATACCGCGATGAAGCCGCCGCCTTCGGATATCTCATCGCTGGTGAAGGCCTTGATGGTTTCGGTGACGCTGCCCGTGTACGTCTGCACTTCTCCCATGCCGCGGCGCACCTTGATGGCGCTGTCGGTGACGGCGATGCGGGTGATCTGGCTGTCGTCGATCCATCCGAGCAGCCATTTCGAGAAAGCGTTTTGGTCGCCGACGTTTTGGTCCATCATGTCCGTGGTCGCGATGCCGTTCGTCGCCCCGGTGTAGGAGTAGTAATCGAGCAGGCCGAGCACGTGCCCCGTTTCATGAATGAGCACCTGGGCGTCCTCGTCGGTGGCCACGTCGCTGAGGAAGACGCCGCTTTTCAGCTTCTTCCCGTCGAAGGAGGGGCTCGAATGATCCAGCGAGTTGGTGCAATGAGGCCACCAGGTTGCCCCCCAAGTGGTGCTTTGCCCGGCGTATATCAGGTAGATCCCGTCCACGTAGCCGTCGTCGTTGCCATCGTATTGGGAGAAGTCGACGTTGAATTGCTCGTCGAGCGCAGTGGCGATTTCCTCCACCAGCAGGTCCGGCGCTTCGTTGTAGTAGCTGCGGCAATGCTGTGCGGTGACGTTGTAGCAGACGGATCTGCAGCTGATGTTCAGCTTGCCGTAGGAGGAGCGCTGATAGTAGGCCTGCAGGCTATCGTAAGGGGTCGCGAAACCTCTTCCGCCCTCGACGCTTGCCACCACGTTTTCCGCTTCCTGCTTGGCATCCACGAAGGTGGTTGCCGGCTCGTCCCCTTCGGCGGGGAACTCCACCGCCACGCAGAGGATATAGGCGTTGCCGGTTGTGCCCATGCTGCCGGCGTTGGCGCTCGGGACGTTCGCCGATGCGAGGGATATCTCGCCCGAGCGCTGCTGGGCTGCCGCGATCAGGGCGGCCCGGGCATCGCTGTTCGCCGATTCGGCGCAGGCGATGCGCTCTGCCAGCGTTCCGTCTGCCTCGAGCTGCGCACGGATCTCGTCGGTGAGCTCGTAGGAGTTTCCCGCCCAGGCCGTGCGGGGCGCTGCCGCGATGGCGCAGAGGGTCATGGTTGCGATGAGGAAAAAAGCCGCGAAGGTGTGCAGCGTGCCTGCTCGGCGGTTTGTCATGGCGCGTCCTTTATGCGAAGAGAATGTTCTCGCCGGTGCTGGCGCGGTGTGCCGTCCGGCGAGAACATTGTAGGGCACGAACGCGGGATGCGGGCGCCTGCTGGTCGGGAATTTACAGATGCGCTCAGGCCATGTCCTCCAGGCGGCCGTGGCGCTCGTAGCGGGTGATGCGGCT
>CAVHXL010000130.1:0-4649 GCA_963639885.1 bacterium | reverse complement strand
CGATGTCGGCATAGTCGCCGGCGTAGATGCTCATGGGCGCGGCGAACGGCATGCCATGCGCGATGTCGAGCGCCTCGCCCTCAGCGCGATCGCGGTCAACGTCGATAAGGACCATTTCGCTGAACAGGCCCGATTGCAGAAGGGCGAAGGCGCTGGAGGAACCGACGAAACCGCATCCGACGATGGCGACCTTGCGGGGATTGAGGGGCTTGGGCATAAGGGCGTTCCTTTCAAACGAGGTGAGCAAGCTGAGAGAACCCAGGCTTGCGGGCTTGCGGCTGGCAAGAGCTCCGAACGACGAAGGCGCAGGGTGGTGAATCGATGAAGCTGACGGCGATATCGGTGGCGCAGCGGAAGACGGCGCCGAGATCCTTGGCAGCCGCTTCGCCAATCCCACCTGGTATACTCAGCGCATGATACAACATGCTTCCCAACATAGCGCCGGACAGCGCGCCGGCATCACCGCCTTCCCGTTGAAGCTGCTTGCCATCATCGGGATGACCTGCAACCACGCTTGCCATATCTTTTGGAGCCAGATGCCCGACGAGCTGTTTTGCGTGCTGTTCGGTTTCGGGGGGCTCACCTTTCCCATCATGGCGTTTTTGCTGGTGGAGGGTTATAACCACACTTCGAACATCGTTCGTTACGGACAGCGGCTGCTCATGTTCGCGCTCGTGTCGCAGATTCCGTACGGGCTTTTCCTGGCCAGCCAAATGAACGTGCTGTTCACCCTGTTCATCTGCCTGGTGCTGCTGTACGCCTACGATCACATGTCCTCGCGCCCGCTGTTCTGGGTCGTGTTCGTGGTCGTCACGCTGCTGACCATATTCTGCGACTGGGGCGTGCTGGCCCCCTGCATGGTGATGGCCTTGCGGATCGTGCAGGGAAGCGCGCGCGTCCGCGCAGCTTATTCGGCGCTTTTTCCCATCTGCGCAAACGGTCTGCCGATGTTGTCGCAGCTTATCGAGGTCCCCACGCTGCGCAACCTGGCATTGGCGTTGTACCCGCTGGCTGGCTGCGTGGCGACCATCCCTCTGCTGGGCTCCTACAACGGGGGCCGTGGACGGTCGATGAAATGGTTCTTCTACGCTTACTATCCTGCGCATATAGCGGTGTTGGGCCTGGTGAGGGGTCTTGCCTTTGGCCAATGGGGAATCTCGTGAGGGATGCTTCGACCGCGTAGCCGGGCGCTGGCGGGTGCGGTGCCGCGCCCTCGGCATTCTTGGGCGATGGCTGAGCTGGGCTCCCGCTCGACCCTGCGATATCTCAAAGCAACGTGAACCTCGACGAGGTTCCGGCTCTTGCAGCGGCATCTTCATGGGCGCGAGCGGGAAATCGCGTCGCGTGAAGGAGCGAAACGCCCCGCCGCTTTCACAGCTTCGTCACACGAAGCGCGCCGCAAGCGCAACCTCTCCCCACCTTTGATAAAATGACCACCACTTAGGCAGAAAGAAGGTGCTCATGCTTTCGAATGATATGGAGAAGCTTTACCCCTCCGCCAAAACGCTGGTGAAGGAATGCGTTGCGAGCCGCATGCACGCGAAGGACGCGACGCTGTTCAGCTTTTCCGAGGAGGCGCAGGAATGCGCCCAGAATTATATGGGCTGGGCGGATCTTGCCAGCAACCCGCCGTACCCGCTGCATGAAATTCAGTCCTTTGCCGATTCCATGATCGCGCAGGGGCTCAAATGGGTGGTGCTCATCGGCCAGGGCGGCTCGACGCAGGCTCCCATGACCATCACGAAATACAACAAGCCCGACTCGTCTCAGGTTCAGTTCCGCACGCTCGACTCCGATTCTCCGGTGCGCATGCGCGGCATCCTCGCGGAAATCGATCCGCGCGCCACGCTGTTCATCATCTCGTCGAAGTCCGGCGGAACCATCGAGCCCCGTTTGGCTCTTCGCGCCGTCCGCGATCAGCTGGCCGACCGCATCTCGCCTGAAGAGCTGGTGCAGCATCTCGTCGCCATTACCGACCCCGGCTCGGCGCTTGAGGCCCAGGCGCGCGAGGAAGGCTGGGCCGCGGTGTTCTCCGGCGAGCCGACCGTTGGCGGGCGCTTCAGCGCGCTTTCCGTGTTCGGCCTCCTGCCGGCGGCGCTTGTGGGCATCAACCTGGAAGAATTCATCGCGCACGCCGCCGAGGCCGAGCGCGCCTGCTCCGAGGACGCCATCGACAACCCGGCTATCGGGCTGGCATCGTTCCTCTACGACAACTACACGCATGGTCGTAACAAGTTCTGCTTCCTCACGCAGAAGCGTGGTCGCGTGCTGGGCCTGTGGATCGAGCAGCTCGTTGCCGAATCCGTCGGCAAAAACGGCCAGGGCATTCTTCCCAACATCGAGATCGACTCGCTGCTGCTCTCGAAGGACCCGGGTGATCGCAGCATCATCATGTACCAGACGCAGAACGATCTGTGGGATGAGCGTCGCAACTTCGAGATGGGCCTGTCCTACATCGACTCGACCATCCCGCGCGCAGCATATAAGATCGACAGCGTGTATGAACTGCCCGAGCATTTCGTCATGTGGGAGTACGCGGTCGCCATGTGCGGCTACCTCATGAAGGTGAGCCCGTTCGATCAGCCAGACGTCGCTTCCGCGAAGGCCGTGGTGCTCGACATCCTGCGCGATGGTCAGCCTGATCCCGACTACGTGCAGGATTTCATCGACGACGTCAACATGGGCGAGGTCGAGGTTCGTCAGGCGCCGTGCTTCAAGGATTGCAAGGACGTGCGCTCCTCGTTGCGTGCCTTGCTCGGCAGCATCCAGCCGGGCGATTTCTTCGCGCTCAACGCGTTTTTGCCGTTCACGGGCGAAGGTCGCCGCGAGGCGCTGGAAACCATCCGCCACGGCGTTGCCGACAAGTGCGGCGTGGTGTCCTGCTTGGAGGTTGGACCGCGCTATCTGCATTCCACGGGTCAGCTGCACAAGGGCGGTCCGAACTGCGGCGTGTTCCTCATTTTGTCCGCTGACGAGCTGAAGGACATCCCGCTGAAGCAGGAAGCCGAAAGCTTGGGTTCGCTGGCGAAGGCGCAGGCGTCGGGTGATTTGGTGACGCTCGCCGATCGCGGCCGTCGTTGCGTGCATCTGCACCTGCCTGACAATTCGAGTGTCACGCTGCGTGCGCTGGCGGAGGTCGTTTGCCAGATTTTGGAAGAGCGTGCTCAGGAGTAAGCTCAAGTCCGGTTAGGGTATGCGAAGGGCGGGCCGTGTGCCCGCCCTTCTTTTCGAGGGGGTTGGTATGGTCGAGGCGCTTGATATCCAGGTGAAGGGCATCGTTCAGGGCGTCGGTTTTCGTCCGTTCGTGTATCGATTGGCGAAGAAATACCTGATCAACGGTTGGGTTCTAAACGCCACAGAGGGCGTGCGCATTCACGCCGAGGGCGAGGCGAAGCTGCTTGACGAATTCGTCACCGAGCTTCACATGAATCCGCCGACGGCGGCGAAGGTGGAGGAGGTCGACCTGAAAGAGGTGCCGCTGGAGGATTTCTCCAGCTTCGAGATCCGCTTTTCCGACGACGCGCAGGCGGAGCGAACCACACTGGTCTCTCCCGACTTGGCCACCTGCGACGACTGCCTCGCCGAGCTGCTCAACCCCAACGATCGGCGCTATCGCTACCCGTTCATCAACTGCACGAATTGCGGGCCGCGCTTCACCATCATCGATTCGCTGCCTTACGACCGCCCGGCAACGTCGATGAAGGGCTTTAAGATGTGCGCGCACTGCGCCGGAGAATACTCCGATCCGCTCGATCGACGCTTCCACGCGCAGCCGAACGCATGCTGGGAATGTGGGCCGCAGGTTTCGATTTGCCTGCCTGCAAATCGAATTGACTCGACGCCGCGGCCACCTGAGGCACGCCAGCTTGCCCCTTGCGCAGCGCACGGCGCGTACCAAAGTACGCTTGGCGCTGCGGCGGGGCAATCTGACGCACCTCAGGCGCCCTCGCTGACTTTGGGCGCATGCCCAGAGGACGATGGTGCCCTTTCGTTCACTCCGTGCCCCGACGATCCTTCCTGGTTAATCGCTTGGGGAAGCTCCCGCGAGGCTTCCGATGCCATCTTCGCCGCGGCTGTGCGTGTGCTCATGGCCGGCGGTATCGTGGCGTTGAAGGGGCTTGGCGGCTTCCATTTGGTGTGCGACGCCGCAAACCCCGAGGCGCTGGTGAAGCTGCGGAAGCGTAAGCGCCGCCAAGGCAAGGCATTCGCCGTCATGGTGGCAAGTGCCGACGATGCGCGGCGCGTCTGCCGCGTCGACGCGGTCGAGCAGCAGCAGCTCGAATCGACCAAGCGTCCCATCGTGCTTCTGCGCAAGCGCCCCGAGGCGGCCCGAGCGCTTGCGCCGGGCTTGGCTGACAAGCTGCCCGAGCTGGGCGTCATGCTGCCATGCACCCCGGTGCAGCACTTGCTGCTGCACGATTTCGCGGAGGCCCTTCGCGCGGAGCAGGGCGAAGATGCGCTGCCTATGCTGGTTATGACATCGGGAAACGTGCATAACGAACCCATCGTGACCGACGACGCTCGCGCGCGTGCCGTCCTTGGTGGGATCGCCGACGTCATCGTGGGCAACAACCGCGACATCCTCTCGCGCTACGACGACTCGGTGCTGCGCGTCGTGCAGGCCGGCGGCGAGCAGGCCATCCAGTTCG
>CAVHXL010000129.1:0-4652 GCA_963639885.1 bacterium | reverse complement strand
CGTCCTTGAACACGTAGGACGAGGTCAGGTAGATCGGCACCGCGCGGGAGTCGGTTGCCGGGTCGGGCTGCTCCTGACCGGCGTGCACCTGCAGGGTTTCGAATGCGTATTTCTGGTCGGACATCTTATTGGCTCCTTTGCTTTTTGATCCGCGATGCAGTTCGCTTGATTCGTACGGGAAATAGTTATAATCCGATAGGCGTACTCGGTCAATAGATATCACGATAATCGGGCTATGCAAAATATAGATAACAAATCATCGGACCATTGAATTCGCGATCATATGAATACAATGCCCCCTGGGGGTATTGTATGCTACAATTTCAAAAAGTTAGGGTTGTCTAAGAAAGGTTTACCATGGTCGCCACCGTTGTTATCTGCGCCGTCATCGCGGTTCTATGCGTGTTTGCCCTGCGTCGTGCCATCAGGACGTTTTCGGGCGATGGCTCCTGTTGCGGCGGGAAGTCGAAAAAGCGCGTTCGCCGCGTGCGCGTCACCGATCAGGATGAGGCGAACTATCCGTATTCGACTGATCTTTCGATAGGTGGAATGACTTGCGAGAAGTGCGTCGCGGCAGTCGAGAATGCGCTTAACGCCTGCGAGGGGGTATGGGCGCGCGTCGATTTGGAGAGCAAATCGGCTCATGTGCTGTCGAAGGCGCCGCTGGATATGGATGCCGTCAAGGATGCGGTTCGCGATGCCGGTTACTACGTGGTGTCGCGCTAAGGGGCGCAGAATCTGGCTTCGCGCGCTTCATCTGTAAAGTAAAGGTGCGCGCCTTAAGCCCGCACCTTTGATCGGATGCGCCGTCTGGCGCGATATCGGCCTTGCTTGTTTCCGAGCCCTTACGCGATCAGCGCGCCGAGACGCATGCACTCGCTTGCCGCTTCGTCGTCGGGATAATCCTTCGCGATGGTGGTGTCCACCACGTTGAGGCCGGCCTCTTCGGCGCGCTGCTCCCACAGCTCCATCCATTCGCCGTCGTTCCAGTCGTAGGATCCGAACAGCACCACCTTCTGTCCGGAAAGTGCCGGCTCAACTTCTTCGTACATCGGCAGGAACTCGGTGTCCTCAAGCTCCTCGTCGCCCATCGCCGGGCAGCCGAATGCGAAAGCGTCGTAATCGGCGATGCGGTCGACGGAGAAATCGCCGCACTGGATAAGGTCGGCTGTGCCGCCGGCAGCGCGCACGCCCTGGGCCACCAAATCGGCCATGGCCTCGGTGTTGCCGGTGCCGCTCCAATAGATGATCGCTGCTTTGCTCATGAGTGCTCCTTTGCTTGATTTGCTGGCAATGAACTTGGTTTCGGTCTGTGCCGAACGAGGGAGACGCCGCGAGGCGAGTCGAGGCGAATCGGCGGACATGCGGATGAGAGGGATTATCGGGTCGGTGCCGGCCGCGTGGGTTTTCCGCAGCAGGCAGCATGCCGCCTCCGGGCGTGCCCCTCGTTGGGCGCAGGGTCTATCCTGCCTGCGCGAGTGTCTCGCGCCACGCACGCCTTTCGTCGACGGCGGCCAAGCATTCGATGGAAACCCCGCTGTCGTAGAGGTTTTCGTATGCGGCCGTCTGCGTCTTGTAGCGGCAGAAGCATGCCTCGGCGTCGCGCTGTTTGCTGTACACCTTCCAGCAGCCGACGCACAGGCAGTTCTCTCCCTTGTTCTCGATGAAGCCCACCACGTCATCGTAGGGGTAGCCCAGGAAGAACCCGATTTCGTGCGGGAACGCGCACGACCCCGAGAGCTTGGCCGCGAGGTCGGTTCCGCAGATGCGTCGATGAAGCTTGACGATGCATGCGCCCAGGTCGGAGGGTTCGTAGCCCTCGTCTCGTAAGTAGGAAGCCACGCGAGGCTGCGCAAGCTGCGCGCGCAGCAGCACCGGGCGGTATACGTATAGTAGGACCCCCGATTTGCGCCGCGCCAGCACTTCTATGCGCACGCCGTACGGTGCCAGCTTGTCGCGGCAGGTGGAAAGCTCGTTGGCGAATGCGGCTTCGAATGCCTCGGGGTTTTGCAGGCCGAACGCGTCCGGGGCAAGCCCGCAGGCAACGTCGTCGCGGCAGATGAATAGGCTGGCCGGTTTCAGCGCGGCCAGCGTGGGCGCGCAGTGATGCACGAGTTTCCGCTCAAGCCCGATGCGATATGCCTGTTGCTCCATGTTCGCTCCTACCCGCTTATGAGGCGCGCCGCGCCGATGTGCGGGGCGGTGCCATAAGGTAACCTATGGCTAACATAGTATGCATAAGTAAACCGCAGTCAACAAGGGGCGATTCGCATTCGCAAAAATGTTACAAGTGGTGAACTAATGAATGTCTCGGCAAGTTGATAGAGTGCCGGCCGACGAGACGACGACGTCCGAATACCGTCGGCGGGCGGGGCGAGCCGGCGGGGGCGATCGCCGGCTCGCCCGGCAGCGGCCAGCGCCTACAGCACCGCTTGCACGAGCTGGGTTTCGAAGCCGGCGTCCTTGAGGGCGTGGATGATCTGGTGCTTGTGGTCGGGGCCGAACGCCTCGATGGTTACGCGCAGCTCCACCGCCGCGTTGCGGTTCGTGGAGACGAACTGGTTGTGCTCCAGGCGGATGACGTTGCCCTTGTTCTCGGCGATGACCTGCGCCACGCGCACCAGCTCGCCAGGGCGGTCGGGCAGGAGCACCGACACCGTGAAGATGCGGTCGCGCTGAATAAGACCGTGCTGCACCACCGACGACATGGTGATGACGTCCATGTTTCCGCCGGAAAGAATGGAAACCACCTTCTTGCCGGTAAAGTCCAGATGACGCAGCGCCGCCACGGTGAGCAGGCCGGAGTTCTCGACGACCATCTTGTGGCTTTCCACCATGTCCAGGAAGGCGACGACCAGCTCGGAGTCGTCGATGGTGATGATGTCGTCGAGATTTTCCTGCAAGTACGGGAAGGTCTTGTCGCCGGGCTCGAGCACCGCGGTGCCGTCGGCGATGGTGTTCGCGTTCGGCAGCTTCACCACATGCCCCGCGTCGATAGACGCCTTCATGCAGGCCGCGCCCTTAGGCTCCACGCCGATCACCTTGATGTGCGGGTTCAGCAGCTTGGCCAGGGTGGACACGCCGGTGGCAAGCCCGCCGCCACCGATGGGAACCAGGATGTAGTCGACCAACGGCAGTTCCTGGACGATCTCCATGGCGATGGTGCCCTGGCCGGTGGCGACGCCCAGGTCGTTGAACGGGTGGATGAACGTGTAGCCGTTTTCCTCGGCAAGCTTCACGGCATGCTCGTAGGCCTCGTCGTAGACGTTGCCGTGCAGAACCACCTCGGCGCCGAGATCCTTCGTGCGCTCGACCTTGATAAGCGGCGTGGTGGTAGGCATGACGATGGTGGCCTTCACGCCGTAGCGCTTCGCGGCGTAGGCGACGCCTTGCGCATGGTTGCCGGCCGACGACGTGATCAGGCCGCGTGAGCGCTCCTCGTCGGTGAGCGTGCTGATCTTGTAGTAGGCGCCACGCACTTTGTACGCGCCGGTGCGCTGCATATTCTCGGGCTTGAGGAAGACGCGGTTTCCGCTGATCTCGCTGAAGTACGGGCTTTCGATGAGTTTCGTCTCCAGTGTTACTTCCTTGACTTTGGCGGCGGCCTCTTCGAACGCTTCGAGCGTCAGCATGTCATCCCTCATTTCGGTTAGCGGCGATTTTTGTGTTGCTGAACACTATAGCCCGGTGAGCGTTAAAATGAGGAACGTTCATAGCAGCGCAACAATTCGGGCGTGCCTTGCAAGCGCGGTTGGCGGACTTCGAGGTCCGCACCTAGCTGCTTTTCCGCTCAGAAAGAAGGATGTCATGAAGATCATCGCAACGAAAAACGCCCCGGCGGCGATCGGCCCGTACGTGCAGGGACGCGTTTCCGGCAACCTGCTGTTCGCCAGCGGCCAGATCGCGCTCGATCCCGAGACGGGCGAGATGGTGGGAAGCACCATCGAGGAGCAGACGACGCAGGTCATGAAGAACGTCGCTGCCATTTTGGCCGAGGCCGGCACTGATTTCGACCACGTGCTGAAGGCCACGTGCTTCTTGGACGACATCAACGACTTCGCCGCGTTCAACGCTGAATACGCCAAGTCGTTCGACGAGGCGCGTCCGGCTCGCTCGGCCGTGGGCGTGGCGAAGCTGCCGAAGGGCGCTCTCGTCGAGGTCGAGGTTATCGCCGAGGTGTGATCTATCGGGGCGTGAGGGCCGCCGAGCTCGGTGCGGCCCCCTCGGGGCGTGAAGGCGTTTGGGCTCGGCGCGGCTGTCTCGGCGCCCCTCGATGCTGCTCGATCCTCGTCCGAGCCTGCAGATCCTTACTGCTTGTTTTATTCGCTGAGCAGGGGGTTTCCAGGTGCGGACGACCGTTCTCGAAAGATAAAAGGGCACAGAGCCGCAGTTTCGATCGGGCGGTGTTGTGAACGGTTGTTTTTCGACGCGAATGCCCGTAGGGGCCATCCTTGCCGGAGATTATGCGGCGGTTTCCTTTTGATTCCATTCTTTCCCGTACCATAAAAGCATGAAGAGTCGTCTGGGTTGCGCTCGTCTGTTTTGGGCGGGCGCATTCGGGCGTGCGAATGATAAGCAACCGAACGTGAGGAGCTAAATCGCATGTGCGGAATCGTTGGTTACACGGGCACGCGCCCGGCGCAGGGCATCCT
>CAVHXL010000128.1:0-4770 GCA_963639885.1 bacterium | reverse complement strand
CCTTTACGAGGATGCGGTGCGTGGTTTCGACGACGGTGCGCATGACCTCGCGGCTTGCGGCATCGTAGAGCTTCGGCATGAAGCTCGTGGAGACCACTTGGTGGTGCACGATGGCACTCGAGGAATCCATGTAGGCGCGTGCGGCGCGGCGCCCGGCAACATCGCCGTCGAGGGAGGCGGCGATGTCGAGGTATTCCTGGGTGTATGCGGCGTTCTTGAAAACGGGCTGGTCGGCAGGCTTGGGGGCGTTGTGCGTCATGCTCTCTCTTTCCCGAGCGGGTTTGTTTTCGTACAGTGTAGCAAAGGCGCCCTGGCAAGGGTGCGGCGAGCGGGAAAGAGCGCCGTGCTCGTCCACGAAGTTTCCTTTGGCAAATAAATCTCGATATTCACTGTTACCCTCTTCAAACTTGCGGTGCCGTTCTGTATAGTGTCACCCGCGTATAACAAAAGTTCTCCAAGCGGTTCGTCCGCGGGGGCGAGGAAAGGGAGTGAAACGGTGGGTAGGAACATGGGGAAAACCGCAGTGGCGGGTGCGGCGCTTGCATTATCGCTGGCGTGCGCCGCGCCCGTGTCGGCCGGTGCTGAGGGGTCGTCCGTCGTCGACTGGGCGCATCTGTATGGAGGCGGCGGCAGCAGCACGGTTTCCACGACGTGCGATAGCGTGAACCAGACGCAGCGCTTAGGCGACGGCGGTTTCGTTGCGGCCACGACCCTTGATGCGACCGATGGCATCTCGGAGCACGCGAAGGGCAAGGCGGACGCGGTCATCGTTCGCTATGACGCCGACGGCAACGAGCTATGGCGCGGTTGGGTGGAGGGCGAGAAAGCCGATCTGTTCAATAGCGTGACCGAAGCCGACGACGGGGGGTTCGTCGCTGTAGGCGCAACGCAATCAACGCTTTACGACCTTGAGGGGAAGCAACGCGGCGGCCAAGATGGCTTGCTTGCCAAGTTCGACGCTGAGGGCAATTTGGTGAAGGCGGTTACGTTCGGCGGAAGCGGCAAGGACGTGCTGCAGCGCATCACCCCTGCCGTCGATGGCGGCTTCGTCGTGGTCGGTTCAACCGCTTCGATCGACGGCGATATGGCAGCGACGGGCAAAACCGAAACCGACGCCGATGCCGTCATCGCGAAGTATGACGATGATTTGAACCTGGTCTGGGTGACGCGCGTGGGTGGATCGAAGATGGAGGGGCAGACCCTGCAATCCGACGAATTCACCGCGGTCGTGCAGACCCAGGAAGCGACCGCGCTCGATGACATGGGCACCAGCGTGAACGTGTCGGCGGGATATCTGGCGGTTGGCAAATCGAACGCGAACAACGGTGATCTGGAAGGCCAGAACAAGGGCGACAACGACGTCTTGGTGTGCAAGGTTTCCGCGGACGGAGCTGTTGAGTGGACGAGGTCGTATGGCGGCGAGGGCAAGGACGAGGCGGCGAGCGTGTCGCGCGTCGTTCCCACGAAGTCGTCCTCGGAAGACGGCCATGGCACCATCGATAACGGCTTCGTCATCGCGGGAACGACGAAATCGTCCAACGGGGATTTCGGTGCGCGCGATGCCGCGGATTCCGATTCGGCTGGCTTCGTCATGCGTATCGGCGCGACGGGCAACATCATCTGGTCGAATCTGATGGAAGACAGCGAGGCGGTTACGGCCGACGCCGTTTTGACGACGTCTGAAGGCTATGTCGTCGCCGGCACGCACAAGGCCTGCGACGTCGACTTCACCGGTACCGAATATTTCGGCAAGAAGGATGCCTATGCGGCGCATTTCTCGGAAGACGGTGCGCGGCTGGGCGTGGAGACCTTTGGCGGCAATGACGACGACACGGTGAAGAACCTGTCGGTCAGCGGCACCGATGATTTTCTGGCCTGCGGCACCACGAAGTCCGATGACGGCATCTTCGCCGGGCGCCAAGGCAAAATCGATGGTTTCGTTTCCTGCTTGAACGCTGAGAAGGTGACGGTTCATGCCGAGGAAACCACGCTGGTGCCGGTGACGGCTCTGCATGCGACCAAGGACGAAGCTTCCATGATGGCGCCCATGCTGTATGCCGACGCCTATGTGGAGCGCACAGGCGAGCAGTACACGGTGACGGTGTACTTCCAACGTGCCACCATCATGGGGTCTGAGGTAACCCCCTCGTTTTTGGGCGACGTCACCTACGACCGCGGCGACGGCGTGATGGTGGATGCGCTTTCGGATTCCTACGACGCCACCACGCGCGTGAAGACCACCACCATCCAGCTGAAAAGCTTGGATAACCCGGTGCATATCCACATCGATAACGCCATGGGCGATGTGCGGCTGTCCTTCGATGCTGCAAACGCCCGAGCAGCCGATACGCCGCCGTACTTTCCGCCTGTCGAGGTGACGTTGCCCGATTTCCCCTATGTCTGGAAGGCTACGTTTGGGGGCTCGAGCGCCGAGTATGCGGCCGATTCCACCGTGCTGGCGGACGGAACCCTGGCGACGGTGGGCCAGACGTACAGCTTCGACGGCGACGTCGAGGGTTTGCAGCGCGGCCCCTCGAACGCCTATGTCAATTTCCGCGATTCCGCGGGCAATTCGCTCAAGACCATCGAGCTGGGCGGCCTTGAGAACAATTACACGGCCTATGCGGCAAGCATCGACGCCGCCGCAGACGGCGGGTTTTTCCTGTGCGGCGGCTTCACCACGGCGGATGGCACGCCGAAGGGCGATTTCGCCTCGCTGGCGCACGACGGCGCCGTGTTCGGGCAAACGGACGCCTACGTGGCCCGCTTTTCCGAAGACGGGTCGATAACGTGGATGCGCGGCTTGACGGGCTCGGGTCATGATCAGGCGAAGGCCGTGAAGGCAACGGCGGACGGCGGATGCGTGGCGTTGTTCGAGACCTCCTCCCACGACGGCGACCTGGCCGATTTGAATCGCGGCATCTTCAATTTGGCGGTGGTCAAATACGATGCGGCGGGCAATACCGAGTGGACGCGCATCATCGGCGGCAGAAATCTTGAGTCGAGCGATTTCGGCATCGATATCCTTTCGAATGGCAACTACGTGGTTTGCGGCATCAAGTCCTCCTATACCGAGGATTTTGCCGATAAGCCCTACTACGGCAACACGTTCGACCTGTTCGCCACCGAGATCGATGCGACTGATGGCACCAGCGTGTGGCTGAACACGTACGGTGGTGAATCCAACGAGTACTTCAACGGCGTCACCGCTACATCCGACGGCGGGTTCATCATGGTGGGTGACACGAAGTCGTCCACGGACACGTTCGCGGGTTTTTCGGGATACGAGAACTCCTGCGTCATGAAGCTTGACGCGACCGGCGAGGTTGAGTGGGTCAGCGGCCTGAAGAGCTCGGAGACCAACGAGGCGGAGCGCGCGGTGGAGCTTGATGATCGTTATGTGGTCATCGGGAGCAGCAATGGCACCGATTTCGATTTCAAGGATTTGAACAAGGGCTCGAGCGATGTGTACGTGGCGCAGTTCGATAAGTCGGGCAAGCGCATGTCGCTTGACGTCGTCGGCGGGTCGGCGGGTGATTATGCGGCTCAGATCACGGCGGCGAACGCTTATCAGCTGAATCTGCTCATGTACGGCGAATCGAACGACGGCGATTTCGCGGGGCTTAACAAGGGCGAATCCGATGCCTTGCTGTTGACATATGATTGGCGCGAGGCTGTAGGCGACCCGACGGAGCTGGCGGCGCTCGTTCAGAAGGCGAGTCAGCTGTCAGAATCGGATTGGACGCCTGAGAGCTGGGCTATCCTGTCGGATAAAGTTGATGCGGCAAATGAGCTTCTTGCCGCATCGTATGCCACGAAGAGCCAATACGATCAGGCGGCTGCTCAGCTGCAGATGGCCATGGATGGCCTGGCGAAGGCCCTGGATCCCTCGGGGCTGGTCGATGCGATCAAGCGCGCCGATGCGCTGGCAAGCGATGATTGGACTTCCGAGAGCTGGAGCGCGCTTGCGGAGAAGGTTGCCGCGGGCAAGAAGCTTCTGGAGGATGATGAGGCGACGCAAGAGCAGCTTGATCAGGCCGAGAAGGGCATTCTGGATGCCGTGAGCAATCTGAAAAGGGCCGAGGATGCAGGAAACGGCGACAACGCCGACAAGCAGCAGGGCGATGATGATCGCCAAGATGATGGCAAGCAGCAGGGCAGCGACGTTAAGCAGCAAGGCCCTGCAAACCAAGCGACGGGTGCTTCCGCCGGCAGCTCGAGTTCCGGGCAGACCGGTAAAGCTGCAGCCTCTGCGGGCTCGGTCGCGACCGGCGACGCGGCGGGCATCGCGTCCGGGACGGCTGGCGTGGCCGCCATCGTGGCCGCGGCCGCGGCGTTCGGCGCGCGTCTGAGGCGCCGCGCGCTGGGGAGGCGTCGCTAAAGGGCTTTGCGCCTCGCGCCGCGCGCTCCCTGGCGTAGGCGAGTTTTCAGTCGCGCCTGCGGAAACCCGTGGAAGCGGTGGGGACCCATCGCTTCCGATGTTTCCGCATGGCATGGGTAAGTTCGAATCCGGATAGGGAGCGCGCGGGCGGCCCGATACGCTATTCGAGAATGCGGGCTCGGCGGTTGCGGGCGTGCGTCGTGGCCGGATTATGGCGATTCCACGCTGGCCGTCAGCTGGCGGTGCAAAATGTTGCCTGTGTGGTAGTATTCGCTGTTAGCATAAACGCGGGCGCGCGTACGGAGCTGCGCCCGAACATATCCGTTTATCAAGAGTCGGGGGAGAGGGTTGGCTCGCAGATCCCGACACCAACCTGGCGCATGGGGCGC
>CAVHXL010000127.1:0-4789 GCA_963639885.1 bacterium | reverse complement strand
AGCGCAAGGGCCAGATCATGGTTCAGAAGGAAATCGAGACGGGCGACAAGAAGCATCCCATGGGCCCGAACGGCGCCGCCGCCGATGAGGAAGAATTCGAGATGGCGGTCATCGAGGCCGGTGCCGACGACTACGAGGACGCCGATGACGAGTGGATCGTCTACACGCAGCCGTCCGACCTCATGGCCGTGAAGAAGGCTCTCGAGGAGCAGGGCGTGCAGGTCAAGGGCGCCGAAATGACGATGGAGGCAACCACGCCCGCCGAGGTGACCGCCAACGATGCGAAGAAGGTCATGCGTCTGGTCGACCGTCTGGAGGAGCTTGAGGACCTGCAGAACGTCTACCACACCATGGACATCACCGAGGAAATCGCCGCAGCTCTTGACGAGGAGTAGGTGGTAGCGCGCTTGCGGGTGCGTGCCTGAGCGATTGAGAGCCCCTTGGCCGTTTGGCTGAGGGGCTTTTTGCGTGTTGGGTGTGATGGCCGCGGGCGCTCTCGGTGGGCAATCTTGGGGCAGGGGTTCGCCCGGATGGAAAAGGGGTTCCGCAACGTTTGTTCGTATGCTAAACTGTGCGAACAAACGTTTGGGTAATGACGAAAGGGCGGCATGACGCAGGAGCGCATCATATTGGGCATCGATCCGGGGCTGGCGAACACCGGCTGGGGCATCGTGTCGCAGCGGGGCTCGCGCTTGGCATGCGTTGCGTACGGGTGCGTATCGACGCCGGCCTCGATGGAGTTGTCGCTGCGCTTGGCGAAGATCCACGAGCAGATAGGTGCGGTGGTCAGCCGTTTTGCGCCGACGTGCGTCGGTATCGAGACGGTGTGGTTCGGGCAGAACATTTCAGCGGCGTTCGCCACGGGGCAGGCGCGCGGCGCGGCGTTGGTGGCGTGCGCGCAGCAGGGGCTTTCGGTGGGCGAGTTCACGCCGCGGCAGATCAAGATGGCCGTGGTAGGCACGGGGTCGGCCGACAAGGTGCAGGTGCAGTACATGGTGAAGAAGCTGCTTTCGCTCGAGGTGGAGCCGAAGCCCGATCACGCCTCCGACGCGCTGGCGGCCGCTATTTGCTACACCACCCACGAAGGGTTCGGGGGCGTTGGCGGCGCCGACGCGCTGCGCAAGCTCGAAGAGCGCGGCCGCGTGATGGCGGGAGCGGGCACGGGCGGTGCGGCCGGTGCGGCTGCGCGTAAGATTTTGGAGGAGGGTGCGCGATGATCGCGTTTCTGAAAGGTGGACTGGCGGGTAAAACGGCGGATTGCGCAGTGATTGATGTGCAGGGCATCGGCTATGCCGTGGGCATGTCCCAAGGTGCGCTGGCGAAGCTGCCGGCAATCGGCGAGCCGGTGCAGGTGCATACGTATTTGCAGGTGTCGGATAACGGCATAGCGCTGTACGGGTTTTCAACGCTCGAGGAAAAAGCGTTGTTCGAGCGTTTAATCACCGTGAGCGGGGTTGGTCCGAAGGTTGCGCTTGCGGCGCTATCGGCTTTTTCTCCTGAGGGGCTGGTTGCAGCTGTTCAGGCGCAGGACGTCGCGGCCGTGCAGAAGATCCCCGGGGTGGGCAAGAAGACGGCTTCACGCATTATTTTGGAGTTGAAAGGTTCATTCGATCAGGGGCTCGCAAGCTTGTTCGATGGGAATGGGCAGCCGGCTGGAGCCGCATCCGCGGCAGCTGAAAGCCTTAAAGGCGCGCGCGAGGCGCTGCTGGCGCTTGGGTTCGCCTCGGCCGAAGCGGATATTGCGCTGAAGGGCGCGCCTGAGGGGTCGGACGAGAACGCGTTGATAAAATACGCGTTAAAGCGACTGGGCAAGTAGTGTTTCGCGCTCGGCGTTGCGGGATCGGATCCGTAAGCGAAAGACCGGCTCAAGCTCGGGCTGGGGCTGAGGACGGGCTTGCGTGCGGATTCGCGATCGGCCTTGAAGCAAGTTTCAGATGCAGGTGGCGAGTGGAATACGATGAACGATAGGGCGTAGCGAAGTGGCTGACGGTGTGAGAATAGAAGGCATGGTGTTCGAGGCTGGCGACGGGGCGGCTAATGCGGTGCCGTCGCAAGATGCGTTAAGGCATTCGGACGCGGGCCAGCGAACGGTGTCGCCTGAGCTACTGGAGGATGACCTGGTGCTCGATCGCAGTTTGCGCCCGAAGCGCCTGGGAGATTACCTCGGCCAAACGAAAATCAAGGAATCGCTGGCCATCCTGATTCAGGCGGCGCAAGAGCGCGGGGATGTCGCGGATCATATCCTGTTCTCCGGCCCTCCGGGCTTGGGCAAGACCACGTTGGCGACGGTGGTTGCCAATGAGTTGGGGGCAAGCATCAAGACGACGAGTGGACCGGCAATCGAGCGCACAGGTGACCTTGCCGCGATACTGACGAACCTCGAAGAAGGCGACGTGCTGTTCATTGACGAGATTCATCGCTTGAACCGCATGGTGGAAGAGGTTTTGTACCCGGCGTTAGAGGATTTTGCGCTCGATATCGTGGTAGGGAAGGGACCGGCCGCCCGATCAATCCGTTTGGATTTGCCGCGCTTCACGCTGATTGGGGCCACCACCCGCACAGGACTTTTAACCGGGCCGTTGCGTGACCGCTTCGGCATCGCGTTTCGTCTGCAGTACTACACGCCGGAGGAGCTTGCATCCATCGTGCAGCGATCAGCGTCCATCTTGGATGTGCCTATATCGTACGACGGCGCGTTGGAGATTGCTCGCCGCAGCCGAGGAACGCCGCGTCTGGCAAATCGTATGCTCAAGCGCGTGCGCGACTGGGCGCAGGTGCGAGGCGATGGCGCTATCGACGAGGATGTCGCGGCGCAAGCGCTCAGCTTCTTCGAGGTTGACCCGCTGGGACTCGATGCGGTGGATAACCGCATCCTGGAACTTTTATGCGTGCAATTCGGTGGCCGCCCGGTGGGGCTTACCACGTTGGCGTCGGCGCTTGCCGAGGATCCGGACACGCTGGAAGATGTGTATGAGCCGTATTTGATGCAGCAAGGGCTGCTCATCCGCACGCCGAAGGGCCGCCAAGCAACAGAGCGCGCGTATGAGCATATCGGCATCAAGCACGATACTGAAGCTTAAGTGGTCACGCGGGCGCCAGGAGCGGGCGAAGAGCTCCGTCGCTTTCGTTGGTGCATGTGCGTGCCGCCGGCGCCATGACGCGCAGCGTGGGTTGATTCTCATTCTTAGCCGAACACTTGCTGCGTAATCACGTTTTCGCAGTTAACGGGACGGGCGCCTATGCGCCCGTCCCTCGTTTTGCCAGGCGGATTCGGTCCCGAAGATGCCCGGCGGGGCGTTCGGCTGAGTTTCGGGCATGGCTCCGCCGGCTCGCGCGGGTCGGATTTCGGACTCATCCGGACGGGCTGGAATGCACTTGCGCTTGTCCAGGCCGTTCTCGATCGCGACCCGGTCGGACTTGTCCAGCCTGCGGTAGGACCTCGGTTTCTTCTCCATGCTTCTCCTTTCTCTCGGGAGGGCCTGCGGCCCTCGCCTCCGGAAAGGAATTCTCGAACTTATCCGGACGCGTCCGGATAAGTTCGAGAGCAAAAGCTAAGTGCTCGGGTGAACTTGCGAATCAACCGACGCGCAGCGTGCGCTCGATTGAGGCAATGGCAGGTGGCATGCATTCGGAAAGTGGTGTGGCAAGCGGTATACTTCGCACATGTGTCCGTTAGAGCATCTGAGGAGTTCGCGTGTTCGAGCAAGACTATCTGATGAAGATGATAATGGCCTTTTATCAGGCTTTATTCCGTACCTTAGAGAAGGTCGAGGACGAAGAGGAAGATCCGCAAGAGGCGGCGGATACCCTTGATGAAGTCGTGGGAAACGCCGTCGGGATGGATGGCGCAAGCCTTCTCTCGCTCGCGCCCGAGTCCATTCCCCAGGTGCTTGAGCTGTCGGGCACCGACCCGCGCTTGACGGTTTTCGTCGCGCGCAGCTTGTTGCTCGCCTCCGAATATCTTGCCGAGGCGGGCCATTCGCAGCTTTCCGGGTTAAGGGCGGCTCAGGGACGCGCTATAGCGGAACATTATGGTTTTGAAATCCCGGAAAACTTACGTGACCTTTCCGATCTAAAGGAAATCGCCGATCAAACGAATTCGTAAATCGTCGGGCCCGGCATAAGTCCTGGGGATGTGCCGGGAATGTGCTGAATGGCACTCCTGCAAGTCAAGGCCACCGGCGGTTTCAAAGGGCGGGCCGAAAAAGTTTTGCCCAGACGGATCTCCTGCAGGCAGCGCACGTAACAACGAGCCGGCAGGGGATCGGCTTCTGTTCAGCGTGGCGTTCGTGCTGCCTGAGGGGATTCAAGCCGAAAGACTGACGGGATCGCCCATTAGCGGAATCGAATCCATGCTTTGGCTGCTTGGGGATACCATGGCAGAAAGAAGCTACATGAGGAGTGCATCGTATGCCGAAAATTGTTGCGGTTGATACCGATTTCGAAGATAACGCGATAGAAGAGCAGATGGCCGCTGAGGCGGGCATCGAATTTGAAGCGACGAGCGGGCGCGATGTCGAAGCGGTCATCCGAGGTATCTTGGAGACCGGGGCCGATGGCGCCATCACATCGTACTCGCTGTTCCCTCGTGAGGTGTTCGAGGCCTGCCCGAATTTGAAGGTTGTGAGCCGTACCGGCGTCGGCTATGACGAGATCGACGTGGAGGCGGCGACCGATCATGGCTGCGCGGTGTGCAACGTTCCCGGCTATGGTACCGAGGTCGTATCCGATCATGCCATCACGTTGGCGCTTTCGGTCTTGCGCCGCATCAACGAGCTGGATGCCGACA
>CAVHXL010000126.1:0-4792 GCA_963639885.1 bacterium | reverse complement strand
ACACGGCCACGACGTTGTCGATGTCGAGGATGTCGCCGATGTTGCCGCAGTCGGACTTCGCGCCGTCGGAGATGAAGATCTCGTCGTCGGAGATGTCGACGCCGCGAGCCTTGAAGTCCTTCTCGGCGATGACGCTGCGCAGGAAGTCGTAGCCCTGTTCGGGACCGTAACCATGGAAGGTTTCGGATTTGGCCAGGTCCTCCACGGCGGCATGCATGGCCTCGACGACGGCCGGTACGAGCGGGCGCGTGACATCTCCGATGCCCATCTTGATGAGCTTGGCTTCCGGATGCGCCTCGGAGTAGGCGGCGGTGCGGCGCGCAATCTCGGAGAAGAGGTAGCTGCCGGGCAGTTTCTGGTAATTCGGGTTGACCTTAGCCACGAAGGGCCTCCTTGTTCTTGTCGGGCGGGTAAGCGGAGCCGGCGCGCCCGACAAGCTTGCGCGCAGGCGCGGACGGCGCGCAAGCACGGGTGGCACGTTCCCCGCGATTTCACATGGCGAACATTGTGCCGTAAAAGCCTGTCTTGCGGCAGCGTTGTAACATCATCGGCAGCGATTTAACATGGATGGGCTTGGATCATCCGCACGGGAGGCTTTCGCCGTTGGTAAAACACGTAGCGCATCCGAGGGCCGATCGGCCCGAAAGCAAGAAAAAGCCGGCGGTCATCAGCCGCCGGCTTTTTTGAAGATTTTGCCTATGGGTTGAGCGTCGTTGCTCCAAACGTAGTCGTCGGTGCCAAGCGATCGGTGCGCTAGCGCGCCTGCTGTTTTTTCTTCCTTGCATCGATGAAGAGCACGATGGCGATGGGAATGTACAGCGCCACGGTTGAGACGAGCCCGGAGACGCCGTCTGTCGAATTTGTGGAAACGAACAGGGAACCGCTCTGCATTGCCGAGTTCGCGTCGGTGAAGAACACGAACAGGATGAAATTGTTGATCCAGTGAATCGCGCAGCCTGGCAGGCAGTTGCCGTAGACGACGTCGGCGAAATACATGCCCACTCCCGCAATGAAATAGCAGGCCAGCGCCGGCACGATGGATAGGATGGTCGCTTGCGTCAGCACCTCGGGATTCGCGCCGTGCATGGCCATGAACAGAAGGCTGCTGATGATGCCCCAGACGATGCATTTGGTGGTGCAGCTGATCTTGTCGCCGCAGACGGCACGCAAAAACGTGCAGCGAAACATGACTTCCTCCGTGGTTGTCTGCATCCAGACAAACGCGAGGCAAACGAGGAAGTTGACGAAAATGGGCAACGCACCGATGCTGTTGATGGTGGTCTCGCCGCCTGAGGGCATAAGGAACGTGGAGACGAGCATGCTCAAAATCATGCCAACGAACCACGCGCCGATCATCTTACCTGCCTGAGCCCACTCGATCTTTTCCGAGGAACCGAAAATGAGCTGACGCAAAGAGGTTTTCAGGATGGGGCGGATGAAAATGGCTATGAGGATGAGCGTGATAACGAAAGAGAGCAGGGAGGTAACGGTTTCGGGAGCCCAGGCCCAAACCCCCTCCGCCTTCCAGAGAGCATGGATGACGGAAACGATTATCGCTCCGACGATCATCGCGCCGAAGCAGGCGAAAAAGAATCCGACCCAGCGTCCGACTGGCGCCTCGTTGGGCGCCCAGGTTTTCGCTGTTTTGGATGGTGTGCTGGCCATTGCGTTTTTCCTTTCACAATAAAGATTGGTTTTCGAATACAGGACGTGCAGGGATAGTTTAGCGCAGCTGGTGGAATGTGCGATAAGCGGGGTTAGAGAAAACATTTTCGCAGGCTTGCTGCGGGCGCTTCTCCCGTTTGCGACTTCCGGTGTTTTCCATCGCGAATCGGCACCAAACGTTCGCGCCTGCCACGGTTTATGCGATCATTTTGGTAAGCTGTATGCATACGGCAATAACGCCTCGCATCTTGCGTGGAAGGAATATCGCCATGGCTTCCGAATCCGTCAATTATCAATGCCCCAACTGCATGGGACCGGTTCATTACGTCGGCAGCAGCGGCATGCTCGAATGCGATCACTGCGGCTCGTCGTTCACGCCGCAGCAGATCGAGGAGGCGTATGCGGCCAAGCAGCGCGCCGCCGACGCCCAGGCGGCGCATGATGTCGCCGAGGCGGAGGCTGGCAAGCGCTCCGCATTCGACCAGATGGCAGACGAAGCTGCCGGTGCATCGGCGGTCCTCACGCAGGAATCCGTCGACGCGGCGGTTGGCGTCAGCAATCAGGCGTCTTCTCCCATCGATGCCTATCTTTCGCGTGCCAGCTGGAACGAAGATGAGCGCGCCGGCATGCGCAGCTATGTGTGCTCGAGCTGCGGCGCGCAGCTGACCGTCGACGCCACCACGGCCATCGACGAGTGCCCGTACTGCGGCAACCAGGCCATGGCGCCCGGCACGTTCGCCGGCGGCGCCAAGCCCGACTTCGTCATTCCGTTCAAGCTCGACAAGCAGGCGGCCGAGACGGCGCTGACCACCTACTACAAGGGCAAGCGCTTCCTACCCTCGAAATTCGTTGAGGCCAACCGCGTGGCGCATGTGCAGGGCGTCTACGTGCCGTTTTGGCTCTACGACGGCCGGGCGAGCGGCAGCGGCTCCTTCGAGGCGCGCAACATCAGCGTATGGCGCGAAGGCAAGGACGAGGTGACGAAAACCGACGTCTACCGCGCTTGGCGCGAGGGCAATTCCTCGTTCGTGCGCATCCCCGCCGACGGCTCGGCGAAGATGCCCGACGGCCACATGGACGCCATCGAGCCGTTCGACTACGCCGAGATGAAGCCGTTTTCCGTGGCGTATCTGCCCGGCTATTCCGCCGAGCGCTACGACCAGGACGCCGACGCCTGCTCGGAGCGTGCCAAGGGGCGCATGGAGAAGACGCTCGCCGAACAGCTGCGCCAAAGCGTTACCGGTTACGATCAGGTCAATTCCGGCAGCATCGACGCGCAGACGGACATCGACGAAGTGTCGCAGGCGCTGCTGCCGGTGTGGATGCTGCACACCGAGTGGGACGACGACAATTTCCTGTTTGCCATGAACGGGCAGACGGGGCGGCTCGTGGGCGATCTGCCGGTGAGCCCACTGAAGGTGGTGCTGTGGTTTTTGGGCATCTTCGCAGCCGTGTGCCTCATCTGCGTCGGCCTTGACGTCGCGTTTTTGGAGCTCAAAGACACCTTCAGCAAGGTGCTCGTCGACGTCGTGGTGCCGCTTGCGGTGGCCGGCGGCGTGTGCTGGTACTTCTACACCCAGATGAAAACGGCGAAGGAGCAAACCACGGCGTTTCGCTACGTCGACGGCGGCGGGGTGAACATAACCGGGTCGCATGATACGTTCGTGACGTCGTTCGTGACGCGCAGGCGCGTGGAGCCCGACAACGATGACAGGCGGTAAACGCTTTCGCCGCTGTCGGCACCGGGCAGGGTAAGGTAGTTTTATACGGGGCTTCATCCTGTTGCGGTAATGCAAAAACCAACGCAGGCATCTCAAACCAAGGAGGAACACATGGGTCTCATCAAGGCGGGCATCGGCGCGGCGGGCGGCGTCCTGGCGGATTCTTGGCGCGATTACTTCTATGCCGAGGCGCTTGACGCGAACACGCTGGTCGTGAAGGGCCAGAAGCGCACCTCCGATAAGGGGCGCAGCTCGAACACCAAGGGCGAGAGCAACATCATCTCCGACGGGTCGATCATCGCCGTCAACGACGGCCAGTTCATGATCATCGTCGAGCAGGGCGCCATCGTGGACGCCTGCGGCGAGCCGGGCGAGTTCCTGTTCGATCAATCCACCGAGCCGAGCCTGTTCTTCGGCGAGGGCACGTTGACCGAGCGTTTGATGAAGAGCTTCGAGCGCGTCGGCGTGCGTTTCGGCTTCGGCGGCGACACGGGCAAGGACCAGCGCATCTACTTCTTCAACAAGAAGGAGATCATCGGCAACAAATATGGCACGCCCACCCCGGTGCCGTTCCGCGTGGTGGACGCGAACATCGGGCTTGACGTCGATATCTCCGTGCGCTGCAACGGCGAGTATTCCTACCGCATCGTCGACCCGCTGATGTTCTACAAGAACGTGTGCGGAAACGTCGAGGAAGACTATACGCGCGACAAGATAGACTCGCAGCTGAAAAGCGAGCTTTTAACCGCGCTGCAGCCGGCATTCGCCAAGATCAGCGCCATGGGCGTTCGCTACTCCGCAGTGCCTGCGCATACCACCGAGCTCGCCTCGGCCTTAAACGAGGTGCTCAGCGAGCAGTGGGGGCAGCTGCGCGGCATCGAGGTGGCGGCGTTCGGCGTGAACAGCATCGCCGCTTCGGCGGAAGACGAGCAGATGATCAAGGATCTGCAGAAGGCCGCCGTCATGCGCGATCCGAACATGGCCGCCGCCAACATCGCTTCGGCGCAGTCCGACGCGATGCGCACCGCCGCGGGCAATCAGGCTGGCGCGATGACGGGATTCATGGGCATGGGTATGGCCGGCATGGCTGGCGGCATGAATTCGGGCAACCTGTTCAACCAGGCTGGCGGCGGCGTTCCGCAAAGCCAGTACACCGTGGCGGCCGGCGGCGGGTTCGCGGCGCCTGGTGCGGCGGCGGCTGGTGCTGCCGGCGGCGCCGGGGCCGGGGCTGCTGAGGCGTGGACGTGCGCCTGCGGGGCGCTGAACTCGGGCAAGTTCTGCTCGAATTGCGGGACGCCGAAGCCGGCGCCGGCGGTGGCTGCGGGAGAGTGGACGTGTGCCTGCGGATCGCGCAACACCGGCAAGTTCTGCTCGAACTGCGGCGCTCCCGCGCCCGCGGCCGATGG
>CAVHXL010000125.1:0-4878 GCA_963639885.1 bacterium | reverse complement strand
GCAACGCCCAGTTCTACTGGGACTTCGTGATGGTCGAGAACAGCGAAGGCGCGCATAACCCCGATTTGACGTTCGAAACCCTTGACAAGGCCGAAGCGGCGGCCGACCAAGCATTGGCTTTGCTCGCCTAAGCGCGGGCTGTATCGCGAGCGCTCTCCAAGCCGGCGGGCCGATGGATCGGCAAGCCGGGTAACCGCTGATGAATAAGGGATTCGAACTGGAAAGGGGGTTGACATGAAAGAGCAGGAGAAGCAAGAGGCGGCGACGCCGAAGCGCAAAAGCTCGGGCAGGCTGCCCATCACCATCGCCGTGGTGGTCGTGATCATCGCGTGCGCGGGCGGCGGATTCTGGGTATGGCATGAGCAGCCCAGTTTCTGCAACGCCGTGTGCCATACGCCCATGGACGCGGTTGTTGTCGCCTATGACCAGGAGCCGAACACGACGGGCATCGACAAGTGGGGCAACTCCGTGAAGAACACGAGCGCCATGCTCGCCGTAGCCCATAAGGTTTCCAAGGAAGAGGGCGGTGCGGGCGCGAACTGCCTGAGCTGCCATGAGCCGACGCTGTCGCAGCAGCTCACCGAGGTGTCGGAGTGGTCGACGGGCAACACGCCGGTGTTCGAGAACAGCACGTACGGGTACGTGCTTTCCGAACGTGACACCGAGCAGCTTGGCGAGTGGCTGGACCAAGATGGTGACTCGTTCTGCCTGAACAAGAGCTGCCATAACCTGACGCGTCAGGACTTGGTGAAGGCGACCGCGCAGTATGGCGAGCGTAATCCGCATATGCCGATGCACGGGCAGACGCGTGACTGCGGCGATTGCCACAAGGCGCACCGCGCGAGCGTGAACGCGTGCTCGCAGTGCCATGACGACGCTCCGCTGCCCGATGGGTGGCTGACCTACGACGAGGCGCAGGAAGTGGCGTCCCGCGCGTAGGGGAGTGGTGAGCGAATCGATGCCTCACGCAAAGGGGCGTCGTTTCGCGCGCAATCGCGACCGACGGGGCGAGCCGGTAAGCCGTCCCGCCCCGTCAAATGTCTATCGTACCTGGTGGCGCTCTCGAAAAATGGTTGGTCACTCGCTCGATCTCGCGGAACCGTGCCGTAGGATCATGCGTTCGCCGGGCAATTGCGCGGGTGGGATCACCGTAATCGCCCGGAAACCGGCGCATTCCCTTCGCGCGATCAAACCTTCGCGACTCTCGGCGGTCACGCGCCTGCCTTGTTTCACTTCGTTTACGCAGGACGGCGCGGTGGTCTCCCGTCGACCGTGCATGATAGAATACGCTTCATGGTTGAACAGGGAAAACAAAGCGATCTCGTAGGCTATTCCGGTCTCAGCTCCGACGCTCCCGTCGGCTCCGGTTCCGGCTTTGGCGCTCCTGGCGGCGAAACGTCGGCTGCAACATCTGATCCCCTGTTCACACGGCGCTTTTGGCGCCTTCTCGTGGCGCTTTCCCTCACGTTCATGGCAACCTCGCTCATGAACGTCTCGCTGTTCCCGCTCTTTGATGGCTGCTTTGGGTACGCACGCGATATATCGGTGACGGCGAATGCCGTATCGCTGTTGATCATCGGGGTTATCGCCATGTTTCGGCCGGCGCTTTTGCGTGTCCGCCGCCTGAACGTCATCATGCTGGCGGCGCTCATCGCAGGATGCGTGCTGTCCTTTCTGGCGCTTTCCGTCTGCTCCCCGGTGTTGCTCGTGGCCGCCTCATCGGTTATGGCCGTCGGCCGCGCTTGGTGCACGCTGGTGGTCGGCATCGCCGTTTCGCGCTTGAGCCTTTCGCAGGCCGGCGTGCTCGTTCCCCTGGCGTTCGTGCCGCAATGCGCTGCTTCGGCGTTCGCCTGGCTCATGCCCATTTATGCGGGCGTCTTGCTCTTCTTCATCTTCGTTCCCACCGCCTGGGCCCTTGCCTGGAAAGACGCGATTCCCGTGCTCGAGCAAACCGAGCAGGGCGAAGCGCCGAGCGACCTTTCCGTGACGCGTCCCTCGTCGTTTCTGCCCCTGGCCAGCCAACTGTTCGTGTGCATGTTCCTCTTCCGCGTGGCGTTCGGCTGCTCGCTGCGCTTCGGCGAGGTCGATGGCGTGCCGCTGTCGTCGTTCATCGCCATCGTCCCTGCCGCGGCGCTCGCGCTGCTCGCGCTGCTGTCCCGCAAGCGCTTCCCCCTCGATTTGATCGTGCAGCTTTCGGTGCTGGTGGTGGTCGCGGGCTTTATGGCCATGTCCATCTCGCTTGACGGGTCGAACGTGCTGAGCGTGACGCTGCTTTCCGCCGGCAACACCATGTTCGACGTGGTCGCCTGGCTCGCGCTTATCGCGGTTGCCTCGCGAAACAGCCGCGGTGCGGTGACCGTGTTCGCTTGGGGTCGCGGCGTTTCCAGTCTGGGAACCACGCTCGGTGCGACGGTGGGCGTGCAGGCCAACGCGATGCTCGGTGCCGGATCGCAGATGTTCGACCTGTTCATTGGCTTGCTGGTGCTGCTGTTCGTCGGGTATGCGCTCATCGGGCTGAAAAATTTCAGCTTCGCGTCGGTTATCGATGGCGTGACGCCGGCTGCCCCCGATATGGCGGTGACCGCGCCGAAGCAGACTTTCGACGATCGCTGCGCCGATCTGGCGAAGCGATACGGCCTCACGCCGCGCGAGTTGGAGGTGTTCCAGATGCTGGCGCGTGGGCGCGACCGTGCATATATCCAAGAGCAGCTGGTGGTTTCGCGCAATACGGTGAAGGCGCACGTCAAGCATATCTACGCGAAGCTTGACATCCACTCCCATCAGGATCTGATCGACATGGTGGAGGCGGAGCAAAAGTAGCGGCGCGGCGGGGCAAGCAGGAGGATCGCATCCGGCGTCGCTGCTGAATGGTTGCGTTTCTCGCGTGGCAAGCTTCTAGGCAGTGGCCTTCGTCCGAGGTTTCTGGAGTTTGGAATATGGCGAAAGGGGTTGTGGAATGAAGTTGGTCGGTCTGATTTCCGATACGCATGGCCGCTTGCCCCAGGCGGCTTTCGATGCCCTGTCGGCTTGCGATCACATCATCCATGCGGGAGATATCTGCGACCCCGGGATACTGCGCGAGCTGCGGATCCTGGCGTCCGTTACCGCCGTCTTGGGCAATAATGACTACGACGAATATGGGAGTTCGGTGGCCCGTTTCGCCTATCCTGTCATCGACGGCGTGCGTTTCCTGGTGGCGCATTATCCCAACGACGTGCGCATCGGCTTCAACGGCTCGCGCGCCATCGCCCCGGGAGATCCGCTGCCGCAGGTGTGCGTGCATGGTCACACCCATGTGCCCGAGATCCTGCGTGGGCGCGAGGCTTATCCGGCCAACCTGCTCATCTGCCCTGGTAGCTGCAGTCGTCCACGGGGAGGATTTCCGGCATCGGTGGGCTTCGTCGAGTTGGAGGCGGGTCGCCTTCGTGCTGCACGCGTGGAGTCGCTTGAGGGTGAGTTGCTGCTGGAGGCAAACTGACGGATAGCTGGCTGCGGTGCTGGTTTGAGGAGGGCGGTTCGGAACGGGTGCGGCATCGATGTTTAAGGCATCGACGTTTGCCGTAGCGAAGCATGTCGCCCTGGCGCTTTCCGAACGCTGATCTTGATCTGATGGGGCCAAGTATTTGCTCTGTGTAGCAAAATGCAGATAATAAAGTTACCCCTCCCTTATTTTATGATGTTATAGTGGAATAACTTTTTGCAGGGTTTCTTTCGGCTGTCCTAAAAGTTTGCAACGGGATACAGTTCCCGGGTATCAATTGTTACCCGGGCGATCGCGGGATGACAGGAAGAGCCAGGCTTTTCAGATGCGCTGCGTCTTCGCCGATCATCGAAAAGAAGACGAATGGGATAGGGAAGAATAAGAGGGTGGAATGTGGATAACCGAAACGAACGCGCTCAGACTGCAAATTCGATAGACGATGATGCCGCCAAGCGCTCGAAAACGAAGATCGCCCGCGGCTTGTGGGCCGGGGCGGGCTTCGTCTGCTTTGCGCTCGGCATGGTCGGGGTGGCTTTGCCCATTTTGCCCACCACGCCGTTCATCCTGCTTGCGGCATTTTGCTTTGCGCGCAGCTCGGAGCATGTGAATGCTTGGTTCAAGGGAACGAAAGTGTATAAGAAGGTGCTCGAGGGATATGTCACCAAGCGTTCGATGACGGTGAAGGCGAAACTGTCCATCTTGGTTCCCGTGACCATTTTGCTCTCCGTCGGCTTTGCGTTGATGGGTCGCGTGCCGGCTGGGCGCGCCGTGCTCGTCGTGGTCTGGGTGTGTCATGTCATCTACTTCGGCTTTGTGGTGAAAACCGATAAAGGCGTGGCGAAACAGTAGGCTCGCTCATCGGTTTTCCCCGTTCGCAGGGCTGTTCGAGAGGCTCCCAAGCGGTTGCGCGCTGCTTGGGAGCCTTCTCTTTTCAGTTTCCTTTCAGTGAGGGTCAGGTTTATTTCAGGAAGCCTCGGTATGGTTTTTGGCATCGACCGGATTGCCTCTTCAGGCGGTACCGGTTGGTTCTGAGTCCTCGAATCACGAAAGGAAATGCACCATGGCTTCAGATAAACGTATGAAAGCGATTCCCGCTTGCGCTCTGGCGACCGTTCTCGCATTCGGCCAGTTGCCCGCAACGGCCCTCGCAGCGCAGAGCGATGGCGAAGATGGAGCGGATGCGGTTGTTGCTGCAAGCGCAGCGATGATGGATTCGTCCGATTCCGAGGTAACCGCAGCCGATTCCGCAACCAGCTTCACGTTCTCCGATAGTGGGATTTCCGTTGAAGAGGGTGATTCGGTCGGTTACAAGGTCAGCGGCACCTCGCTCACCATCAACGAGGCCGGCACGTACGTGGTTTCCGGCAGCTGCGCCGACGGCTCCATCAAGGTGAAGA
>CAVHXL010000124.1:0-4885 GCA_963639885.1 bacterium | reverse complement strand
ATCTTGGCCATGCCCTCGCCCGCGGCGACCGCCACGAAGCCAAGAGGCTTGCGCTCGGAGAGCTCTTCCTCGATCAGCTTCTCGTTGCGCTCGGCGGACTGAAGCTTCATATTGTGGATGAAGACCTCGGAGATCTGGCCGCGCTCGAGGAAATACGCCAGCACCTTGTCCGGCGTGTTGGAGTGAACATGGACCTTGAACTTGGGGTTCTCGCCGACGCAGAGCTCGCAGTCGCCCATGGTCGCCAGGAAATCGAGCGCCTCGCCGCGATCAAGCGTGTCGGAATCGACCAAGAACTCGTTGCAATAGGTGTAGGCGCTGCCCTCCCAATCGTTGATCTGCTCGATCTCGACCTTCGGGGCCGCCGCGCGCGCGAAGGAGAGCTCGTCGACGAGCGGACCCTGCTTGCCGGTCAAGGCCGCGACGAAGGCGTCGATCAGAATGGCCAGGCCATATCCGCCGGAGTCGACCACGCCGTGCTCTTTCAGGACGGGGAGAAGCTCGGGGGTACGCTGCACCGAGGCATAGGCCTCTTCGACGACGTAGCCGAGAGCATCATCGACCGAGAGCTTCTTCTTGCGCGCATGTTTGGCCGCCGCGGCGGCATCCTTCAAAACGGTGAGGATGGTGCCCTCGACCGGCTTGCGCACCGCGCAGAAGGCAACTTCCTGCGCCTTTGCGAAGGCGGACTCGATAGCCGCCGTGTCGAACTGCTCGTGATCGGCCACGCCCTCGCATAAACCGCGCAGGATCTGCGAGGTGATGACGCCCGAATTGCCGCGGGCGCCCATGAGCGCGCCGGTGGTGATCGCCTTGCGGATCTCGGCATCGGTCGATCCGATGGGCAACTTCGCCAGGTTCGCCACAACCGATTCGACCGTGAGCGACATATTCGTGCCGGTGTCGCCATCGGGCACGGGGAAAACGTTCAGGCGGTTGACCTCGTCCTTGCGCTCGCTCAGGTTCTTGCTTGCTGCGGCGATGGCGTTGACCAGGTCGTTGGCGGTGTAATTATCAGACATTGAAATGATTCTCCTTCGATTGCAGCGGCGAGGTGCCGCAAGAAAAAGCTACTTGCGGACCTTGACGCCCTGCACATGCACCTCGACGCCATCAAGCGGCACGCGGGCATATTCCCTCAGGACGAAGCTGACCTGATCGACAAGGTTCTGTGAAACGGTGTTGATATTGGTGCCGTACTCGATGACGACGTAAAGCGCAACATGGACGCCCGCCTCGGTGGCCGTGACGACGATGCCGCGACGCAGGCGGGAGGCGGGAAGGATCTTCGCTACGCCATCTGCAACGGAAGGAGCCGTCATGCCGACGACGCCGTAGCACTCCAGCGCAGCATTGCCGACCATATCGGCGAGAACATCGTTGGCAACGTGAAGGTTGCCCGGAATGGATTGAGTCATGGCGTTCCTTTCTGGCATGCACGTTTGCTCACTCAACGCATAATAACCGAGTATAGCGCATCGAGACGACCGGCCTCCGCGCGCCTCGAGCGCAAGATATGCATACTACACGAAAAATTCTTGTACGGCTCCATATGCTTGTGCTATAGTAATTGGGCTTTTTGCAAAGTTCGGCGATGGTCGCCGACGCTAAAACCTAGATACATGGAGTGATGACAATGTCTAAGATTTGCGAAGTTTGCGGTAAGGCTCCCGTCGCTGGGCGCAGCGTCAGCCATTCCCATCGCGTGACGAACCGTTGGTTCCGCCCGAACATCCAGAAGGTCACCATCAAGGACAGCAAGGGCCGCGTGCGCAAGGCCAACATCTGCACCAAGTGCCTGAAGGCCGGTAAGGTGACCCGCGCTTAGTTCACACGCTGTTTGGACTCTTCGAAAAGGGCCCTCGCTTCGTCTGGAAGCGAGGGCCCTTTTGTTGATGGCTGGCTCTTTCAGCTTCTGCGCAGAAACGCGAGAACCCTCGGGCGAACCTACGGATACGCCCTCGAAGCCGACAAGGGGCGCGTTCCGGCAAGGAAACGCGCCCCTTGTGTCGCCTATCGAAGATCAAGCACGAGCAGCCGTCCACAGTTCGGGCAAGTCCCGACATTGCCGTGCGCGCGCATGTCGACGATGCGTCCGTGGTCGATGGCGCTACGGCAGGCGCCGCACGTGTCATTCTCGCCAAGCAGCGACAGCGGCACGCCGCCCGTCGCCTTGCCGGTGCGATCGAAGGTTGCAAGAACATCGGCCGGAACCCCGCGCGCCATTTCCTCACGCTCGGCACGCAAACCCGATGCCTGGGCCTTGAGCTTGCCGCCCTCGGCGACGAAGGCCTCGGTCGCGGCCTTCTCCTGCGCATCAAGCCCCTCGAGCGCTGAGGAGATTTGCGCCTTCACCGCATTGATCTTGGTGATCTCGGCGTCGGCGGCGGACATCTCCCCCTCCAAGGTCTCACGGCGCTTGCTCAACCCGGAAAGCTCTTTGGTGCGCGCCTGCACGCTGCGGAAATCACCCTTGACGTCATCGATCTCGGCCTGGATTTTCGCCTGCTTCTGCGCGAGGTCATCGTCTTCGGCCGTCAGTTTCGCCAGCTTCTCGTCGGCTTTCTCCGAAAGCGCGCGAACCTGGTCGTCCTTTTCCTGGATCTTGCGGCGCTTCGCGCGAGCCTCGAGGATCACCTTGCGCTGCGGCAGGGCCTCAAGCTCTTTCTCCGTGCGGTTGGCCTGCACATCAAGTTGCTGCATGCGCAGCAGGGTTGCTAAAACATCCGATTCGATATGCATAATCGTCCTTTGCTCGCGTTGGTTGAGGCGTCTGGCGCAAAGCCGGAATGTATTTGATTATACCCGTACGCTTTCCGGGTATGTCCACCGGTTATGCTGCCCCACTATTATCACACCCTCATCCGGCACCCCCGCATCGCACGCCGCGCGCGCCAAAACGTTGGCGAAGGGAAGCTCGGAAACGTCATGTCCAAGCTCGATGATAGCCATGCCGGCCGCGGACAAATCGAGCGCATCGTGGTACTTCACCTCGCCGGCGACCAGGCAATCGGCGCGCAGGGACAATGCGCTGCGGGCGGTCGAGCCCGCCGAACCGGTGCAGGTGACCACGCGGGAGAGAACCTTGTCCGCATCTCCCCACACGCGAGGCATCCGCCCGAACACGCTGGTGCAGCGAGCCGCGAGCTGCGAGAGCGTGAGCGGCTCCGCCTCGAATGAGCAGAGCTGGCCATAGCCTTTATCGTTTCTGCCCGGAAGCTTCTCGACGATGTCGAGAAGCTTCAAACCCAGCATCGCCGGCAGCATTCGCTGGGCTTCGGCCGACACGTCGAGCGCGGTATGGAAATTCATGAGCGCAATGCCTAGTTCGATGGCGCGGTATACGCCAGCTCCCGGGTTCAAGGCGACAGACGAGGCGGGCGAAAACGACGTGGGTGCCTCGAGAAAGGCCGGATGGTGCGTCAAAAGGACGTTCGCCCCGGCGGCTGCCGCCGCCTCGATGGCGGCGATCGTCGGGTCGAGCGCGCAGGCGACGCCGTTCACCGCCTTGGAGCGATCTCCGACCAGCAAGCCCATACGATCCCACGACTCAGCATCCTGCGCGGGGAAACGCTCGAGCAGCGCCCGTTCAAGCGCACCGATGCTCAGAGTCGCCCCCGCCGTCGAAAGCGTGCCGCGCGCCACGCGGGCAAGCCCGCTTTGGGACGCGGACCCCTTCTCATCCGCCCTCTCGCCTTCGGGCACTTCCCTGTTCTCGCAATCCATCGATACAGCACCTCTTTCTTTATTGAATCGGAACCTCCCGGCGATCGCCATCAGGAGTCGGCACCGTCACGCAACGATAGCCCGCATCCCAAAGCACCTGGTAGCCCTTGCGAATATTGCGCACGACCACGGCCGGATCATGAGCGTCCGAACCGATCGTGCACGGAATGCCCGCGCGGCAGAATGTGCGCAGCATATCGGGTGCGGGAAACATCTCGGCGCAAGGATAGGTTGCCCCCGAGGTGTTCAGCTCCACCATGCGCCCGGCGGACAGAACCGCTTCCGCGCAAGCCGCATACGTCGACGAGAGATCGAAGGCGGGCCGATAGCCGAACTTCTTCACCAGGTCGGGGTGCGCCATCACGGTGAAGGGGGCGCTTTTGCAGCTTGCGGCCTCACACCAGATCTCGAAATAACGTCGCCACACGGCATCGACGCCGACATCGTGCCAGCGCTGCTCCTCGGCGGGATCGTCGAAGGCCCACATATCAACGAAATGAACGCTGCCGAGCACGATTCCGTAGGGCGAGAAATCGCATGCGCCAAGGTCGCGATCCTCGGCATCGCCCAACCAATCGACCTCGCAACCGGGAATGACCTGCATGTCCGGATACGTTTGAGCAGCTTGGGCGATATCGGCGAGATATTGCGGAACCGCATCCCATGCCATCGATATCTCGTTGGTGGGGTCCATGGCGCGCGACAAGGGGAAATGCTCGGTCACGGCCAAGGTGGAAACGCCGGCCTGCGCAGCGGCAGCCGCCAATTCGGCCACGCTGCCGTGCCCATGCCCGGTATAGTTCGTATGCGTATGCGTGGTGATGAGCTCCATTGAGCATGCCGCCTTTCGTTTCCCTATCTTACAACTTCAAATCAAAACGCACGCGCGCATCCCATCGACCCGTTGACCAATCGTAAGGCGTTCGTTACGTTCGCCGAGAACCTCAAGGCCGAGATGCTGCCGATTGGGCAAAGACGCTGCGCGAAACACGCCGCGAGGGCCCTTGGCGCTCGATCTTCGAGGCATGAAGCCTTTTCATGCGGCAAGGACCGCAAGGGCTCATTGCCAGTCGAGCACCGCCTGGAGGGTCTCGATGAACGCGTCGATGTCCGCCTCGGTGGTGTAGCGTCCCATGGAGATGCGCAGGGCGCCTTGCGC
>CAVHXL010000123.1:0-5125 GCA_963639885.1 bacterium | reverse complement strand
TTTCCAATCGTGCTCCTTCGGCCAGCTCGGACATCTCTCCGCGTGCTCGAATGCTACGTTAAGCTATCTTGCTCATCTGCAAGTGCTGCGCAGCGACTTGATATTCTACAGCATTTAATAGTTCGCCACAAGAGAAAAATACTCATTGTTTTTACCATTTCGCGCAACCTTCAAGGGGACATCGAAAAGCTCGCTCATGACCTCGTCGCTCAGCAGCTCATCTTTCGAGCCATCCGCATGCACGGATCCACCCTTGATCAGCAAAACCCTCTGTATTTCGGGGATTATATCCTCAGGGTAATGCGTAATCAGAACCAACCCCTTGCCCGCCTGCGCCAACTTGCGCATCGCGGAGCGCACGTAGTACGTCCCCTCGGGGTCGAGCCCCGTGCAAGGCTCATCGAGTAGCAGCGTTTCCGGTTCATGCACGAGGGCTCTTGCGATAAGAACTCGACGCGCCTGGCCGGTCGACATCGCCATGATATCGCGCTGCGCAAGATTCGAAACACCAAGCATTTCCATAGCATGCAAGGCTTTCTCGTGGGTAAGGCTGGTTGGTTCCACATGCCGGGGAAGGCCCAACGTGCCGAAAAGACCGCCTTCCACGATATCGACCGCCGGCAGATGGACGCTGATCTGGGCCTGCATCGTTGAGGACACGATCCCCAGCTTCTTCCGAACATCCGTCAGAAGCGCCCGCGGATTACCCATGAACCTAACAGGTGCCTCTTCTCGGTAAAGCGGCATCACCTCGCGCGTGATCAGCTTCACGAACGTCGACTTTCCAGCCCCGTTCGGCCCGAGTATCGCTATATGCTCACCCTGCGGCAGGGTGAAGCCGTCAACATGCAGAATCGTCTTGCTCGCGCGTACGACCTCGGCATCCTTCAATTCGATCAAAGGCGCTTTCGATGCGTTCATTAGACTTCCCATCCCCTTTCTCCAAAAAGAGGGGAACCCTGCATTCAGGATTCCCCTCCAAAGTTGTTCTGTGCTCAGCAAGCAATCTAGTTGCTCGATGAATTCGTTTCACTCGAAGACGAGGACTCCGAAGTCGAGCTCGAAGAGCTGTCCGAGGTGGCTGTCGAGGAGCTCGAGGAGCTATCCGAGGTGGAAGTGGTGGTCGAGCTTGTGGAAGAAGTGCTGCTGGACGAGGAATCATCGGACTCGTACTTGGACATGTCAACGTCGTAAGACAGGCCTTCAGGCATGTCGTTGATCACCAGGTCGGAGTTCTCCTTCTTCTCGCTCAACCAATTCTGATAAGCGGTCGACTGATCCTGGGACTGAAGGGACTGCTTGATCGTCTCAACCCAATCAGAAGGAATCTGATCGATGCTCGTGACGTTCACGGTTTCGGTGCCATCCTCACCCGTCTCCTTAGGAGCGGTGAAAACGTCGGTGCACTTAATGATATGGATGCCATACGTGCTGGTCACCAGGCCGCTCACCTGGTCCTTGGAAAGCTCATTGAGCGCGTCGGTGTACTCGGTCACGAACGAGCTGGTCTTATCCCAACCCACATCGCCACCATCGGTAGCGGAACCGGTGTCCTGGGAGTACTGCTTCGCGGCTTCAGCGAAATCAAGCTCGCCGGAGTTGATCTTGTTCAGAACATCCTGTGCGGTGGCCTCGTCATCGGAGTTGAACAGGATATGGGAGGAACGCTTCGCACCATCGTAAGCGCTTGCGTACATCTTGGCATACGAGAGCATGTCTTCGTTGCTCGGCTCGCTGTCGCTCGTGAACGTCGCGTACAGATCCTTCGCCTTGAGCTGCAGCTCAAGCTCTGCGCGGTAGTCATCCTCGGTCATGCCGGCCTGCTCGAGAGCGGACTGCCACTTCTCGTCGCTGTCGTAGTTAGCCTTCATCTTCTCGACGTAGGAGTCGATCTCGGAGCTGTCGACGGTGATACCCTTTTCGTCGGCACCTTCCTTGATCAGCTCACGCGTGACATAGTTATCGATGATTTTCTCTCGCAGCTCGGAAGGGGTGGTTCCCATCTGGGAAAGGTACTGACCCCAAGAATCCTCATCAGTCATGCCGGATTGGCTGCGAATGGACTCAATGTAGTCGGTGATGGTGCTCTCGTAGATGTTGACACCGTTGATCGTCGCTGCGACGGCGTCGTTTGAGTTGCTTGAGCCGTTGCCCGAGCAACCTGCGACACCGAGAACGCACACAGCCGAAAGGCTGACTGCGCACAGCGTCTTGACAAGATGAGAAGCCTTCATATAAACCTTCCTCAGAGTCACCTGCAGCATTCCTGCAGGTCGAAGTGGAATAGTGCAACAGTCGCATTTTCCCACAGTTGCCTATTGGTACCCACCCGAGCACAATATACCCATCGTCGCTTCACAGTAGAGCAAGCTAAATACACCCGTTGGTTTACGATTTCAAATGAAGACGGGTGACGACATCGTGTCGTCACCCGCTGATTCGAATCCTGCTTCAGGCTTTTATGGCAGCCGAGGATTCCGTTTGAGCTTTTCGCTTGATTCTACTTCTTGTTGGCCTTCTTGCGCTCAATGGTCGACAGGATGCGCTTGCGCAGGCGAATCGACTCGGGCGTGATCTCAACCAGCTCGTCATCCTCGATGTACTCAAGAGCCTCCTCGAGCGTGAACGTGATCGGCGGCGTCAGCTGAATCGCCTTGTCCGCCGTCGAGGAACGCTGGTTGCCAAGATTCTTGGTCTTGGAGACGTTAACGACCATGTCGCCTTCCTTGGCCGACTCGCCAACGATCATGCCCTCGTAGCAGTCATCGCCAGGTTTCACGAACAGGCGGCCACGCTGCTGAAGCGTATCCAGAGCATAGGCCACGGCCTTATCGGTGGCCATGGCGATCATGCCACCGTTCTTGCGACCCTCCATTTCACCGGAATAGGGACCGTATTCGCGGAAATGGTGGAACAGGATGGCCTCGCCGTGCGTCGCATTGAGAATACGGGTCTTCAGACCCATCGTGCCGCGGGAGGGGATCGAGAACACCAGGTGCGTCATGGATTCATCGGACGCCATGTCCTCCATGATGCCGCCGGCGGTGCCCATCACCTCGATGGCCTTGCCCGAATAGTCGTTCGGAACGTCAACGGTCGCTTCCTCGATGGGCTCGAGCTTGTTACCGGCCTCGTCGGTCTTGTAGACCACCTGAGGACGGCCAACCTGGAACTCGAATCCCTCGCGACGCATGGACTCCATCAGAACCGACAGATGAAGAACGCCGCGGCCGGCAACCTTGACGCCCGACTTGTCCTCGGTTTCCTCGATGCGCATGGAGATGTTGCTCTCCTTCTCGCGCATCAAGCGCTCCTTGAGCTGACGAGCGCCGACTACATCGCCCTCGCGTCCAACAAGCGGGCTGGTGGAAGCCTCGAACACGATCGACATCGTGGGTTCTTCGACCTTGATGGCCTTCATCTCAACCGGATTCTCGGGATCGGTGATCACGTCTCCGATGTCGGCATCCTCAACGCCGATTACCGCCACGATATCGCCGGCATGCGCCTCGGGAACCTCCGTTTTGCCCAGGTTCTCGAAGGTGTACACCTTGCGGATCTGAGCCTTGTAAGAGCTGCCGTCCGCCTTATTAACCAGCACCTGCTCCTTTTCATGCATCGTGCCGCTATGGAGACGACCGACGCCGATACGACCCTCGTAGCTGCTGTGATCAACGGTGCACACCTGCAGCGCCACCGGACCGTCGGGCTCAACGTCGGGGCAGGGAATCTCCTTCAAGATGGTGTCGAGCAGGGGAACCATATCCATGTTGTCGTCGTTCGCGTCGTAGCGCGCGTAACCGTTGACGGCGGATGCGTACACAACGGGGAAATCGAGCTGCTCATCAGAAGCGCCGAGCTCAACCATCAGATCGAAGACCTTATCGACGGCTCCATCCGGATCGGCGTTGGGGCGATCGATCTTGTTGACAACAACGACAATACGAAGCCCCTGCTCCAGCGCATGGGAAAGGACGAAGCGAGTCTGCGGTTTCGGCCCCTCGTAGGCATCAACGATAAGCAGTGCGCCATCGGCCATGTTCAAAACGCGCTCAACCTCACCACCGAAGTCAGCATGCCCCGGCGTATCGATGACGTTGATCTTGACGTCCTTGTAGTTGATGGAGATATTCTTGGAAAGAATCGTGATACCACGCTCGCGCTCCTGATCGTTCGAGTCGAGAACGCGCTCCTGCACCTCTTGGTTGTCGCGGAAGACATGCGACGCCCACAGCAACCGGTCAACAAGGGTCGTTTTGCCATGGTCGACGTGCGCGATGATGGCGACGTTGCGAAGATTCTCCTGCTTCATGTAAGAACTTACTCCTCTTCCTCTTCTCGAGCGATCTTACGCTCTTCCTCATTAAGTTCGGCTATATGATCGTTGAGGATGGTGATTGACCTTTGCGATGATACTACCTGCACTATCCCCCACACAGCGGCGGTTGACGCAATGGCGGCAATCACACCGAATAACCCAAATGGCCTGCGGGCGCAAAACAAGGCGATAAGACCGCCTATGACCGCCATCGCCAGCCCGTTGCGCCGCTCATCGTAAACGACATCTCTTTGGGCTACGAGCTGCGTTCGAGCCGCGGCGATACCGGCAAGACGCGCATCCGCGCTACTTGACGCCGCGCTTCTCGAGCTGCTTTGCGCGCCACCCGACGAACGACGGTTTGACCGCTTGCCCGATGTTAGGTACTCATATGCCTCTTGCAGGTTCTTGAATTGCTCGGTTGCACGATGCTGGAGCTTCTTGTTCGAGGCGAACTTATCGGGATGGAGTATCTGAACGGTTTCCTTGTACGCTGCCCTTATATCCTCCGGTGTCGCATCTTCATCAAGCCCTAAGATGCGAAGCGCTTCTATCCTATTCATCGCCCACCTTCCGGAAATAGCAACCTATACAAAAAATCGTAGGCACAGGCCTACGATTTGCATGGTATTAAAAAAGCAGGCTCAGCGAGCCTGCTCTCATTCCTGGTGGAGAATAGGGGGATCGAACCCCTGACCTCAGGCTTGCAAAGCCCGCGCTCTCCCAGCTGAGCTAATTCCCCGTATGCACTCTAACAATAATAAACGCTCCACCGGCAAACTCGGCTCACGGTGGAGCGTTTATCGC
>CAVHXL010000122.1:0-5167 GCA_963639885.1 bacterium | reverse complement strand
CCTCAGCCAAGAACAAAGGATCGTAGCCGAAACCGTACTCACCGCGCTCCTCATGCCCGATACGACCCTCGACCGTACCGCGTGCGTCCACTTCCCCGCCCTGCTCATCCAGGTAGACAAGCTGGCATACAAAGCGCGCCGTGCGATCTGCGTCAAAGACGCCGGAAAGCTCGCTGAGCAACTTCGCATTGTTGGCGGCATCATCAGTGGGCTCGCCCGCAAAACGCGCAGAATACACGCCAGGAGCCCCAGCGAGCGCATCAACCTCAAGCCCGGAATCGTCCGCGAGCACGGCCATGCCGCCAGACGCCACATGCGCGGCGCGCGCCTTGATGCGCGCATTCCCAAGAAACGAGTCGGCGTCCTCGACGGGATCGGACTCGACGCCAGCCTGGGCAAGCGTTTCGAACTTCCAACCGGGGAAATCAAGCGCCTCGGCTATTTCCTTAGCCTTATGAGCGTTATTGCTGGCGATAAGAACGGTTTTCATGCTGTATCCTTTCGTGGTCGAGCCCAAGAGCCGAAACGAGAAATCGTATCGAACATCATCTATGTGGCAAGGCGTTCGAAAAACAATACCGCGACACTTCCCCAAGTAGCGCGAACAAGCCCGCGAGCGTCAGCCCCATGCGAGAAAGGCGAGGCTACATCTCGGGTAGAATCACGTGAGACACGCTGTCGATGCGCCTGCAAAACGCTCGCTCCCCGAATGCCCGAAATTCATCGACATCGTCTCCCGTCGTGAAAAACTCATAGGTGGTCGGTGAGGACTCTCGCGCATGCTGCCTCTGCCGATCAAGGATCTCGGTCACGTCACGCGCCGCCTCCTTCGCCGAGGAGATGAGGTTCACCTTGCGTCCCACTACCCCGCCGATAAGCGCTTTCAGCAACGGGAAATGCGTGCAGCCGAGCACGAGCGTGTCGATTTCGCAGCGGCGAAGCGGTTCCAGATAGTCCTTCGCGATCTCCTGGAACTCGGGCCGGATGTAAACCTTCGATGCAAGCGAGGTATAGCTCTCGATCGGCCCTTCAGCCATGCGAATGCCCAGCTCGGCGATTTCCACGAATCGCGGCGTGGGAATGGAGAAAACCGTGATGCCAGCGTCTATATGCCGGATAGCCTTGGTATAGGCCCCGGATTCGACCGTGGCCTTCGTGGCAATAACGCCCACACGACGATTATGCGTCGCATGCGCAGCCGCACGCGCACCCGGCTCGACCACGCCGATGATGGGAACGGGGAACGTCTGCTGAGCGTGTGCGAGCCCCGCCGCAGTCGCCGTGTTGCAGGCGATAACGATGAGCTTCACACCGCGCTCGACAAGGTAGGTGCAGATCTGCTGCACGAAGCCGTCAACCTCGGACAAGTCACGCGGGCCGTACGGGCAGCGCGCGGAATCGCCCACATATATAATGGATTCGTTCGGAAGAGCCTTGGCAATCTGGCGCGCCACGGTAAGCCCGCCGAATCCGGAGTCGAACACGCCGATCGGCGCGTCATCAAAATGTTCATTGATATCCATGGCGCCAGTATAGCGCGCAAGTTGCGTCTTTCGGGATTGCGCGGCGAGACGCATAGTATCTGCTAACCTAGGATACAAACGCACCCGGCGCGAAAAGGAGCGACCAGCCATGGCTAAAGACAGAGAGCGCAAGACCAACGCCATACGGGAAATGGAAGCCGCCGGCGCCGATTTTCAAGCCAGATATTTCGATTGCCCCGAAGCGCTATCCGGTGTTGAAGTGGCTCGCCTTCTCAACCAGGATGCCGATCGAGTCTTCAAAACGCTCGTGACCGCGGGAAAATCCGGAGAGCATTACGTGTTCATGATCCCCGTCGCCTGCGAACTTGACCTGAAAAAGGCCGCACGAGCCGTAGGAGAGAAATCCATCGCGATGGTCAAATCGCGCGAGCTCCTGCCGCTAACCGGCTACATCCACGGCGGCTGCAGCCCCGTTGGTATGAAAAAGCCCTTTCGCACCACCATCGACGAGACGGCACAGCTTTACGATCGCATTATGTTCTCAGGCGGCAGGATAGGCTGCCAAATCGAAACGACCTTATCCGAACTTCAGCGCGTGGTGCCGGCACAAATAGTGGACCTAACCGTATAAGGGCAGGCTCACCGCTAGAATCAAACTCCTACCAGTGGCTGACCACGCAGTCGCCCGAATGAATCAAACCGTAGAGCTCAGCTGCCGCCGACGGGGGCAGATTCACGCAGCCATGGCTTCCATACCCATCAGCATACATGGTTCCGCCAAATCCCGGTTGCCAATCGGCATCATGCAAGCCAATAGCATTGCCATCGAAGGGCATCCAATATTGAACGGTCGACTCGTAGATCTTCTCGCCATTCTCGTAACCGATCAGTTTCGAGGGACTCGCCATGGCATTGATCCAGTAAACGCCGACCGACGTGTCATGCGTTCCATCCGGGATACCGGAGATGCAATCCGACTCCCAAACACAGGTACCGGATTCATCGTAGAAGTAGACATGCTGCTCTGCTAAGTCGATGTCGATGTAGCGGTTGCCCCAGTCGCGCCCGCCAACGCCGTTGTACGTTTCGCCGCAGGATGAGTAGGGAACCTCCATGGTCTCCACGCTGCCAGCTTTCACCCCTTCGACCACCAAGTCGACCAGGGCATCGTCATCGATTTCCCAACCATACACGCCACCGGACACCGTAATCGATTTGCCATCGGCGCGCGTGTATGTGCGCGTCGTTCCAACGGTATCGCACTTCGAGGCAAGGCTCTCGGTCCACGAACGCATGGCATCTTCATCAAGCGATGCAGCAAGTTCGTCGTTAATCGTGACCCACTCCGAGATGATGTCGGCATTCACCTCTGCCGCCGTCGACGTTCCCATGGTCAATTTGATATCAGCGGTGATCATCTTGTTGGCGTCGGCCGCCGCAGTCGTCAGGCGCGCATCACTCGACAAGACGGTAGGCTGCAAAAGCTCCGAAGAAGTCAGGGTTATCTTAGTCGAGAGATCGGCGACAGCGGAATCGGCAGCCGCGAGCACTTTGGAGGAATCAAGTGCGGTGCCGACGGACTCCTTGGACACCGCAAAGGATTTTTTCGCCTTATCATACGAAACCGTGGCGTTAACCGGCTGCTCGGCGGTGGCATTGAACTCGTCCACGGCGTTGACGATGGTCTGCTCGAAACCGGAATTATTATAGGTGGACACAACGGTTTCGGTTACATCGTGAGAACGCGTAAGCTCAACCGGCCATGCCCAGTTGTTAATCGTGCCAAGAGCCTGCTTGACCACGGATGCGGAATCGATGCTCAGCCCCATATCCTTGGCGGAAACGGTTAAGTCGAAACCGTCGCCAGTAATGACAAGCTTATAACTAGATAAATTATCCGAAAGCTTCTGCTCGACTTCGGAAGAAGACATCAGCGATGCGTCCAGGGAACCGAGCTTGGTGTTCGGCATGAAGTGGCTCCCGAAGTAGATAGCAACCCCGCAATATGCAGCGACGAGCACAAGGGCGATGCAACCGAACGTGATGCCAAGAACCTTGCCGGCCTTGTGCCGAGGACGCTGCTGAAAATCGGGGGTGAACCCGCCTTTCGGTGTGGATCCGTAAGCAGCATTCGCGTAATCGGTAACGTAGTCGTGCTGATACGGCTGCTGGTAGGCACCACGATGCTGTTGCGCAGTGCCCTGACGATTTTGCGCAGGATGCTGGTAAGTCAGTGTTTTGTCATAAGAGGCATGACGCCCATGCGCGGCTTTGTTTTTGTTTTGATTCGACATGGTCCAACTCAATATGCTCGGGATATATGTTTTGACTATTCTAACAACGAGAGAGATCACAGGCGTTACTCAACCGTATCAATACGAGGACGGCACAGAAAAGCCACGTGCGCGACCGTTGGCAACGATCAAGCAATGCATTGCAGCCAAGAGCGAAACCACCGCTTTAAGCAAGGAAACCCCTCTATCGCACGACCAGCCTTTCCCGTGAGGAAAAGGCTGGTCCGCCGGAAATAATCAATGTGTTCGCAAAACCCATCGAGACAGACGGCGAAGAGCCGCTCACCCACCTCGCCTTCGACCATTGGGGAAACGATTTCCGAGCTATTGGCAAAGAGTGCGCCGATTCACGTCCCAAAAAAGAGTGAACCCCCGCGCTGACGAGGGCTCACATGATCACCCACCCAATGGTGGAGTGGAGCGGGGTTTGGGTCGCCCGATTATCTCGGATTACGCCGAAAGCATGATGAACGCGCTTGCGCGGGGCTCGCCGACGGGCGATGTGGTGCTTACACACCCCCATGAGCTCGCCGCCGTCGCGGACAGACATACGAACCGTGGCCGAGAACGACCGGGTACGCAGCTCGGCGATGGCGTGCCCACGATGGTACAATCTACGAGATAAAGGTGAACGACCCCGGCGTGGTGCAGGCGTACGAGAGGATACGCCAGCAGATGAAGGCGCTGCACCCGAACGCCGGCGGCGCGGCAATCGACCATTACACGACGGAAATGCTCTACAAGCAAAACGAGGAGGCGAAATGGTTCAGGCCGACAAAAAAGAAGTGACCCCGGAGGATTGGGTTCTGGTCATCGACGACCACGTGCCCGAGTTGAGCGAGGACGAGAAGCTGACCGAAAAGGAGCGCGAGGAGCTTTACGCCGAGTGCCGCAAGGTTCTGCGCGACGAGGGGCTGATGCACTAGGCGCAAGCGACAACCGAACAGAGGCACGGCAACAAAAGTGGGCAAACATGCATGGTTGAACCGTACGGGCTGAATCCTGTTCATGCAATTCATCCGGCTGTCACTTTGCCAAGCAGGTCATGTCCCAGACCAGTGACAGCACGTCCATCGGCGAAGCCTTCGCCATCGGCGGCCTCGCGCTCGTAGTCGCCGACGCCTTCCCAACCCGCCGCCGCCACGAGCGTGGCATGTCCCAAGCGCCCGCATATTCGTAGCAGCACAGGCCGTGTCCCATCTTCCGTGGTCATCCGGTTGACCTGCCTGGATACGAACGGCGCACGCGCGGCGCTCGCCTGATCCGCAATTTCAGATGTACTTTTCTGCAATAAAAAAGCAGGTAGATGGTTACATCTACCTGCGCGTTCTGCGTGGTGGAGGCGCGGAGAATCGAACTCCGGTCCATACTACGAAATCCCTCAGGCTC